>CAZXTJ010000316.1:0-9420 GCA_964643655.1 uncultured bacterium
GAATTGAATAGGCTAAAACGGTTCCGTGATCTGCCTGTAGAATGATTACAGGTGCCACTTTGCCAATAGATTTCACTTTTTTGACGAATTTTAGGGCCCAATCATTCACATATTGCATGTAAGAAGTGTATGCCTCATAGGCCTCTTTTTCTGTGTGTGTTTTAGTGATGTGGTATGAGTCCACAGTGGAGCCATCAGCCTTCAGAACATATGGCGTATGTGGTGCCAAAATGTGGGCCAAGACAAATCTTGGTATGTCAGGCGAGTGTCTATCTGGTGAAGCCAAGACATTGTTCAATACACCACGAGTTTGTTTTTGTTTGGTCCGTAGTTTCAGATGTTCTACCAATGGCCGCAAGGGAGAGCGATGAAAGGTGATGAAAGAGAAATTTGTCATCCAAATATCAGTTCTATAAATATTGTCATAGCGGTGGAAAACATCTTCAAAACCACCTGATGAGTGGAACTCTGTTTTATATCCATAGTGTTTGAACACTCGAAAGACAGCTGAGTCTTCCAAAGACTTCAATAATGCCAGATACGAAGGTGTTGGAGAGGAGATGTAATCCAAGTTCAACGAGGCATTCAAAGAAAAGACCGTTGAATGGTAATTTGAGTGGCTGCTTCGAGCTACATAAAAACCTTGTCTCTCGAGCTCTTTCGTAAATTTCGAGTTGTCAAATCCCATCTGTTTTCTCAAGACGTCATTGCGAGAGTACCCATCGAGAATGATGTAATAAACGTCAGGAAGGGCAGAACTGGGTTTTTCAGGCAAGTTCTGGAGATGGGTCTTAGAGGCAAAGGTAGGACTTTGCACTTGACTGACTTTGTACACCTCATTGAGCAAGAGTACAGAGACTATGGCAACCAAAAAACAGCCAAGGGAGTTAAAAAAAGAAGTAAAGGTGGCCAGTTTTTTATTCTCGGCTTCATAACCTGCCAAGAGCTTGCAGAGTAGACCAATCAAGAGTAACCAAATGGGGATGGTCACTAAATGATAGTGATAGGGCACGAATAGTCCCACAGTGGCGTCAGCAAAGAGGCCATAGAGAAAGAGCAAAAACAGAGACAAAGATGTGGCAATAGCAGCTTTTTCTCCTTTGTCCATGAGTTTTGACATCACCCAAAGAAGGAAGGCTGCAAACAGATTGGCTGCCAACAGAGGCAAAATCATGACAGTCAAGGCACATTCATGCAGATTGACGGACATGACTTGCAAGATGGGATATGAAACGATGAGAAAGGGATGAGCCTGCAAAGATGAACGGTCGGCAGCTGACATCAATCTTTGGCTTCGTTCTGTTTCTCAGTTGACTCTGTGACCTGCGCAGGCGCTTTTGTGAAGAGCGCCTTGAAGGCTTGCCAATAAGATTTGAGGACAAAGACTCCAGCAAAGAGCAGTCCGAGGACTACTTGAATGATGTAACTACCCGTTCCTGGATCGATATAGGCCTTTGCTGGTGCCGCTAGGGGAACCAGAAAGAGACATAAAGAAAATATGATTTTGTCATTTCGCATACTCCAAGATTATTACAAATTACTCCTCTGACTCCAGCAAAATTATTTGGGAAAGGGCATAGGCAGTGACTCCAAAGAAGACACCGAGAGCAAAAAACATCCCCAGTCCCAGTTCGTCTTGGATATGTGATATGGCACCGAGACTCAGACCGGAGGCCAACATCATTATTCCTGCTGCGTAATAACTTCTTCTTTTGTCTTCAAATCCAAAGAGAAGCAGAAGTGAAAGAAGAGTTGCAGCCATGAAGACAGCTTTCTTATTCAGTCGACCAACCATCAAAGGCAAGACTGAACAAACCAGTGCTGGTGGAGAATCGGCAGGACTGACAAGGTCTGCCGAATAATAAAATGTGGGCGCTCCTTCGGGCAAACGTACTCTTAGAGGCAAAGTCGTCGTATCAAAGATGCGCAGTGTTTTGGGACGTAGACCTGCTCTTTGCTCATCTTGTCCCAGATAGTCCACTTTCCTGTAAGTAGGATCTTCTCGCACTGTTCCACTTTGGAAAACAAACTTGTATCCTTTGGGGCTGCGTACAGTCCAGCGTACAGTCGAAGCCACAAGGTTTATCCTGGGCAGTGCCAATATCAATTGACCTGCGTCAATGACTGAATCTATTTTTCGCAAATAGGTGAGCTCAACAGCGAATGCATTGGCTTGAGTGTTTCTCACTGTAGAACGCTCGAGAGGAACGAGTAACTGTCCATCTTTTCCTCGGGCAGGAATGACTGCCTTGTGGGATACAAATGTAGTCAGCACCTGCACATCTTTTTCCGGCAAGTCCACCTTTAAGAATTGTTCAGAATTGTTTTTCACGTGATAGGTAATACGTGTGACGATGTAACTATCAGAAGTGACCATTGTGACTACGTCAACGAGATCGACGACGGCTGTCCAAACGGCGGCTTTGGTGTGTTTCTTCACCTCAACGTCAATGGTCAAAGGAGCATTCTTCTCTCCTTTGGTATAAGCAGGATGTCGACTCGTCGAATAACATGCATGCAATGCTCCACGTTTGAGACCAAGCTTCTTTGCTGGGAATTTGGAACCGTCGAGAGGGCGGACCAAAGAGCTTCTTTTGCTCACTTTCAGTTCGATGTGACTAGCAGCATCCAATGCCACTAAGTTGCGTTCGTGATAACTCTCTGAAGCCATAGGCAGTGAAATTGTAGCTCTAGCTACCTTGCCCGCTTTGTGCACCCCATGGGTTGAAAAATCAAACTTCAGTTTGCCCAGAAACTCACGTGTCAGTTTCAAGACAACTCGTCGCCCTTGGGGACAAGGCGTGGAAAACCACTCTCTCAGCATTGGTCCTCGAATATCGAGCAAAGAGCTTTCTGTGGGCACGATGAATGAGAGTTCACCTAGAGGTTGGTGTTCTATTTCCACTTCCAGCAAACCACGACCGCGATAATGGTCATCATTGAGACGGATGTAGTGAGCAAAGTGATAACTGACTTGTGGTGCTCGACGTTCTTCTTCCGTAACCTCTTTTTCGCGCTCCACACCTTCTTCTGTCACTTTCCAAGCAAGTGTTACATGGCGTGATGGTTCATATGAACCCTGTAACTGACCTTTCCCATTTGTCCACAAGAGTCCGCTCACTTTGGCTCCACTGCGACTCTCATCTCGAACTCGCCACTCTTTGGCTCTCTTCTCTTTCGTTTTCACAGACAGAGAGTTGACAGGACTCTTGAAGACGGGGAAGTTCGTCTTAAAACCATAGCGACCAACATTGTCGATGAGGCTAGTCAGTTTGAGAGTGAATTTCAGTTTTCCACTTTGTTTTGTCTGCCAAACCAATTCACCTCTAGGATTTGTTTGAGCAGAAATGACCTCTCCATTGCAGCGCGCTTCGCGCAAAAAAGCGGAACCTACACTTTGCAACAGAATGATTTCGTCCCAGCCCTTAGCTCGGCGAATATAGGTACCTTCTAGTTTGATTCGTGCCCGTTTTGCTCCTAAATCAACTGAACAAACCGTATTGGTAAAACTAACGGTTTGCAGTCTCTTTGCTTGTTTTTCACGTTTGCGTTTTTCTTCCTCCCGTTTTTCACGCTCCTCGTCTTTTAATTTGGGAGGTGTAAGCAGAGCCAGATATTCGTCATAAGAAAGCAGATAACTGTCTGCTGCAGGTTTGTGGGCACCTTTGGGCAGCACCTGATAAGGATGGAATTCTACAATCTCATCTCGCACGATAGGAGCAGCAAAAACTGACGAAGAGAAGAGCAAAAGAACTATCATGAAGAGAGCAATATTTCCTGATTTCACGACACTGTTTCCAATCTGATTTGAAGTTGAATGACTTTTTAGGGGCCACATTTTTACCTTTCTCATAAGGTGCCACCTCCCTCCGGATGTACGACTACTTCAGCGGCAGCAGCTTCTGGCTCCTCACATTCTGTAGCCCTTTGGCTGGCAAGTAGCTCTTTCACGAAACCAAATGTGCGCAGAAGGACGAGTTTTCCTCTCAGGGCAATGAGGTAAACGAGTGTGCCAAAAAAGAACCAACGAGCAAAGCTTGGGTGCAGCTCATCCAACAGGGCTGGTGCTACGAGGAGGAGTAACAAAATGACCAAAGACAAAATGCCACGCACGTTGTTCAGTGCTAGGACGAGCAAACCAGCCAAGATAACGACTATAAAAAGGGCTGCTTTGAAACTCTGAGCTGAAAGATAGTCAGCAGAGAAATGCACTTTGTCATTTGCTACCAAGAAGGAACGGAGTAACAAGGTGAATTGCCCTGTTTTGGGAATACGGAAGTTGACAGGAGCTATGTGATTGCTTCGTCCACCTTGAACCACATTTTTGTTGCCACCTTTGACTGCGACCTGCTGCCTTTTGAATTGGGCAGCACGTTTTTTGAATGCACGGTGGTAACCGGTATTTGCAGGATTTGCTTGAATGCCTCCGTGACAGGTGCAGTAGATGTCACCTTCAGGAGTGAGGCGGTAGTTGTGATGGGTTCCACTACCAAATCCTGGATCATCGGGAATGGTCTGAAGATATCCCTGGTCACGCAGGTTTTGCCAAACGTCATCGGTCAACTGATTGATGGAAACGTTGTTGTCCAAATTGTACATTTCCAAAGCACCAGCCACTGTCTTTTGATTGGCATAACAGGAACGGCTATTGGCTCTAGCCCGTGCTTTGCGGAAGTTGGGCACTGAAATGGCCGCCAACATGCCAATGATTGTGAAGACAAACATTCCACCGAGTAGCAAAGAACCACAACCTGACGAGCGCAGTTCATCCAACACTGCTCTCAGCCCAGAAACACCTTTCAGTACCACCAAAACGAGGAGGACCAAAAATCCCAGGCCAATGATGACACCGATGAGTGTCATGACCACATCGTTGAAGAGCCAGTCAGCAGCTCTAATGAGGATGAATTCGCGTAGCTGTTTGGCATCTTTTACATTGCCCACAAAATCGAGGAAGGTGTAACCCTCAGGCGTATAAACCTTCCAACTCGTATCAGAGACAGGCACGTCAAAGCTCGGCAATGAATATGACAAGGTGCCCATATGACCCAATGGTTCTGCCAAATCGAGACGGTAAGTCAAAGAAACGGGATAGGGCAGCAATCCATCTCGTTCGTGAACGGATTTGATGAGAGGAACGAGGATGGTTTTCCCTTCACCTCCTTTGACGATGGCGGGATTGGCTGACTCGAAATTGACGAAACAACCCGTCACCTCAGCCTTTGCCGGCAATTTCACCAATAGATGTTTCCGTGAACCATTGACGACCTGCAAAATCAAGCGAGTCATACTGGTAAGTGTTTTCTTCTTCTCATTAGCACGTTGAACCTCTTTGATGACCGTCACTGCGTTGGAAGAGTTGATGGTCGTTTCCAAGGTTTTTTCCGTTGTAAAAGGTGTGATAGCCACGGACAGAGGCGGCAACTTCTCTCCCTTGGCCAAGGTGTAACCATAAGCTAAAACGACGGGCGTCACCGATTGACCGGTAATCTCTTTGGGCAATGAAGCCGGGTCCACCAAACGCACACCTTTGCCTTGTTTTTTGGTTACCAACTCTGCAGGACAAAGTGCAGTCACACCAACGGTGACCTGCTGCCTTTGGGCATTGGCCAAAACAGAAGGCACGAGCTCAACAGTGCGATTGGCCCGCCCACTAGCCTCAGCCAATACCTGCAGAGTCGTCGTACCTTTCAAAGCTTCCCGTAAAAGGACGCGCAATCTGCGCCCTTGGCTTTCGCGGAGCAAAATGGCCTTACGCACCAAGGGGCCAGCAACACTTTTGGGAGTGGCACCCGGTGGGAGCAATACATCGAGGCTTGCCGTTGGGCCGCCTGAGTTGACGACTTGGATGTGGGAGAAAGAAAGTGTCAACTCGTCCTTAATCAAAAGCAGACCCGAAAGAGTGGAGAAAAGTCGGGGCTGCTCCACCTTCCGCTTTTTGACTAGAGCCTTCTTTTTGCTGAACAGAGACCAGCTGAGGAAAACATTGTGCCGATTTCCACAGGCACCAGCAATTTCCGTCTGCCCCAAAGGCAGGGGAGTAATCTCAAAGGGCAGATTGCGTATTTTGTCACGCCTAACATTTAGCTCTTTTCCCTGTAACTTGATGTTCACCGTCTGAATGGCGGCACCAGGCATTTTCACATGACAGGAAAAAACACCACCATCTTCCGTAATGGGAAATGAACCGTCTATCAAAAGTTTGTGGTCGCCAGCACCTGTGAGTAAGGCCAAGATGTTGTTGCCCCTGCCACGATTGCCCAAAACGAGCGTTCCCTCAGAACCTTTGGGCCCCTGATGGAAGGCTCGTTTTATGGCCAATTCACGTAACTCTATGGGGACGATGAATGGTCCGTCTTTGGTCAGACGCACATCAATCTCAAACTTGCCCGCGAGCCTGTCGCCGATTTGCTCACTGCCTAGCTTGGCCGAGAGAACAGTGACTTTGCCCACTTCGTCTTTGTCGTTCTTGTCACCCTTCTCTTCAGGCTCCTCGTCTCCTTTTCGTGCCTTTTCAACGGCTTCGTGAGCCAAACGATACTTTTTGAGTAGCTCTTTGTATTCTTTGCTATCCACATGTACGAGTTTGGTTTTTTGTGGATCGAGCCTCTCCAACCTTTTGGTACTGATTAACAAAGGAACGGAACGAACAGCAGCTGAAAGCTCTGCCCCTGCCACCATTAGAACGAAAAGTACGAGAGCCAAGCTCTTCCATCTAACCACCATATTTTCCTCCCATCAAAAATCATGCACAGCCGGAAGACGGTGCTTCTTCGCGATGGTTCAAAATTTCCGTCTGAGTACCTGTCGGTGTTATGCTGATAGAATGAGCGAACAGGGGACGAAAGAAAGATTTGGTCTGCTATTGGCCCTTTTGTGGTCACTCCTTGTTCTCTATTCTTATTTTTCTGGCCACAAGACTGCCCTTCTTTTACCTCTCGCCCTAGCACCAACTCTCCTACGCCTTTTTTCTCTCTGTGTACTGCTGTGGCTCTTGGCCCAATCAGCTTCTCCCCTCATCAAAAAGTTGGGTTATGAACTGACGGGCAAAACTTTTCTTATGGGAGCAGGCCTCGGTTTCGCCCTTTTGTGTTGGTTCTGCCACTCTTTGCTTTTTCTGGGAGTAAAGACGCCCCTCCTGCCATATGTCTTGCTCTTCTTGGTGGCAGTATTTGGCCGTTGGCAAGAGAGCTATACCTGTGACTGCACGTGCAAAAAGGAGTTTGCCACGCCTTCGAGCAAATTCGTTTTAGTGTTGCTGACAATACTCCTGATCATCGTGACCTTACGATCGCAAACACCACCTGTTGGTCCAGATTCACTCATCTATCACATCAAGGAACCAGCTGCCGTGGCCTCAGGCGCAGATTACCGAGCTACCTTCGCTTATCCCTTCTGGGGTTATATGCACGATTATTACACCTTTGCCCTTGGTGCTGGTGGTGACATTTGGGCCAAGTCCACAGGACTGCTTTTCACTGGGCTGACTCTGTTTGGCCTCTATTTTTTGGTCAAAGAGCTTCTTCCTCAAGGTGAAGATGGTCCTTGGGCTTTGTTGCCAGCCCTTTTTTATCTCTCTTCTCCTGCTGTACTTTTTATTGCTGGAACGGCTTATCTCGAAGCAGCGCTAGCTTTTTATTGTGTGCTCTCTTGTCTCATTGCTCTGCAAGAGAGTTTCTGGGAGAATGTGGGCCAACAAGCTCTCTTTGCCTTTTTCTTGGTTTTTGCCGTGGCCATCAAACAAACGGCACTTCTTTTTGCTACACCGATGGGTTTTCTCTGGTTTTTCATTGGTCTTCGGAAAAACAAAAAGAACACTCTGGCTATCGTTTTGGTGGCTCTAGCGCTCTTTTCCTTCCACCCACGGGCGGCGACGACCTGTTGGCAACAAGGTACTCCCCTTGGTGCATACAAGTCCGTTCTCACAAGATTGAACTTGGCTGGTGATAGCTACCGCAAACCACCTTTTCCCCAATATGAAAAACTTTTCAATATCAAACATATGCGTTACCGCCCGCCAATCATGGAGAAAGTGCCAAAACCCCTCGATATTTTCGCTTTGGCTTGGTTCGTCTCAACAGCCAATGAATATCCAGCAGAGTTTTTGGGTAATAGACCAACGCCCATTTATCTCCTTTTGTTACCCTTACTTCTTTGGGCTTTTCTTCACTTCGATTGGCGAAAGAGATCTCTTCTGCTCCTCGTGGGCTTCTCTTTCCTGGCCTGGTATTTAGGTGGAACATATTGGTTACGCTTCTTCACTCCTCTCTTGGCTCCTCTAGCCTTAGTATCTGCACTAGCCATCCATAAAGCACCCAAAGCTGGCCAGCTTCTCTTTTCCTTCCTTGTTTTCATGGCTATTTTTTGTCTTCTCGGCAGTGAATTGCTGCTTCTCCTCTATACAGCTCCCCATAAAAGTGCCTTGGGACTTGAAGCCAGAGAAGAGTTTTTGCTGCGACGTCTACCTCATATTGCTCCCATGACTGCCAAGCTGAAAGAAATGGAAAAGGCAGGGCAGTTGGGCAGATATCTCGTTTTGGGTAATGGGCAAGATTATTATTATCCAGGGCGTTACATTCCCGAGGGAAACAATCTCGAAGTCGTTCTCTCTCTGGGGAAGGCATTTGAAGCCAATGAAGATAAATTTGCCAATCATCTGCGTTCATTAGGTGTAAAACATGTGCTCGTTGATGGTTTTGGCCTTCATTTCTGGCTACTCGAGGGCAAGAGGTTTGGCGCATTCCCAGATATGCTCATCGCTTCTCAACAAGCCCAAGTGATGATTGAAAACCTAGTATCAAAAGGCATTCTGACGTTAGTGCACAAAGAAACCTATCAAAAATACCAAGCTTCTCTATATCGTCTGAATTAGGGGCAAGTGGCACAGATGCCAAGTTTTCCGTCATAATATATGTAGGGAACTTTTTTCCAAAGCGGAAGGTGCACGTTTTATGCGAACTCTCAAGATGGTTGTCGCCATCTCCATTTTCTTGTGGGCTCTTTATCCCCCAGCTCTCCTTGCAGGCAGAGCTACCCTTGCTGGACCCTATCAAGGAGCTCCTGAGTTGGAAGGGTCAGAAGATGGCAATCCAGAGGATTTGCTCGACGATGAATTCGACCTCGATGATGATGATTTGGACAAGGTCGATAAACCCACAGGGACGGGTGATCTGGACTTTCCTGACATGGACGACGATGACGACGACGATGATATTGGCATAGGCGGCATAGATGTGGAAGTGGAGGGGGGCGGTCTCTTTGAAATGCCCATGGAGGGCAGGCCTTTCACCAACTCCATTGGCATGAAGTTCTCCTGGATTGAAACAGGCCGCTTTTATATGGGCTCCACAGCAGGCATAGGACACGAGCTTCCTGTTCACGCTGTTACCATTGGCGACGATTTTTGGATGGGTGCCCATG
>CAZXTJ010000317.1:0-9398 GCA_964643655.1 uncultured bacterium
GCTATGGGGGGCCGTGGGTAACTCACGAAAGGCGAAGCTTTGTTTGCACAGAGATTGGCAGACTCCAATGTCAATGTTGCACGCAGTTCAGAAGAGATTGCTCGCCACTTGCGAGAGTGCCAAAAGAATGGCAGTGAACCTGAATATGGTGTGCTTTGCGCCGCAATAATGATCCTTGGGGTAGTAAATCGCTGCGATGGTATTTTTTATCCCCCATTGAGACATTGGTGTGCGAGAGCTTTGAAGTTATTTAGAAGGGCCGCAAATGGTACGAAGGTTGATATCGACTGCGCTGAGGCTGCTAGTTGGTTTGATCTCTTGAATATTCTTTCCTCGAGCTAACAACCCCCCATCTTGTTCTATTTAGCTCGGTACCTTACGGCTAGGGTGCCGGGCTTTTCTTTTTACCCACCATCCCTAATTTGTTCCACCATATTATCCAAGGCGTCTCCTACTTGGTCTGCATACTCTTCAACAAGCACCTTGGCAATCAAGTCAGTCATAGCCGCTGACCTCGACTCGTAGCCGTTGCGAGAAACCCATTTGTCAAATTCCCCAACTAGCTCAACAGGAAGACTGAACTGGGTACCTTTGCGCTTTTGGAGGGTCATCTTCCTAATTCGCTCCGTGAACTCGAGCAGTGGATCGTTCATAGGTTCCTTCCTTGGCAGGCAACATAAAACAACAGGGTTTCTTATACGGGATGCAGATGTTAATTCGCAACATATACAGAAAGCTGTATCCATCAAAGGCCGATGAAAGAATCGAAAGCAATACAGGAAAAAAGATTCAAACATGTATTGAATCATGTTGACGAAACTGTATCTGTAACCTATACTTAAAGTAACAAGGATTAACAAGTTTGTACATAAACAATGCCCCAGCGGTCTCAGTCGGCAAACTAAAACCCGCCAGGGCACCGTATCTAAGGAGATTATAGAGCATGGAAGGGCAAGTGACCACCCTTGGGCCGTGGACAGTCGATGATAGCTATGATGTGAAGTACGAGTGTAGCTGTGGGGAGAAGGCAGAGTTTGAGCTGGAGGAGCTTGCTTGTTTGGGGAATCTACTTGGTCGTATGACTTGCACTTGCGGAATTGAGCACCCACCTCTTGCAAGGGCTTTCGAGAAACAAGGCGCAGGCAAGAATTTTGGTCGCAAAATTGAGTCACCAACTAAGGAAACTTGGCTACCTCTTTTCTCATTTGAAGTTGTGGCCCACGAAGTTGAGACAGGTACACCTTTAGCCACAGTTAAACCTGCTGGCTTCCTAACACTTAAAGGCTATGTGCCACTTCCATCCTCTTGTCCTTCTTGTGGATCAAATCGAGTACAGGAAACAGCCAGTTCGTATGACAGTCCAGGCAGCGCTTTCTACGAAGCCGATTGGCGCTGTGTGGATTGTTGGCACAGCTGGACGATTGGTCCAAAGGCACAAGAACAAGCTCCATTAACTTTGATAGCACTAGAAGGGAGGAAGGATGCCAGAGGGCAAAGAACTGTTAACAGTCGCTGAAGTTGCAGAGCTGCTGAGCTTCACCAGACAGACGGTAAGCAAGTTTGTTAGAGAGGGCAAACTGAAGGCTTACATTTTTGGTCGTGAATACCGAATTCGGAAAGATGACGTTGAAAGGTTTCTTGAGGAGTCCAAGTTTCAAGCTGCTTAGGAGAGTGGATGGCTCTAACTAAGTGCCCTGAATGTGCAGGACAGGTGTCATCGATGGCATATGATTGTCCTCACTGTGGGTATCCGATTGCGCAGCGAGTTGAAGTGGAATATGTAACGCCTCGTCAGGCAGAACAACTCTGTGGGGGAGCCATTACGGCATGGACCTGGCGACAGTACGCAATGCAAGGGAAAGTACCACGGCAGAAGATTTCTAACCGTGTGGTCTTTCGTGTTCAGGACATAAGGGACTTCATCGAGGGTGGTGAAAGACAGTGGCGCGCAAACCCGCGAAAACAACGGGGCTCTTCCTGCGTGGAAACATCTGGTGGATGCGATACACAGATGCGACAGGAACGCACCGGCGAGAGTCTACAGGCACACGCCTAAAGACTGAAGCGCAAGCGCTGCTGGAACAAAGGCGGGTTGAGGGTCGGAAAGGCCCTCTCCTGCCTATTAGGCTTCATAACCAGACAACGTTTGCAGATCTGTGCGACAAGTATGAAAAGACTGTTGTTAACCTGAAGAGCTATCAAACTGAGCGAAGATACAGAATTGCTCGAGTTAAGAAGGCTCTTGGCGCTTGGCCTCTCCAGCGCTTCACTGCTGACATAGTTGAAGAGTTCAGGGCTAAAAGAAGAGTGACAGTCAAGCCAGCTACTGCCAACAGAGAGTTGGCTCTCATCAAGCGGATGATCCGCAAGGCTCGCTCATGGAAAATGATACACGCCGATCAGGCAGACGATATCCGATCCATTGAGTTAGAGAAAGAGAATAATGGTGGCCTGAGGTGGCTGAAGCCCCACGAAGTAACATTGCTTCTTGAGCACTGCAAAGATCCTCTTAAAAGCATCGTCGTGGTCGCTGTGAACACGGGCATGCGATACAGCGAACTGCTTGGGATGACTTGGCCGCAGGTTGATTTCGACAGTGGCTTCATAAATCTACCTGACACTAAGAACGGCGAAGAACGAAACGTACCTATGAATAGTGTCGTTCAAGAGACAATCAAGCGCTTGCCAAAGCTTGGACCATACGTTTTCTCTCGCTATGGAGGCAAACCCATACGAGACATAAGGAAGGCCTTAAAAAGGGCTGTAGAGAGCGCAGGATTGGCGCCGTTGACGTTTCACGCCTTCAGGCACACGTTCTGCTCAGCAATAGTCAAGACGGGCACGCCGTTGCCGGTCATTCAGAAGATTACGGGACACAAGACGTTGAAGATGCTACTTAGGTACACTCACATTGCAGACGAAGAAAGGCGTCAGGCGGTTGAAGGGTTGTATGGGGCATTTAGCACAAATTTAGCACAACGGCCTTAAAAGAGAAGATCTCGGCAAGTTTCGCACTCGCCGAGATCCGCTACTAGACTTTGCCGGAGGTGGGACTCGAACCCACACGAGCGAAAAGCTCACTGGATTTTGAGTCCAGCGCGTCTGCCAATTCCACCACTCCGGCGTGGACTGGAATTGTACCTGCAAATGCTTTCGACGTCAATGTACTTCATGTCATCTTGCGGCTTTGTTCGTAGCCCACTACAATACAAATGTAGAAAGAGGTAGATGTGAAGCCTATTTATGGAATAATTGCGGCACTTATTTTGGCATTTTTGTTCTCAGGGTGTTTCTGGGGCAAAAAAAAGGATCCTCCGCGCCCCACCAAAACTCCTACGGCCTCGGCAGGAGCCACTGAGGTAACAACGGCTGAAACAGCTCAGCTCGACGATGATGACGATAATAAATTGTCCAACATCTTTTCCCTCAAGAACAAAATCAGTGAGGTTCGTTATCTCTATGAACATGGCCAAGAGAATTTCGCCGTTCGGCAAGCCGAAGGACTTTTGCCGCAGCTAAAACCAAATAGCAGGAATAGACTAGAGCTTCATTTCCTCATGGCTCGTTGTTATGAGCGTTTGGGTGAACATAGGCAGAGAAAGCGTCATGACAAGGCTTTCCGCGATTTGCTCGAGCAGTTTGGTAAGTCCAAAGAACATCAGCAGTCTATGCGTGAAGGTAAAGAAATTCGTGAACTCATCGACAAGTCCATTGCCATGGCTGAACCAACGAGGCCCAAACAGTCTCTCAGCGAAGATGATGAGATGTTTAATGTACGCTGCGCTCGACGTATTCAAAGGGTGTCAGCAGACCAGGTCATTCACGAAAATCTCACTGCTGGTCAGATTTATTATGGCCGAACAGCTGGTGAAGTGAGAAAACACGTGGCATCAGCTCTGGGAACCGAACCAGAGGAAGTTGTCTTGCAGAGAGATCCCCGTTTTGGTTTTTATTTTTGTATTATCGAAGAGAAGCTGTGAAACAGTTTAGGTCTGAAATCCGTAGTATAGGGTGGGACGCCGTGCTCGATAATAAAAACTCCCGAGCGCTCAAGCCGCGTCGTCCCTGGAAGTGTGGTTACGTATGATACGCCGCCACCGCGCACGACGCGGCATGTTGTTGTATGTGGGCCTCGGTATGATGATGGTCCTCAGTGTCCTTGGTACTGCCCTCATTTATCTCGCCACAGAGCAAGAGCTCAATGCTGTCATGGTTTACCAGAGCGAGCTCATTACCAACCTTGCAGAAGCTGCAGCAGAAGAAGCTTTTCTCAACTTCGAGCAGCAGCTGAACAAAGCTACTGAGACAAAGATCTACAGACAGCTTCGTGAACCCATGAAACCTGGGCAAACAGTCGAGATAGACTCCGAATATATGGCTGAGTGCACGAAAGCTGCCCGTAAGGTTGCCAAAGAGCTTTATGGCATTCCCGATGAAAATTTCCAGGTGGAAGGACTTGTTCACAAGGTACAGCAGTTCAAAAATATTCGTGGTGCTGTCATAGACGAGTTAGAGAAGAATGCAGCTCTCACCGTCAAAGTGACCATTACCCACGTGAAAGCGAAAAAACCGCTTACCAAAGTCGTTGTCCTTTCCCGCCCCTTCAAAGTGGTGCGCTGCACAATTCCTGTTTTGTCGGAGTGTACGTTCTTTCTGAACAATCTCACGGCCCAAACTTTTGCTGAGTGGAAATCTGTTCTTGGTTATCGCCAAAACGGTTTCCCCAAGGAGCAACAGACGATTACTCTCGACCATGGCTGGGCAAGTTATTCCACAACGAACACGAAGGAAGACTTTGTCAAACACTTCGAAGAGAGGGTGTTGCCCAAAGGAGCCGTTCCTCCTGGTCGTGTGTTCATCAATAGGGGAATAGTTCCTTTGACGAATGGAAACCGTTCATCTGGTATGTTGCAGAAGACCTTCTTTAGTGCTGAATCAGAGCTTCTGCCCAAACAGTTCGACTTCACTCTCAAACAATTGCGAGAGCATTACCAAAAAGCCGGCATTCCCACAGATGATATGGAAGTGGGCTCTGAGGATGGAACGAACTCCACCTCCGGTACTGCCGATGGCACGAACACCAATACCAACTCCACTGATGGAACGAGTCAGACTACTGGTGGTGATGCCATTAGTGAAGACATTGAAAAGTCCAAGATTGTCATTCGTTATCTGGGCCACGGAGCTGAGTTGGGCGTTGATACGACTAAAGAGCTCATTGGCAAAGATTTCTCCGGTTACAAAACCTGGTTCCAGTCCTTCATTGATGATGATTGGAAAGATAAAGGAGACCTCTACGCACGTTCTGGTTTGGACATCTTTGGTCGTGTGGAAGAGAAAGTTCAGGGTGAGTCCGTTTCTGAAGAAGGAGGCAACTTCTTCCAGAAAATCTGGAAAGGGATCAAAAAGATCACCAAAAAGATTATGGACAAACTTTACTCCAAATATCATATCAAAATTAGTCCTACAGTCGTTTATGGCCAAGTCCTTCGTACTTTCTTTGCCGCCTGTGATTATGTGGAAGGCAAATGGTGGGACAAGATAAAAAATACGGCCACATTGTCTGGTAACGAAAAACCACTCCCTTGGTTCCCCAAAGGATTCCTCGAAGGCAAAACAGATTCAGTTCCTTTGGAAATAGAGGATTTGCCTTCTGCTTGGGACAAAAAACTCAAGGAAAAATGGATGAAGTTGCCAAAGGACGTTCGTAAACCAAGGTTCTTCAAGTACCTCAATGACACTATATTCTCCAAAGAGACTTATGGATTGAAGGACGGCGACTGGAAAGAAGCTATCCGGAGATTGCCTCACGGTGCGATGTATCGCCCCTATAATCAGGGTATTCTCGAATTTCTCGGTCCTCTCAAACAAGACTCCTACATTGGAAAATATTTCGGTGTCTTGATGTCAAAAGGGATTTATTTCCACTACAACGAGTTGGATGTACAGGTTGATGACAATGAGTTGGGTCACGGTCCTTTTGAGTCTTATTTCGAAAAAGGACTACATGAGTTCAACCCCTTCCTCTATTACGTCAAAGCTACTGAGTACATCTCATCGTTGAATGATCCTCGCATTGACACAAAAGATCCCCGTCACAACGTATTCCGGCGAAAGTTCTTTGATCCTAAAGAGGGTACATTGCACCTCGATGGCGTCATCTACATAACAGGAACTGAACCCTTGCAACTGGGAAATGTGCGTTACAAGGGAAAAGCAATCATCATCACTTTTGGTCCCGTCATTTTCACAGGCTTCTTGGCCAAGAGCCAAGACAGTGCTGACGATCCCGAGAAGAATGACCTTCTCACCATAGTCAGTTTGGGCGGAATAGACATTCAAACGGACAAACGTATTGATGCTCAGCTTTATTCCTATATTTACCCAGTGAAAGCCTCAGGTAAAAACAAGGTGCACATCTTTGGTGGTTTGGGATGTAACGATCTCAGCCTGAAAGACATGCCCGAAGGTGGAAACATCAACTTCGACTGGACTTACCACATTCCTCCGGGAATGGATTTGGATGATCGTAAACACTACTACTATGTTTCAATTACCGATGAAATCAGTAAATATGAATATTTCGTGCGAAAACAGTTTATCGTTGAGGAATAATCGACGGGGTATGTCCCTCATCGAGATTCTCGTGGCTTTGGCTGTGGTGGTGACAATCTTTACACCCATCATCGCATTGGTTTCCATGGCTACGATTAGGGCTTACCGTGGCGGTGATGACACAGTTGCCACCATTTATGGCAACGATGTTCTCGAGATCATTCGTGGTGCACCCTATGAAGCATTTATGCCCAATGACCAGTGGATGAACATGCAGCAAATCTTGTATGAACACAATATTCCTACTGGCTATGAGCTGGAAAAGTATGAAAAGCGATTTGTCGTGGCTGCCAAAGTGAGCGAGGTAGAAGGTTATCCTCCTACCTTGATGAAACAGATTACTGTAGAAGTCAAATTCCCACCCCGCAAAAAAAGGCCGAAAAAAGACGAGTTCCGAACCATAGTGCTGACAACTTTTTACACACCATCACAATGAGGAGAGCTTCATGAGAAAGAGAAAAAAAGGCTTTACCTTAGTTGAGATGTTGGTTGTTTTTCTCATCTCGGCCATTGTGTTAGCGCTCTTTTATGACATGCATTTCATGTCCATGATTAGGTACTGGGCCGTTACACGACGTATTGAAGGTGAGCAGGCTGTTCGTATCCTTCTTACGCGAATTCGCCAAGAATTGAGGGCAGCAGTTGGTCTCGTCACAATTGACAAACAGGGGAAACAACTGACCATTCCGCTGCGCGATAGTTTTCGTGTTGGTAAAGACGCTCAGGGCAATGAAGTTCCACTCATCTATCAAAGTCAGTATGAGTTTGATCCTGCCGAAAAAACAATTTGGTACCGCAAACTCGATGCCCAAGGAAGCGTCATTGAACAACGCCTTTGGTTGGGTGGTAGGGCCATGATCGAGAACTTCCTCTGTATGGCCACAAGCGAGAATGACAGAATTCTTTTTCAGTATTATCGAGTCATCATCGAGGTGGACTATTACGACGTGAAAGCCAAGGACAGAAAGAAAGTTCTACACAAGCAGGCCGACGGGAAACTCATTCACGCCACCTGCACGGTCTACCCTCGTTTTATCAATCAGGAACTGCGCATTGAGGTTCCACAAGAGGGTGGCTGCCTCTAGACAGCCAAAACCAAGTGATATTTCACTTCTTTTGTTTTGATTGTAGCTGTGTTGGGCAGCAACACAGCGTTTCTTGTGTCGGTGTTCCTTTGCTGGAGCGAATTTGCTTGTTCTTGTCCCTTCGGAACCAATCACAGTGTACCGATAGCATGCATGACGTTCGTGCGAGAGTTCATCTCGTAAGAAGAAAGGGAATAACTCATGCGTACTATCCGAGACCTCGTCCTCACTGCTGGGATGGCGGCTCTGTTGGTGCTTTTCAGCCAGCCTAGTTTTGCTGCAACATCACTCATTGGCCTTACAGGAGGCCTCACTGTCCCCAGTCCAGTAACAATCAAACCGGAGACTTATGAGGTTGGTACTCACGTTGAAGCTTTTCGTGAAACCAATCAGTCTACAAATGCAGAAGAGACGACTGCTGACATCAGTGTCAAACTGAACGCTGGTGTTTATGACAATCTAGAAGTTGGTCTCGAGAAGAACATGCGTTCGGCCTCTGACATGAGGGATGATCAGGTGACCTTCCAGGCCAAATATCGATTGCCTGTTGAGACATTCAACCTCTCTTTGGGAACAGTCTTTTCTACCGGTGGAGTGGACTACAGCTCAGCGTACATCGTTGGTGGTTGGAAAGTTTTATATGGTGGTGTTGGCCTCAACTTTGGTGGTCAGCGACTGGAAGAGTTGACTTTGACCCAAGTACGACGGTTTGGGACAGCCAAATTTGGTGGTTATCGCCTCAAGCGTGGTATCCGCAATGGCAGCGACACGTATATTGGTGAACCAGAAGAGTTTTTTGCCATGTTCGGTGCTGACTTCCGCTTGTCGGACTATTTCAATCTCATCATGGATTTTAATGGAGACAGGTTTGCGGCTGGTTTCCGTCTAACAATGAAAGACTTCAATTTTGACGTGGCATATGTGGGCCAATCTGAAACTGAAGCTCTTCTTGGGCGCAAAACGGAGAATTTCCTCGTTGGCGGCGGTGTTCGTTTCTAAGTAAGTAGTCAGCTCTCTCGGCGGGCGTGCATTGCTCAGCGGCCTCTCGTGTGTTAATGTTCCTCGCGAGACGGGAGTAACTATGACCAGAGAGCAACGCTTCCTACCTGCTGGGTTAATCATCGTTTCAGCCATTCTTATCGTTGGTGGACTGGCTTTTGCGGTGATTGCTACTCCTGCCCTTCAAATTAGGGGTGGGTCGACAATTTCCATACTGAGCAAGACGCTATACCAAACTGACCAACTGTCACCTGGCATTTTTGTTCTTTCCCTCAAAGGAATGTTGGGGCTCATTTTGTCTGCCATGGCAGTTGGACTCCTTTTTCTTCATGAACCTTCTAGGCGCGGTGTCATTGCTTTCCTTGTCATTTTTGGTTTGCTCTTGCCAGCCGTCATTTCAATGGAGTTTGCCAGGATAGATTTGGTTTTCGTGCGTATTCTCCGCTTGGCTTCCATCACCCTTTCAATGATCTGCATCATTTATCTGACTCGCGCTTCTACCAATGAGGTCTTTGCCCAAGGAGGTTTGCGAGCACATCACGTTTATCGTTATTGTCCCATTTGTTCTACTCGTGGCCTCGACGAAGGCGAGAGTAGCTGTCCCCACTGCGAAGCAGAGCTATTGGATAGGTATGAGACAGATTGTGGTCTCGTATTCGCTAAACCCGTAGCAGCTAAGACTGAGGGGGCGTAGGACCC
>CAZXTJ010000318.1:0-9376 GCA_964643655.1 uncultured bacterium
GGAATAAGAAGCAGGTATCAGATAAGGCAAGACTGGATCTGTCTTGTAATCAGTGACCGAATAGTCAGTGTTGGTTTGACCAAAGTATCTGTCCACCCTGTCTATTTGCGCGCGAACGCGGACTGCCATACCCTCGTCCAGCTGTAGAAGGAAAGGTTCTTCTGTATCAAACTTCGTCCCTTCAAGAGCTGTAGTGGTGCCAATGGCTACGCCCAAATGTTCAGGACGCCACTCTTCTCCCACACCTTCTTCTACGATTAAGAAAATCTGAGCAGCCTCCTCGAGAACATCAACAGTTTGTTGAAATGTGTCTGCGTTGGGTGGTGGCAAAAGTGTCTTCATACCAGCAATGGAGCGATGCAGTAATTCTTCCAGCAGTGGCCAATGTTTATCAAAGGTAGGTCGTTCATTGGCGGCTTTGATTTCGAGGCAAAAACGGTGAAAAACATCGTGCAACAAAGTGTCGAAAGTCTGTGGAGTGAGCCACTGTTTGACATAATCTTCAGGAGAAAATGTCGGTTCAATGCGCAAAATATATTCCCAGAAAAAGCGCATTGGGCAGTGAGCTAGCGTTTCCAGACTTTTGGGCGAAACTACAAAACCATTTTCTGCAAAGGGGTAATGCTCGTCTTCCAGCGGATTAACCAAACCATCATAAGGAGTGAGCAGGGAAGACATTCTTGCTTGGTGACATTTGATGCCATGCTCGAGGTGAGGAAAAAGATGACCAAGGATTTTAGCCGATGCTTTCGACGACAAAGCACCACGGACGGACTTCTTTTTCACTTTTTCTATGATACGGTCCTCAAAGGGGCCTTTCCAACCATCAAAGAGACTACAGTCAGCCAATTTGTAGGTGAGCCATTCAGCAGGAGAAAGTGCTTCTCTCTCGACTGCCGGCAATGAAATAGCTAAAGGAGGAGGTTCTACTGTTAAAGTACGATAGTCAGCATCAGGTGAATAACAATACTGTCGAAAGGCTTTCATAAATGCTGACGAAGGTAACAATTCACGCTCAGAGTTTTCTCTGACCATGGTGTAACTGGCAGTCAGGCGACCGCGGACACGCCCCAAGAGTAACCACCAATAATCATCGCTATAACCATATTGGCAGGACTCCTCATCGAGCCCGATGACATAGGTGTATCTTCGTCCTGTGTGCCCACCTTGCACAAAAGGAGCAATGTGAACTTTCCCCGCTTGGGCCGTTTTTGCACCAACAGATAACAAACGAGGGAGCTCTCTCAGCCAATTGAGCATCGTTGGTGGACTCAACAAATCAGGGAAGTCAGTTAACAAAGAGCGACATTCTTCCAGTGCCGTAGTCAAAACAGTGACTGCTTCAATGTCGTATTCATCTACTGTGCGAACACATTTGGAGAGGAATTCCAGTGCACACTCAACATAATCGGGACTCTCTTCTTTTCCTATCGGTGTGGCGGCGAAGAGCTGCTGCAAGACATCACCTAGATGTAACATTGCAACTTGCCGAGCTTTGGCATGTTGGATGGTGACATGTTTTTGTTGTACATCGGAGTCAAACTCCTGACTGCGCTGCAGACGTTCGATATACTTCTCAGTAGCCACCTCTACCTCATTGATGACAGACAAAAGCTTGGACTTATCACTCACTTGCGGAATGGCACGCAGATGAGCGGCCAAAGATTGATAAGTCATGCAATGGGTTTCCTGGAAAGGGAAATCCAAAAGACCATTTTCAATGAGGCCATAAAGTCTGAAGGAGGAATAATCGTCCTCTATCCAATCGACCCAAGCCATCAAAGCCTGACCAGGACGAGTATAGGACGCAGCAAAGCCCTCTGCGAAAGTCATTTCGAGAGGACCAATATTGTCCTCCCTTGCCTGAAACAGCTCCTTGGTCTCACGCAGAAGAGGTAGGTAAATGTCGCTCGATGTGTAGAGTATCTCCACATCATCAAACAGAGCTCCGTCTGCCATACTGTGCCGAAGTACGGTCATGACTTCATCTGTGCGACTAACGCTGCGGAAAACCTCAATCTCGAAGTCATCAATATCAGGACTCCGCTGCTCCTCAATCGAAATGGTCAGTTCCTCAGGCAAACAACCCACAAAGGCATTTGCTCCAGAACCCACAGTATCAATGATTGAACTTGGAACAAAAAATAGGACATCTTCAGGCCACGGACGTTCAGCCACTAACTCTCTTGCTTCCTCAAAGAGAGCTCGCTCATCCAAAATTCCCCACTCGAGCATTAACTCCTCATAGCGGGTAATATGTTCGCTTTTCGTCCCAGGCACCCCCTTACGACTACGCTGAATATCTAACTTCAAGGCGTTAATTTTTGCAGCTGAACGAATGTCGTTTTCAGCGATGATACGTTTAATCAAAAGAGCTTCGATGGAGGGGTTAATGACTCTTAGACCATTCTGTTGCGCTTCTGCAGCAATAGTACTCAAAGCCAATGACTTCAAAGTGACAGTCTTGAGATTGAGAATTGCTCCACCAACACGTGCGGCCCAAAGTAGCCACTGTTGACCAATTCCTTGGGTAGGAGCAATCAACCACTTCTCTTCAAAGGGGTAAGAACGACAAAGTGTGGCTACTTTTTCAATGAAACTGCTCATACCACTTCTGCGGATTAGAAGGGCTACCGAATGATCAACGCGCCATTATAGATCAAAAGAAGGAATTAGTCTTAGGCACTTTTCTGTACCAATTGAGCAACCATGCGTTTTGCAACATCTTTGACCACATTGCGTGCACCAATCTCGATAGATGTGTCGTCAAATCGGCGAGTCAAAGAGTCCGACCAGACGGTCTCTTTGGTTTCCAAATCAATGGCATACAAAGAAATGGAAACAGATGATGAGCTACCAAAAGAACTGAAGTCGTTGACAGTACCCCACAACAAGACTTGGGCACCAGCAGCCTGAGCTTTATTCGTGAGTTCATCAAAACTTGGTGCCTTTTGGTCTTCAGGCAGAGAGCACAATGTCACTGGCTCACTGCCAGTCTCATTTTCCAACTCTGTGGCAAACAGAGTGCCTATTGTCTTCGCAGATCCTTGCTGACCAACCAAGTCTGTAAACTCGAAAAGAGCAATTCTCGGAGGTTTTGGATTGGGTGCTGACGATGAAGACAGAAAAGAGAGTAAGCCTGGCGTCGCCAACAATATGAGCAAGAGATTAAATCCCAATAAAAAGCCTAAAATAATCCTATTCATAGAGGATATATCGACAAAACAACCCGAAAAAGCGACACTTCTGTCACCTAAGTAACCATAAAGGCGACCACAACGAGGGCAAAGACAAATGAAATGGTGCAGATAATGGCCAGTGCAATTAGATAACGAGGCAGTTGGCTCTTGCTCTTTACAACCTTTTCAAGTGGCTTGACTGGCTTGGGCGTTCCTGGCAAGCGGACTTGTCCTTTACTCTCATCTTTTGAGTTCTTTGCTGAACTCCCATCACCTTGGAAGACAAATACTGCTCCAGGAACAATGAGGGCAAAAGAGATGAATCCCAAAGCAATCGTGATGGGAAAGATAGAGCTCATTATGAACTTTTCGCTGTCGCCATCAAAAGATATCCAATAACCAACAGCCAAGATTAGCCCAAACACAAACAGGGCGACACCAATTCCTAAAACCCAAATACCCATTTCATATTCGATTTTCGCCTGAACTTTGCGTTGATGTTGGCTCACTTTGCCTCCCCTTAGCATTGTATACTCTATTTCTATCACCAAGGGAGGGATTGCAGCTGTGGCAGGCAGTAAAAAAGAGACAAAAAAACAAAAGAAGAAGCAATTAGCACCCAAAGAACAGCAAGCTGAAACAATCTATTCTCCAGAAGAAAAGAAGCCTGAACCAGAACCACGAGTAAAAACGACTGCCAAAAAACAACGTATCGTTGTAGATAATGCAGGGGAAACTACATTCGAATCCATATCTCTCAAACAGAAACTAGCTGGTCGTTATCGCCTCCTTCGCGAAATAGCCCGTGGTGGTATGGGAGTCGTTTTTGAGGGACGAGATGAAAAGCTTGATAATTTGCCTGTTGCCATCAAAGTACTTCCCGATGAATTGGCCAGAAACGAAGCAGCCATCATCCGCCTGAAAAAAGAAGCCCTTGCAGCCATCAAACTAACCCACCGCAACATTGTTCGTTTACACGCCTTTGAACAAGACGGAGACTCTACATTCCTCGTCATGGAACTGCTCGATGGTCCCAACTTGGAAGTTGAATTGGCTCATCGAGAAAAGCTTCCTGTCGAAGAAGTCGTAGACATTGCCAAACAGGTGTCATCTGCTCTGACAGAAGCCCACAAACAAAACATCGTCCACCGTGACATCAAACCTGCCAACTTGATGTTCACAGGCAAAGAGGACAATAAGGTACTCAAGGTAACGGACTTTGGCATAGCCTTCGAGCTCAAAGAGTCGATGACGCGCGTAACCTCAATGACTGCAATGACCCCTCTCTACGCGTCCCCCGAACAAATGAGAGCAGAACAAATCACTGCCAAAAGTGATCAATATTCTTTGGCTGTCACGCTATACGAGTTACTCTCTGGGCGCCCTCCTTTTAGTGGCGCAGGCTTGGAACATCAGATAACTACAGCAACCCCCAGAGCGCTGACAAATGTCCCCCAGCAGGTAAATGCAGCTATCCAGAAAGCCCTACACAAAGATCCTGAGAAACGCTTCAAAGATTGCGATGAATTCGTTTCGGCTCTAGAAGGAAACATCAGCGTCAAAACGAGCGGTGGCAACGGCAAGTGGTATTTCCTCCTCGTACTTTTCATTCTTTATCTCATTGGAACGTACAGTGATCCCGTTACACCAACACCAGAGCCAACCACAAAACCAACTCAACAAGTTTCTGTAACGAAAGCTCCAACGCCAAAACCTAGTAAAAAACCTCCCACAGTCACTCCTTCAGTAGCTGCTGCTTCTGGCACCATCTTCGTTTCCAGCAGACCCGAAGGTGCCTCCATTTATCTAAACGGTGAAGACACTGGCTTAAAAACAAACAACCTCGTGCGCAATGTTCCAGTTGGCGAACAACAAATTGAACTTCGCCATCAGCTTTATTACCCAACAAAACAAGCTGTTTCAGTAACCAAAGACAAAGTGGCCAAACCAGCTGAAATCGAGCTAAAACCAGCCTGGGGACATCTTGTCCTAAGTGGAAAACCAGCGAACCTCAAATACCGCCTTCGTCCACTTGCCAGCTCAGTCAGCATGAGGAAACAAGAATACAAATTGGGCCAAACAGTCAAAAAACTTCCCAATGGCAAATACCTCATCGAAGCCTACGCTCCTCTATACGAACGAAAGACGGAAACCATAGAAATACCTGGTGAGGAAAAAACGCTAAACCACACATTGTCCCTAGAGAGACTAACTGCTCCATTGACGATTAAATCTTCGCCTGCCGTTGCCACAATCACAATTGATGGCACATTGATGTCAAAAAAGACTCCTGCTACTTTTGCCAAAATTAGCTGCGAAGACCACCACATTGAGCTGGAAAAAGGAGACCTCTTCTGGCAGGGCAAAAGATTCGTCAGAGAAGATGGTACAGAAATAAATGTAACATTAAAAACCACTCCAGGACAGCTCTTATTCACCTCAACACCTGTTGGAGCAAAGGTATATTGCAAAGGTCTACCGCCAGATAAAAAGTACTTTGGAAAAACAACAGTAGCGGGACTCAAACATTCACTTGGACCAGGTCCATATACATTCAAGGCAATTCTCAAAGATTATAAAGCCAAAGAAATGCCAGGGACTGTTACTGCCAAAAAAGAGACAAAAATCCACTTCGACCTGCAAAAACAACTGGGCTGGCTTGTGATAGAAGCATCTGGAAAACCCAAAACGCTGGAGCTGAATGGCAAGGGCATACCACTATCGCAACTGGGGAAAAAGCTGCGACTAACGCCGGGTTTACACGTAATAACAGCCACTATGCCCTATCACCATCCAACTAAAGTCAAAATCAATGTTGTAGACGGAAAAACAGCCAAAGCCCATCTCTATTTCAAGCAGATTGTGGGTTATCTCGATCTCACCGTTGTACCCTCCAATGCCGTCGTGCATTTTGATGGTCAGTTCATTCCTTCAATTGCATTAAAGGACATTTTCCGACAGCCCGGTCGCTACCGCCTTCAAGTCAAATGTCCAGGTTATCTGGACAATGACCAATACATAACCATCAGAGACGGACAACGCTTAAAGAGGACTGTCTCGCTAAGCAAAATCACAGCCACTCCTGGCGAATCATTCACGAACTCTATCGGGATGAAGATGATTTGGGTGCCTGCTGGTAGTTTTAGCGAAAAACTACATCCCCCTGACGGAGCAACAAAACACATAATTCTCACTTCAGGCTTTTGGATAGGCAAATATGAAGTAACTCAAGCCGAGTGGAACAAGATTATGCCATCGAACCCTTCCAAAGAGAATGGCAGTAGACTACCTGTTAACTGCGTCACCTGGAACACTGCAAGAGAGTTTTGCCATAAACTATCCAGTCGAGAAGCGGCTAAATACAAGTTGCCTACAGTTGCTCAGTGGGCTTACGCAGCACGCTGCGGCGGTTCTTATCCTCGCTTGTACGGAAGTATAAACGATATAGGATGGCACGCAAAAAACGCTGGGGATCGCCTCCACGCTGTTGGCCAGAAAAAACCCAATGCCTGGGGAATGTACGATGTACTTGGAAATGTATGCGAATGGACGGATGACATACTTCAGGACATCAAAGGAAATTCACTAACGGATCCATATGGTAAAGCACCTTACGGACAAGGAAGCGTACGTTCGACTATGGGGGCAGCAATTGGTTACGTCCCATCAGCCTTTGAGGAGTTATTCGTTTCAGTTGGGATTAAAAATGAAGTGGGTAGGAGCAATGGCTTCCGCGTCATTCGTATGCCCTGATAGATTGGAATAGCTTTGACTACAAGCGATTTTGATAAAGCGATAGAAGCTGCACAAGCAGCTCTCAATGATGGCAAGGAACAAGAAGCCTTTTCAGTTTTCAGACCTGTACTCGATTTCCCAGGTCTCGTGGCGACAACGAAGACCTTTGCAGATGCCATGAAAGCTTTTTCACCTCTCGCGCAGCTCATTGGCGGGGAAAAACTAGATAAATTGGTTTTGACGGCTGCTGATGTACCAGATGACGACGAAGCACTCTTTGACCTAGCTTATGCCCTTTATGAGCACCAACTTTTTTCTTTTGCGGCAACTATTTTGGCCCGAGCCAATGCAATTGCACCCAACTCATCAAAGATTCTCGCAGAGTTGGCCACGACCTTCGAGATGATGATGTATTACCATCAGGCTCGCTCTGTTCTGAAAGCATCTCCTGATGCTTTGGCTGAGGATCCCTTCTTACGTTATCTCTTGGCTTTCCACACTCTGATGTGCGGCGATGTATCAGAAGCGCGCAAGGTCCTCGATGAGGTTATGCAGACTCAAGACGAGCAAGCGCTCGCAGCAGCTCAGCAATTGGAGCATATGGTCGTCAGGGCTGAAGAGCTCCTTCTAGCCAACAGGCTTGGAGAAAAAGATCTCCGCGGTTGGCACTTAGCACTCAATGGCTCCATTCTCCTCCAACTTTCGCCCTTTGGTTTTAACGAAGGGATGAATGGTCGATATGCCTATCTCCAAGACTCCTATGGGCTCATTCACGAAGCCTGTAGGAGATTGAAGCAGTTCATCAAAGAGGCAAAACTCAAAGTGGAGCGAGTGTACAGGTTGGAGGAGCGGTCGAGCGCTATCTTGGCCACTGCCCTTGCCCAAATACTTGATTTACCCATTGTGGAATGGGGAGAGGAAGGGCAAGAGGAGCCTGGATTGATAGTGGCTTATGATCTTGCATACCTATTTGAGGGAGAAGTGCTCAATCAATTGCAGATTCACCGCCAAGGCCAGATTTTATGGGCTCATGCCTCCTGTTGGACCAATCCTTTTACGTACTCGCCAGACATTACGACCTTCCTTTACCAGAGAAATACAGCTCCTTGGGCTCCTGGAGGGATGATTTACAACTGTGAAACCAAGGATGTGACCATTAGCGAAGGTGACAATAGCCCTGTGGAGGAACTGGCTCAAAAGATACTAGAAGCTGATGCGGAGACCATTGAAGATGGTGACGACCCAGCCAATCTTCTCTCTATCTTGAAAAAGTGCACCACAAAAGGGATTCCTGGTCTTTGGTGCAAGGATGGATTTAGGGCTCGGCAGCGTGCTGGCTCGCCTGTGCCTAGCTCTCGTTTTTTGTAGCCAAAATGGGAGCCGAAAAGGCCTCCTTTGCTTGTTTCGACCCTCATTGCATGGTACCATCGCCGACAACGGCATCTGACAAAAGCTCTACTTTAAATGTAGAGATCTGTGTGAACTCGTGAGGTTTCACTGTGGCAACGACCATTTTGCACAATGCAAGGCAAGTTCTCACCTGCGCAGGTAAAGGCCCTAAAAAAGGTGCCTATATGCGTGATATCGGTATGCTCCTCAACGCTTCCGTCGTCGTTGAGGATGGCAAAATCAAAGAGGTGGGCCCTGCGCCCAATATCAAGGCGAAATACCAAGCCGACATAGACAAGGGCGACTGTGAGTTCATCGATATGACTGGCCACGTGGTGCTGCCAGGTTTTGTCGATCCACACACGCACTGTCTCTTTGTTGGTACTCGCGAAGACGAGTTCGAAATGCGCATTGAAGGCAAAACCTATGTGGACATTCTCCTCGGTGGTGGCGGCATTTTGAATACGGTCAACAAGGTGCGCAAGGCTGATGAAGAGGATCTCATTGAAGAGACCCTTCCTCGTTTGGCTCGAATGCTCGCCCACGGCACGACGACCGTTGAAATCAAGAGTGGTTATGGACTCGACATCGAAAACGAAATGAAGATGTTGAACGCCATTGGTCAATTGGAGAGCAAACAACCTGTGGAAGTAGTGCCAACCTTTATGGGGGCTCACGCCATTCCGCCTGAATACACAAAAGATGTTGATGCTTTCACGACTCACGTAGTCGACGAGATGATGCCCAAAATCGCAGAGAAGTGCACAACGAAGTTCTGTGACATCTTTACCGAGAAGAAGGTCTTCCCCTACGAGCAGACAGAAAGAGTGATGAAAAAAGCCAAGGAACTTGGTTTTACTCCCAAAATCCACGCCGACGAAATCGATCCAATCGGTGGTGTTGATTTGGCTGTCAAATACGGCGCAATCAGCGCTGAACACCTCATCAAAACGACTGACGAAGGTATTGATACTCTAGCCAAATCTGATGTCATAGCCTGCCTTCTGCCAGGCACTGCTTATTCTTTAATGCACGGAGTGTATGCTCGAGCAAGAACGATGATAGACAAAGGT
>CAZXTJ010000319.1:0-9350 GCA_964643655.1 uncultured bacterium
GGCTCAGACCATGAATGTCATTCGTGCTGCCCGGTGGTGTTTGCTTCTCGAGCCCATGGCCAAATTGTCTCTCTGGCGATCATTCGTCTTTACTTCCATCCACTTTGGTTCCAATGTCTTGCTTCCCGCTAGGGCTGGTGAGTTCATCAAGCCGCTCCTTGCCAAAAGAGAGACAAAAGTAGGTTTTTCAGGCGTTTTTGCCACAGTAGTCTTGGAGCGAATATTCGATCTCATTTGCCTTCTTTGCGTACTCACAATCGTCCTCAATACGATTGGACCTGTGGCAGCTCAAGGAGACCAAAAGTGGATTGGTCGACTCCAGTATTTTGGAATTCTCATGGCAGCCATTACGGCTGTGGCTACTATGGTCGTCATTGGTTTGGCAGTCAAACGTGAAGCTACGATTAGTTTGATCAAGTTTTTTCTCAAGCCATTTCCTCAATCCATCGCCGATAAGATTCTTGGCCTCGTTGACACTTTCATCAGCGGATTGGCAGCAGTTCGTTGTATCAAACGAATAACGCTCATCTTTTTCTGGTCCATGTCTTTATGGACAGTCAATCTCGTCTATTTTTACTTGGCAGGTTTGGCCCTAGGTTTTGATTTGGGACTATTTGGTACAGCTCTCGTTCAGGTTGCAATTGCCTTCGCCGTTGCTCTCCCGCAGGGACCTGGATTTATCGGAGTGTACCAAGTGGCAGCAGAGGTTTCCCTGCGCATAGTCAATATCTCAGTGAGTCCAGCCAAAGCTTTTGCAATTATTTCTTGGATTTTCTCAACCATTCCCACAGCCATCTTGGCCATCATATTCGTTTCACAAGAGGGAGCGTCCTTGACTGAACTGTCGCGAAAAGGACAAGAATTGGCTGTCGAGGAGGGAGCTTCTGCGTGAAAATAGTCTTTTTGCCTGGTGACGGTGTTGGTCGCGATGTAACGACTGAAGCCGAAAAGATGCTTCATAAACTGGCCGAAGTCTTTGAATTCACTGTTGAGACGAAGACTTTTCCCTGTGGTGGACAGTATTTTCTCGAAACAGGAAAAGAGTGGCCAGAAGAGGCTTTTGACACTTGCCGCGATTGGGCAGATGCGATTTTCCTAGGTGCCGTCGGTTGGCCTGGAGCCAAACTGAACTCAGGAGACCCTGCAGGCAAAAACGTGCTTTTTGGTTTGCGTTTGGGCCTCGATCTTTATGCCAATATCAGACCTGCCAGATTACTTCCTGGTGTGGGTCATCGAGTTCACAAACGGCGACTGCAGATTTGGCAACCCGAAGAGGTCGATTTGGTTATCTTCCGCGAGAACACTGAAGGTCTTTATGCACCAACTCATGGTTTGTTGTCACGCGGTGGTGTTGGTGAGGTGGCCGTTGATAGCCGAGTCATCACTCGCAAAGGCTCTGAACGAATCATTCGCGCCGCCTTCGCAGAAGCTGTGAAAAGGGCTGAAGGAACCGGTCGTGATCCCCATGTAACCTGCGTAGACAAGAGTAACGTGCTCGATGGCTGTCGACTCTTTCGCTCCATTTTTCACGAAGTTGCAGCCGATTTTCCTGACGTGAAACTGGACGAGCGATATATCGATGCATTTTGTCAGGCCATCTTGTGGGAACCTGCCTCCTTTGACGTTGTTGTCACTCCAAACCTCTTTGGCGACATAGCTTCTGATGTGGGGGCCGTTTTGGGCGGAGGGTTGGGCATGGCTCCAAGTTATCAGCGAAGTGATGTCCATGCTCTCTTCGAGCCAGTTCACGGAAGTGCTCCACCTCTCGCTGGAACGGGAAGAGCCAATCCTCTCGCAGCGATTTTGTCTCTGCAGTTAATGCTTCAGTGGCTGGGGCAAAAAGAGGCAGATTTTGCCGGAAAGGCTCAAAATGCTGCTGAGAGCCTGGAAAATGCTGTGTTGGAGCTTCTTTCAGCTGGAAAAGTTCTGCCCGAAGAGCTAGGTGGAGAGTCCACATGTGGCCAAATTGGAGAAGAGCTGGCTCGTTTGCTCAAATAGTCTTGATTCTTTTGCCACGAATTTACTGGCACTTCACTCCCTTTGCCCGGTAGAGTTTTCTCTACAACCATGAATAATTTATTTATAAGATCTTATATGGGGGCTTTTTCGGGAGTGCTGAAGTTCAGTGGCGGGCGAATGGTCGCCTGTGTTCTTGTCCTACTCTGTGCATTTTCTCTTACACCACTGTTTGCCGCCGACATTGTCGTTTTGGCAACTCATGAAGCCAAGCTGAACCTCGATGGCTCCGTCTTGGGGACTTTCCAGCCTTTCACGCCCGTTCGTGTCAAAGACATAAACCTTGGCAACCACAAGCTATATGCGAAATCTAGCCTCTCAGGCGAATTGCTCATATTCAAATTCGAAATGAGAAAAGAGACAGAGAGTACCCTCCATTTTCGAGCAGAGTTCACTCCTCCCAGAAGAGCTACTCTTGCAATTCCTGGAAGTGCCGTTAATGGACAAACGTCCATAGCCAGCAAGAAAAATGGGCGCCATAACCGAAGGCAGACAAAAGTTGGTGAAGCCCACTCAGCCCAAGAGAGCAAAAAAGTTGGAAACAGGCTCGTTATAAACTCTAAACGAGCAATCCAAATGAATGCCAATGGTAAGCTCAAAAAAACCTTTGCCGCCAAAGAAATAAAAGAGCTCCACAAGATGGCATTTGGTTATCACAAAATTTATCTGCGCTCCCTCGAAACTATGGAGCTGGCAGTATTCGACATTGAGTTTCCCCAAGGGGCCACGAGAACAATCACCATCACTCCAAAATATAGCGATGGTCCAGCCAAAGGTGAGTTCCCACGTCGACGGAAAGCTGGATTGAGGGCTGTTGAGGTGGCCCGCCAATTGTTTGGTAAACCCGCCGTCAGCACTCCACAGCTTGCCCTAAAGCCAGACATCAAAAATGAGATAGTGCTCACACTCTCTCAGCTTTCAGTCGTCACAGCCAAAGACAGTACGGCGGGGGGCTCTCAATGACCTCCATCTACAAGCTCAAGGTGTTGGTTGTTGATGATGAAAAAGACGTTCGCTCCGTACTCCAGGCCCTTTTGGATGATCGTGGTTTCTTGGCTGAAGTGGCTTGCTGCGCTGAAGAGGCCATCTCCAAGCTCGGTAAAGAAGAGTTTGATGCAGTCCTCTTGGACGTACATATGCCAGGTCAAAATGGGGACGAAGTGTTGGCATATATCCGCCGCACAGCTGCCATGAAACACATGCCTGTTATCGTTATCAGTGCCTCGCGCGATGCAGAGTATGAACTCATAGATGTCTTTGACTATCTACCCAAACCAGTTGATTTTGATAGACTCTTCAGTCATCTCGAGTACATAGCGGCAAGAAAGAGAGTCGAAGGGGACTCGGGCTCAAAGCTTGGTGGAACGCGAGATTCAATTTCCAACAGCGAATTCGAGTCCTTTCAACAAGTGCTGATGAAACGATCAGGATTGAACATCCCCCTTCGTCGTCGAGCTGAATTGGGGCGGGCAGTTTGGTCTCGTGTACGTGCGCTACTTAAACCCAATTTGGATTCCTACCGCCGCCTCATCGACTCTGATAGTGGCGAGCCTGAACTGAAGAAACTAGTTCTCTTGCTCACTGTGGGTGAGACATATTTCTTCCGCAATCGAAGCCATTTCAGTGCTCTCGACAAATATGTTCTCCCTCGCTTGAAAGAACGTTTGCAGGACGAAGGGCGTCGCACTGTTCGAGTTCTATCTGCAGGTAGTTCGACAGGGGAAGAGGCTTATTCACTTGCTATCGTTTTGCGTGAGTTTTTTCCCGTCGTAACAGGGTGGAATGTTGAAGTGTTGGCCATAGACATCAACAATCGTTCCCTCTGCCTTGCTCGCAAGGGTTACTTCCGCGGCGCTTCTTTCCGCTCTTTGGATCAGGCCATCAAAGACCAGCACTTCACGCCAAAAGACGATAAGTTTCGGGTGCGTTCATATCTGCGCGACATGGTTGATTTTCGCTATTACAACTTGCGTGATTTGGCTACTGAAAGACCGCCAGCTTGGTTGAGAAAAGTGGACCTGGTCTTTTGTCGCAACGTTCTCATCTATTTCGACAGAGACACCATCAATGGCGTAGTCAGACGATTTGCTGAGATGATTCCCGCTGGCGGAACCCTTTTCTTGGGCCACTCCGAAAGCGGTTTGCAGACCTCGCAAGCTTTTGACATTGTCTACAAAGAAAATGTTTTCTTCTACGAGCGCAATGAGCGTGATCTAAACGAGGAAAAAGCAGAACCAGCTGCCTGTCCAAAGGCCATTCTGCGAGACATACAGTCTTCACAAGATGAAAGTGGAGGCACTGCTGATTTTGATTTCCTCTTCGAAAAAGGTTTGTCGCTCTTTGACAAAGAAGACTTCTTTGAGGCGAACAAGGTTTTTGAGCGAATTCTCAAACTCGACGAGGACAATGCCAAAGCTTTGGTGGGCCGTGGTTTTTTGTTGGCCAATCAGGGGCAGGAAGAGACTGCCATGGAGCTCGTAGAGAAAGCGCTCAGACTAGATGTTGGTTTGGCTGAAGCTTATTTCTTGCGAGCCATGTTGCTCGAGAGAAGCTCAAAATTCGAAGCAGCTTTCGACGATTATCAACGGGCCGTGCTCTGGTCTCCAGCATTTGTAATGGCTCGTCTGAATTTGGGATTTGCTGCTGAACGTCTGGGCAAACAAGATTTTTCCAAACGAGTCTTTTGTGAAGCATATGATTTGCTGCGGGGGGAAACTGCATATAAACCAGACATCAAGTTGTCTGGAGGAATGAATCAAGCTGCTTTGGAGGCTCTGGCCAAAGGAAAGGCTGTGTAGCTTTGAAGGACGAAGAGAAGAGCGACGTTCTCTCTCATCTGCGAGATGACTACTGGCGTACGGTCAGTGAAGAGGAGGACGAGGACGAGGCACAGGTTGCTACTGTCCAATACCTCTTGTTCCGTGTTGGTGACAGACTCTTTGCTTTTGAAACGAGTTTCTGTCGCCAAGTCTACAGAGTTCCTGAAGTCGTTCCAGTACCTCAGGTCCCCGGACACATTCTTGGCATTATCAATGTCCGTGGGCGAGTCGTCTCAGCCACTGCCCTGAGCCAGTTGCTGCACATCGAAGGTGATGCTTCAGGACAAACGGCACGATTGATAGTCATTTCCGATCATATGTCTAGCACAGCAATGTTGGTTGATCACGTCGACAAAATTGTGGATGTTCGCACAGATGAAATTCAGCAACCTGGATTTGGTGGCCCCGGTCGTGAATTTGCGACTGGTGAGGTGCTCATAGACGAAAAACTCGTCGTTTTATTGTCCGTTCCCAGGATAATGAGTGCCCCTGCCATGGTCATAGATTTTCGGAGGAGTGAATAACGATGAAATTGCCACGTTTTTTGCAGCTTTCCTTAGTGATGAAGATGCGTGTGAAGTTTTTCGTGGTTATGCTGCTCATAATGATATTTGCCATCTCTTTGCGTTATTACAATTCAAAGATATTTGAGAAGATCGACATCATTGAAGTGTCGCTGAAAAGGGATGCTGGATATGAAAGTAGCGATTCTAAAGCTGTTGTGGAAAAGGCCCTCCACAACATTCGGCAGCAGCAGAATTGGAGCCACTGGGCTTGGTGGGGATTACCATTTTCACTGGGACTAGGTATTTGGTTTGCTGTATCACTTCCACAAATGGGAGTGCTCATCGAAACTCTACGTCAGACCATCGATGTCATGGGCCGACAGACAACGGAAATCAAAAGTGTCTGTATCGAACAGGTGCAAAATTCCACCGAGCAAGCAGCAGCAGTCCAACAGGCAACTACGTCATCGGAAGAGATTGCCATGTCGGCGCGGCAGATTTCTGACCGTGCCAGAGATGTTGAAGAAGTTGCTCAGGATACGATGTCTGCCTGTGACAATGGAGCAAAAACGGTGGCTCAAACTATCGAAGCCATGCAGTCCATTAAAAACCAGGTGCAGTCCATTGCTGAAGCCATGGTTGAACTTGGTGTGAACTCCCAGAAAATTGGTGGCATTGTCGAAATCATCGATGAGATTTCTGACCAAACGAACTTGTTGGCGCTCAATGCTGCCATCGAAGCCGCAGGTGCCGGTGAATATGGTCGTCGATTTGCCATCGTGGCCGTTGAGGTCCGCCGGCTTGCCGAACGTACTGTCGAAGCGACGAAACAAATCAAAGCTCTCATCGAAAATATTCAAAGCCATACGAATACGACCATTCTGATGACAGAGGAAGGTGCCAAGGCTGTTAGTGGTGGTTCGAAAATGGTCAACGACGTAGGTGATGCTTTCAAAAACCTCATCTCACTCATTGCCAAAACGACGAAAGCTGCCAGAGATATTCACGTGGCCACCAAACAGCAATCCACTGCCAGTGAACAAATGGCTGAGACAATCGTCGAGGTCAAATCTGTCGTCGATAGAGTTCTCTTTGGCGCTAAAGACATTCAGCATTCTTTGCATGACTTGAATGAACACTCTGAACGATTGATGGAAATCGTGGGCGAAGTCTCATCGGTTGGACTACGTGCCCGTCGTGAGCGCGAAGAACGAGCTGAGCGAGCTGAACGTGCTGAAAGAGCTCTCGGTTCTGCAGAAGGTAACAAGAGAGCCTAGCAGGCCAACGAGGAGATATTCGTGCGAGAAGATCGTAAACAAAAGTATATGCGCCTCTTTCGCGATGAAGTTCGCGAACACATTGGTGCGATGACTGATGCTCTTCTCAAGCTAGAAAAAGGCTTTGACCGTGAAGCCCTCGATGAACTCCTCCGTCGACTCCACACTGTCAAAGGATCGGCTCATATGATCCAACTGACTGCTGCAGGAGAAATCGCTCACAAGCTTGAGGACAAATTTAAACCTCTCCGTGATGAAAACGAAAAACCCGATCCAGATTTGGTTGATCTCAGTTTCGAAGGTTTTGACCTCATTCTCGGCAAAGCTACAGAAATGGGTGCAGAAGAGAATGAAGCTGTCATCAACTATATGGCCCGTTTATCGGGCGAGGTCATAGAAAAAAAAGAGCCTGAAGTTGTCCCGGAAAAGACAGAGGAGCCAACAGAGGATGGGTCTTGCGAGGAAGTTCAGCAAGATGAAGAGTCCACTGAGCTAGCTGAAACACCTGAAGCCGAGCAAGAACCTCAGCAGGATGATAGTGAGCGACGGCGCGATCTACGGGCACCGCCAATGGCAATCGGCACTGTTCGTGTCGACATCGAGAAGCTAGACAGGTTGCTCGACTTGGTTGGCGAGTTGTTGATTTTCCGGACGAGATTACGACACCGAGGACACGAGTTATATGACTTGGTGCGAAAGCTGAGCAATTTTGGACCAGAGATTTCGAGTCGTGCCCTCGAACTCAGTGGTGCTTTTGCAGAAGACCTCACTGAACTCGGTTATCTCATTGACGATGTTCGTTACCAAACGATGGAGGTCAGGATGCTTCCTGTTGCGAGTGTATTGGATGACTTTTATCGTACCGTACGCTCATTATCGCGTGAGTTGCGCAAGCAAGTGCGCCTCGAGGTCAAAGGCAAGGACGTTGAGGTAGATAAACGTTTGCTTGAAATGACCCGTCCAGTCCTTATCCATATTATTAGGAACGCAATCGACCACGGTATTGAGGATCCTCAGTCACGTTTGGCATCAGGCAAACCAGAAGAGGGGACCATACAGTAGAAGTGACGTCAGATGGCCGTCTCGTAACTTTCATTATCATCGATGATGGTAAGGGTATAGATCCCGAAGGTATTCGCGAAAGGGCCATTGAGCACGGTCTCGTTTCTGCTGATGAGGCAAAGACTCTATCCAAACAGGATTTATACGAGCTTATTTTCGAGACGGGTTTCTCTACAGCCAGCAGTGTCACAGAGATTTCTGGTCGTGGTGTTGGTATGGACGTTGTCAAACGTGGCATCGAAGAGATGAAAGGTACGATGTCCATCGAGAGTGAGCCTGGGAAATACACTCGCCTCACTTTCACATTACCTATGACCTTGTCGGTAATTTCGGCACTAATGGTTGAAGCTAATGGTCATATCTACGCCATTCCTCTTCCTGCAGTCGTAGAGACTGTTCGATATCAGGCTGAAGAAGTTGTCTTCCGAGGCGAGACAGAAGCCCTGGTCATTCGTGGTGAGGTGCTCCCAATGGGCTATCTTCCCGATATTTTGGGCTTGAATTCCTCTGGTCCCGAAGAGCAAAAACGACGGCCTGCAGTAATCGTCAGAAGACGTAATGAAAGAATGGCTGTTGCTGTTGATAGAGTCGTTGGCGATCAGGAAATCGTTGTAAAAAGTTTGGGTGACCACCTACGGTCTGTTCAATTCATCCTAGGCGCTACATTCGTCTCTTCTGGCCAACCAGCTTTGATCCTCAATGTCTTCGAACTTTTTGATGCTGAGGGTCTCGGTACTACCAGAAGGCGCCTTGCCCCTGAATTTAAACGAACACGCTCAGCCAAGATTCTCGTTGTAGATGACTCTTTTACGACGAGAATGATGGAGAGGAACATATTAGAATCGGTAGGATATACCGTAGAAGAAGCTGTCTCTGGTGAGGATGCACTTGCTAGAGTGGCAGATGAAAATCCCTTCGATCTGTTTTTACTCGATATTGAAATGCCGGGTATAGACGGAGTCGAGCTAACAAAGCGATTAAGAAAAATGAAGGAATGTGGTGACAAACCAATTATTATAGTTTCGTCTTGTAAAGAACGCGATAAGTGGCAAGAGGCGGCGAAAGCAGGAGCTGAAGCCTGTATCGATAAGAGGTCCTTTGACCAAATGACCTTGCTGAAAACTATCGATAGACTCTTACCACCTGAGGAAGACTGAATGTAAAAAGACCATGACTTACCGCAATTTCACCTAAAGTCACGCCAGGAGGTGATTTTCGCTTCTTGATCCACTGAATACCCCATGCTAGCATCGCCGAAAGACTGCATGCTCAGCGGTTCTAAAACACATTCATAAAAGGATGTAGTTCCATTTCGAGAAACAGGAGGAAAGGGAACAATGGCTAAGAAATACGTATACTCCTTCGGCAAAGGTAAAGCAGAAGGCCGCGCCGAAATGAAAAACCTGCTAGGTGGTAAAGGCGCCAACTTGGCAGAGATGACCAATATTGGTGTACCCGTTCCCGGCGGTTTCACCATCACAACAGAAGTCTGCACAGAGTTCTACAAAGCTGGAGGCAAGTGGCCCACAGGTTTGGACAAACAAGTCGACACAGCGATGAAGAAACTCGAAAAGAACATGAAAGCCAAATTCGGAGACAAGAAGAATCCTCTTCTCGTATCCGTACGCTCCGGTGCTCGTGTTTCTATGCCCGGTATGATGGACACAGTC
>CAZXTJ010000320.1:0-9349 GCA_964643655.1 uncultured bacterium
ACTCTTGCCTGGCAACTCATATATTGAACCGCTGGAATCCTCATATAGGTCCTGAAAGGCACCCTTGTAACGTTCGCAAATGCAGAATCTATCTGTCTTTTGCAAACGCCCTTTGAAACAAGCAAAATCTCCTAGCTTTGCCTTGGTAATGAAGACTGCGCAAACGACAGGATCTTTGGCTGCATATATCCAAGATTCTTGGTGTGTGCCCACTGATGGATAAATCATCTTCAGGCCCTGTTGATGAGAACCGTGAAAAACGGTTTTTTTCTCCATGTAAGTTCCCCCTCCTTTCATGTAATAACGCGCAGCTGACAATGGCAAGTGAGTACCCTCTTTATAATGTTGTTCTGGGCTGGCAAAACTTACAGGAAAACTGAGTCACTGGCGCCAAGTCCCAAATTCGCCAGGAAAGAGCTCATCCAATGACTCATAGAGATTCTCTGCATGACCGGGAAAAAACTTCACCCATCTGTTGACATGAGCGTGTAGAGCATCGCTATCTGTGAGGCACCTGCGAGCCTCAAGGGCCACATTGGGCAACTTTTCACTGATGAATGACCACGTCCAAGGACCTGCCTCTGGTGACCACAAAACAGCTCTCCAAATGAGGTCTTCATCATCTTCAGGGATGAAGTAGGGTCTGTCTGGGTAAAAATACATATGGAGTTTTCCCTGTTCATTGAGGTGCAGAAGATGTCTTTCCACGTCAGGTACTCTCAACTCAGAAAGAACAGGCAGACTCAAGGGGGATACGAGCTCTTCTGGACACTCAGTTTTTCCTTCATGAATGAAGAACCTGGCAATTCGTATATAGAACCCTTTTCATCACCATAAAGGTCAGAAAAGGCACCTTTGTAACGTTCACAAAGGCAGAACATACCTGTCTCAGGATTGCGGCCTTTGAAATAACCAAAAGCTCCGAGTTTTGCCTTCGTAATGAAAGCTGCACTGACTGCTCTCTCCTTTTCTGCATAGACCCAAGATTCCTGGTGTGTGCCAAAGTTTGGATAAATCATGTGTAAACCCTGTTGGTGCGAACCGTGAAAGACTATCTCGAATTTCATGGCTATCCCCTTCCCCCCTAAAAGGAATAAATAGTCACGTCCATGGGCAGTCAAGGTCATACTGGTCTTGGTGTTGCACTTTGCAAGTGCTTTTTGACAACTATCCAAACGGATTTTTATGGTCTAACATGTTGCTGTTCTAGGGAGGGGAAAACATGCCTATTGAGGTCAGTTACTCCCACGAGGGCGCTGGAGTCAAGTTTGTCGGAAAAGGGATTATCACCGGAGAAGATTTGCTCGAGGCAAATGCATACTCCTATCGTTCTGCTGAAGTAGTGCAGAGAATCCGTTATTTCTACAACGATTTCCTCTCTGCGGACCACACGGACATCACTCAAGATGAATTGCGCACTTCCATACAACAAGACAGAGCTGCTGCCAAACACAACAAGAATGTAGTCGTAGCAATTGTGGCTGCTGAGGGTCTGCTTTTTGGTATGTCACGGATGTATGAGATTTTGGCAGAAGACATTCCCTGGGAGACTTTCACGACAACTTGTGAAGAAGAAGCGAAATTCTGGATTAAAAAGAAAACGGGACTCGAAGTTCTTTGAGTTTCATTCTCCAGGTACTGGTGCTTCCAAGGCTTTTTTCACCTTGTCGAGCAACTCTTCTTCCTTCATGGGTTTGGAGAGGAAAAAAGCTCCTTCAGGAATTTTTCGGCTAATGGCTGGCACATTGTCATAACCTGAAGAGAAAAGAACGCGCAAGTCTGGCTGTATTGTTCTCAAACATTTGAATAATGCAGGTCCAGACATGGAAGGCATGATGATGTCGAGAATACACAAGTCAACTTTGCCTCTGTTTTCATCAATTAGGTCTAGGGCTTTGTCTGGAGCCGTTGCCGGCAGCACTTTGTAACCACCGTCTTCGAGAAAATGTTGTGTCAATTCTACTACACATTCATTGTCATCACAAACGAGAACGGTTTGACCTGTTTTACTCTCGCCAAGAATATCCAAATCTTCACGAGGAAAATAGGCTGAAACTGAGGTAACGTTTTCCTCTGTTGACAAAAATTTCAAGGCTCCACCAAAAGAAGAGGCAAAAGTCTGCAAATCCTGAGGAGCAATGACTCCATCTTCTTCTGTCTCTGCCAACTCACCTGCAGACCTTGCCGTCACCGTGAGTTGTCCATAAGCGCCAGGAGCCAAGTCACCAAGATGATAAGCCAACTGGTCCTTCATCTCGAAGTCCTCAGTTTTGATGACGATTTCGCCACCTAGGGGGAGAGATTGCTGAGCTTGCAAAACCAAAGCGGTGAGGAGCAATTTTACTCCGTAACTGCTCGTGGATATGGCCTTTTCCTTAGAATTATCGGAAAAAGACAAGTTGATGTCTTCGCGCACAATCTCTCTTAAAACCTGGGCTAGGTTTTTCACCTCGCTACCGAGGCAAACGGACTTCCCATTGTCTTCTTCTTCAAAACTGAGAACAGAAAGGGGCCGAACAATATCTTCGATATGTTTGAGAGTGCGGGCCAAACGTTCGTATCCTTTTTTGGCTTTCTGCTGGTCTTCTTCATCGACAATCGTCCTACTCAGCTCAATGGCTGGTTGCAGAACATTGTTCAGTGAGCGGACAATTTTCTGGGCCAATTGCCCCAAGATAGCGCGAACGACAAGATTTTGCTGGTCTTTTGAAGATTGCACGATATTCCCCTTCACTGTGCTCACTATACCGCATTGACCATCTGCGAAGAGAGAAATCTTATGTTTACCTAGCATATCTTGGTGGGGTGCTCACTACTCTTTTTGGGCTGCCCGCTCGTCCCAACGGCGACCGATGGCACCCAAATCAACATTGCCATCAATTGCATCTGAAGCTGTGCCCAAAGCATAACCAGTTGCGCCAAAGAGCAACTGCCCGCCTATGGAACGTGCAAAGGGCCCCAAAACAGGGATCCAGCTCGTGCTCAAATATAATGCAGCTTGCGTCAACAGGGCTTGCGTCGTTTGTGCAACGGTAGGTCCTGTGAGCCCCCAAGCATCCAGTTGGTACATAGCCTGCTCGCGTGGGCCTACATCTTCAAGCCAGAGTCCGCCTTTTGTTAAGGGAGGACGGTCAAAAGCAGAGTAGTTGTAAGAGTCGCCCACCCTATCATCGATGTATGAGCCTGCATAGTTGCCAACCAAACCACCAAGGACTGAGGCTGTCATTGTAGCGACAAAACCGGGTGGTGTCGCGCATAGAACAGTGAGGGCAAAGATGGCTGCCGTAGAGCCAATGGCACTACCTAGGATTTGGCCATTGATGGCGTATTTGTCTAGGAATCGGCGCCAGCCTGTGAGCTTTTCTTTGGATGGGGGTGATTGTTCGTTGCTTTCGTCAGCATGGAGGTCGCTGGGCTCTGTTGAAATCTCCCGTTCTTCTAGATTGGCAAAAGAAGGCCCACTGGCTACTTCATTGGCTTCTACTTCCAAGAGTGTAGTGGCCATAATGGAGGGAGCCAAACCATGGAATGTCAATGTCAACAGCAAGATGAAAATGATGGTTCGCATGGAGGGGCTCCTTTCAGGTGGGGATATAGCAACAAGTGAACCAACTGCCTTGATGTAGGCGGAAGGCCTGTCACAGAGCATTACCTAGTGATCTGGGAGCAAAGGGCGAATGGTTTGCCACATTTTCTGTCACTTCACCATAACGCAGTGAAACAACTTTCACATTGGCTCAGAATTCAAAATTGCGATTTCTCTCGCGATTGTTCATTTCATTTTGGATTGCAGCTGATGTGAAAAGGGCTGCGACGGCCCAGAAGACGTATCCCAAGTAAAACCAAAGGCGGCTCGTTTCCCTTTGGAAGAGAAGTGAATAGAACATATACAAAATGGCGAGAGCAAAGGCTCCTACTTTGAGGTAATAGGCTGCGTCTTTGGGTAAAGGTGGCTCGGGTTTGTCGTTTTTCACGGCTTCTAGGGCTTTGCAGGCAGCAAACATACCTTTGGCTACGAAGTTTCTGTCTTGATGTAGGTATGCTTCTACATACTTTTTGATGCGAGAGGCCCATCTTCTACGATTGAGGGGTGAGTGATGTTCCCCCACAAAAACTTCCGTTTCTCTATCAAAGACTGAGACGACGACGAGAATTCCTCTATATCGCCAATCAATGGGTTTTACCTTTTTTCTCTCTGCAAGCATGTGCAAAATGGCTTCACGTCCTGTTTTTGGCTTTTCTTTGGGAGGAGCCTCTTTCACCACATAAGGCCACCACTTCTCAAAGAGCTCTTCTGTATAACTTTTCAAAGTCAAATCTGGCACTTCGAGTCGAGCCATGGACTTTAGGGTGACGAGAACAATGGGTAGAGAATATTTCGTGGCCAAGTATTGCAGGTTTGCATTCAAAGAACTTGCCTCTGCAGGAGATAGCACTTGGGCATAATCTACGACAAATTGACCTTTCTTTGGTTTTTCTGGAAAAATGTCTAGCTCATCTTCAGCAGCCAAGATGGTCTGTGAGAGCAGGCAGCCCATGAAGGATAGGGTCATAGAAAAAAGGAGAGTTTTCCAGCTTCTCTTTGCCATCACTTCAGTTTGATCTTCTCTCTGTTCTTTTGAATGAAAGTCAGTAGTGACGAAGCCAAATCACCCACTTCGTCATAAAAACGATTGTCACATTCTCCCAGTTTTTTGTCTCTCTCTTCACTTTCGTGGGCCATTTTTCTATTTATTGCTTCGGCTGTGGGAGCTTCGCCAATTTCGAGAACATCAATGGCTTGCTGAGTGATCTCAGCAGCTTTTGCACAACCCAATCTCTTTAAAGCTTCGATGAGTTCAGCTGTCTGAAGAGCTGATGAATTGGCAAAAAATTGATCAAAACCACCGTTGTTCACTTCACGTTCCAAGGCTTCCACCATAATGACCGTTTTCTCTTCTAAAGAGAGTTTGTCTTGACCAATGTTATGTGCTTTTTTCAGTAAAGCTGCTTCAAAGGCAACAATCAAAGAGTCGGCCCTATATTCACCTACGAGAGCCAAAAGCTCATCTGTCGTCTGACCTTCATATGAATTGAGCCACTTTAGTTCTGTCATTTTCCCCCTCCTGCTCTCTTAAAAGAGTAGCAAGCTGTAGGGCCAACAATCAAAGGCGATAAGACTTGGAACCACAGGCATAGGTTGAACAAGAACCGAGATAATGCCAACACTCGAGATGGTGCATTGTGTTGCAGCTCGAACAACGAACAGATGTTTCATCGAGTGCCAATCCACAAATCTGACAGATGGCGTCGTCTTCACTGACTTCTGCAGCTGAGCCTATTTCGAGTATTTCCAAACTCATGTCTTCTTTGTCTTCATTGGGGGCAATGAACTGCAGGGCCAGACGTCTCGCTCTCCTCTTTACTTCCTCAACGAGCCTACTCTGGCCTTTATTGACAGTTTTGACGATGGTCAGTCGATAACCATCAATTTCGCAGACCAGGCTCTCCACACTCCCCATCTCATAAAGCTCGAGCAGTTGAGTCCTAATGTATGGAGAGAGGAAAGTCCGTGTTTTTTCGCAATTGGAAGTGACAACAAAAAAGGTGTCATCAAACTGGGTGTTTCCCGTCTCAATGGAACTGGGAGTGCCAAAATGTTCTCGGATTTTTTCGTGACCCGTGCCAGCGGAGATGCGGGCAGTGAAAGATTCAGTAGAATGCTCTTTGACGAAGACGTTGCACTCGATGGCTTCTTTGGTCTCGTCTTCCGGTAGAGATATTTGCTGTGTGCGCATTCTGAGAGTACCTCTATGAGTGGCCCTATCTAAGGCACCCTTGATGTCGAAGAGATAAGCTTCGAGCTTTTGCCAAATCTTCTCTGCCAACTCAATGAAATCTTCTTTGGTTTTGTTGTCCACCAAACCACAAAGAGAGAGTGTGAACTTCTTTTTCGTCAGTCTAATAGTGAGCTCGTTGGCAGGCGTCGCCTCTCTTAGGGCGATGAGCAGAGGACGCAACTTGGGTGTGCTCTTGATGAAAGTTCTGAAAGCATCACAATGTTCAGAGCGGATGATGTAGCTATCATCAAGCTCACTATCGCCCAACTCGAGCTCTGCGAGTCCCACCTCTTTAGCTTTTTTCATACTCTCGGTCTCAGAAAGCAACTCAAAAGTGAGTTGTTTATCATGCTGAGCCACAGCCATAGTCCAGCTCGTCTGGTTTCCCTGGTGCTGCAGTTTGGGCTGTCGAGTTTCTTTCTTTTGGGCTGCTTCTTTGCCAGAGCTGCTCTTTGACTTTGCCTTCCTTACCTGAAGCTCTTCATCTCCGAACTCTTTGGTGGCCACATGAACTTTCCTTTGTTGCTCCATGACAAAAGCAAGGCCAAGGGAGGCCAAAAAAGCTGCGAAATAAAACCAAAACGAATCGAGAAACTCACTAGGAACGAGGGGCAGCAAATAGGCAATCTCAGGATTGTCTGGATCATAAGAGACGGTAACGGTCATTCCAGGTTTATAAACGTGGGTTTCCAGACGGAAAGCCTCTGACTGGGATAAGCGCTGGCGCAAGTTGGAGAAGGTTCCGCTTGTGTATCTTTGACCATCTAGCTCAAAGCTATAGTTCACATCCATTGTCCAATGAGGGCTTTGCCTATGCGCTCTAATCTCTTTGGCTCGGCAGTAAAGGAGCTGAGCATCAACGGTTGGCCAGGTCATGATCTCTTCAGCATATTGACGCTCGTAGCTACGATAAAAATATCTCGTTGCCAGAAGCACCCAAATAATGAGGATGAGGATAATGTAAGCGGCCCTCGATGAACCTATGTGGTCTTGTTGGAGCAAGTTATTCGTTACCCTCCCAACTCAATCATACTTCGTCGGCTTCACTTGGTTCTCATATAAAAAAAGGGTATATTATTGCGAAGTAATAACGGAGGATTTTTCATGTTCAATAAGATAGCTCTCATTGTCCTTTTGTGCTCATTTGCTGGCGTTTTGATGATTGGTTGTGGTGGTGGCATAGGCGGCACAGATCCCGCAGCGTCTCCAGGCACAGGAGGTTCTGGGACTCCAGGAGGTTCAACGACTCCTCCAGACCCATCAGCTTTGGGAGTGACTCTGACTTCCCTCGTGTCACGCCAATTTCGCTTGGATTGGAACGTGATCCCATCAGCTGACCACTATCGAGTATCAGAAGCACCAAGTGGCACAACGACCTCCGTCATGGCTGGTGGAGCCAATGTGACGACAAACACATTCACCTTTTCTGTTGTGACTCATATGACTGACTGGAACAATCATCAGTTTTTCATCGACGCCAATGATGGTGGAGGAAGCTCAATCGTTGCGTCAACAGCTGTGAATATCGTTCAGTCCAATTCTCTCGTGATGACGGGTTATCGGAAAGCTTCCAATGTGGAGGCTGGAGACCAATTTGGGGCAGCTGTTGCCTTGAGCGGAGATGGCTCCACTATGGTCGTCGCTTCTGTTGCTGAAGACAGTGCAACAACGGGCATCAATGGAGTGGAAACAGACAATGGCGCTGCCGATTCTGGAGCAGTCTATGTCTTTGTTCGCTCTGGTTCAGCTTTTGTGCAACAGGCTTATATCAAAGCTTCCAATGCACAAGCTGGAGATAACTTCGGCTGCTCTGTCGCACTGAGTTCCGATGGTAATACCTTGGTTGTTGGGGCTGATAGGGAAGACAGCAACGCTACAGGAATGAATGGAACTGAAGACGATAACTCTTCTTCCAACTCTGGAGCAGTCTATGTCTTCACTCGCGCTGGCACCACTTGGACACAAGAGGCATATATCAAAGCTTTTAATACAGGCGACGATGATGCTTTCGGCTCAGTAGTGGACGTCAGTGCCAATGGAAACACCTTGGCTGTTGGCGCTGATTGGGAAAAGAGCAATGATACAGGCATCAATCAAACTGGTGTTGACGATTCCATGGGTGGTGCTGGCGCCGTTTATGTCTTCACTCGCGCTGGCACAACTTGGACACAAGAGGCTTATATCAAAGCTTCCAACACACAGGCATCTGACCAATTTGGTGAGTTTCTTACAGTTGCAGCCGATGGTAACACTTTGGCCGTCTCGGCCCGATGGGAGGCCAGTGAAGCAACGGGTATAGATGGAAATCAAGCGGGTTCTGGTGCACCTGGGGCCGGTGCTGTTTATGTCTTCACACGAGCTGGTACGACATGGTCTCAGCAAGCTTATGTGAAAGCCTCCAATACAGGTGGAGGAGATCAATTCGGCCGCGGAGTTGCCCTGAGCGCTGACGGTGATACTTTGGCCGTAGGAGCCACGAGTGAAGCTAGTACGGCCACAGGCATTGGAGGAGACCAAACAGACAACTCAGCCGTCTCTGTTGGAGCAGTTTATGTCTTCACGAGAGCTGGCACAGTTTGGACTCAAGAAGAGTACATCAAGGCCTCAAACGCTGGAGTTGGTGACCACTTTGGCAACGCCATCTCTCTGTCAACAGATGGCAATGTAATGGCCGTAGGAGCCTATTTGGAAGATGGTGGAGCCACGGGTGTTGGCGGAGTCAGTTCTGACAATTCGGCTGATTCGGCTGGTGCTGGATATGTCTTCACACGTACAGGTACGACTTGGACAGAGAAGAACTACATTAAAGCCACAAATACACAGTCTTTGGACTTGTTTGGTGTTTCTATAGCCATTTCTGACGATGGTAACGTGCTCATCATTGGTGCTGATGACGAAGATAGTAACAGCGTGACAAGTCCTGGCGACAATTCGGCAGCCTCAGCCGGAGCAGTTTACGACTATCTCTAGATACCATTAGAACGAATAAATATTAAATTTGATTGTTAGGTTTTCGACTACCCCTGCGACTATTGAATGTGGACTGATTAATGCCTGTTGGGGGGGGAAGCGTAGTTATGCGCAAGGACGCAGTTCGAGAGCCAGTAACATCGCAAGGTACATCAACGGTACAGTCTATTGACGTCTCTGGCGTGAAAACCATTTTGATAGTTGAAGATGACATATCAGTGCGCCGCCTTGTCTGCAGGACTTTGGAGAATGCTGGTTACAATGTCTTACATGCAGCTTGTGGAAAAGAAGCCATAGAGATCTTCGATTGTTTCAGGCAACCCATCCATCTTCTGATAACGGACATAGTAATGCCCCAAATGGATGGTCGATTGTTAGCAGAGCGGCTCAGATCCAACCATCCAGACCTGAAAATCCTTTTCATGACTGGATACAGTTATGACATTCTCGATCACAATAGAAAAGTGCAAAACTGTTTTCCTTTGTTGCACAAACCATTTACATTGGGAACTCTATGCACTGAGGTGCGAAATATCCTCAAAAAATGAGCTCAATCTTGT
>CAZXTJ010000321.1:0-9320 GCA_964643655.1 uncultured bacterium
CTCGTACTCTGTACTCGAAAAGCGAGGCTCGAATAATGCGTAGAAGAGACGAACGTTCGGGTATAGCGATTTGGGTAGTCATTTGTGTTTGTATCGTTCTCGGTATTTTGATTGGCGGAGTTGTTTTCCAAAGAGTGGAGACGAAAAAGCAAACAAAAGCTGCTTTCACTGCCCTTAGAGCCAAGTGGGTGGCACAAGCGGCCGTTCAGCATGCTTTGCTGAAATTTCGTATTTTGCCAACAGAGTCTTATGACGCTTCTGCTCTGGCAAGAGGAGTCTGTCCATTCTTCATCGCCAAAGGAGCAGTCTCTACAGGTTCTGTCAATCCCGCGCCACTAGAAGCTTTCCGCTTGGATATAGACACAGAGTTCTTTCCTATGTCTGGCGAGTTTTCAGATTTGGCAGATTTCACCTACACAGTAGTCGAACTGAAGGCACTGAACTCTTTTAATCGTACGGACACAGGTCAGGGTGCAAAAAGGGTTCACGTTGTTCGCATAACAGCCACAGGCACTTGGGTTGGTGTCGTTGGTGGCAAACCCATGTCTTTCACAGAGGAATTGGTGAAGACAGTCGATGTAGAAAGATCGATGGCTCTCTAGTCAGCGTCGTTTGGGTTTGTTTGGTTCTTTGCCTTTGGGGAAAAAAGTCAAAGCCGTACGAATTCGATGTTGTCCTTCAATAGAAATCGTATGTTTGTCGTCTTTGAAAAAGAGCTGACTGGAAGTGCCACCATCCAAGTTGAGGGCAACTTTACAGCGATGAGTTTGAGCCATGAATGTTGCTAGCTCAGACAAAGAAAGACCATTGAATGAGTCTGTGTCTGTGACGACGAGATAAACCAAACCACTCCAAGAGATACCAACAGCGCTGCGAGGTGCAATACCTTCGCCTGGTCGCCAATTCCATAAAGATTTTCCATTACCAACGAGAAGGGGGTAACTCTGTACAGCCTCTGTCATTGGTGATGGTGGTTTGTTGTCAACGAAATATTTGCGATAGTTCTTGTTGCTGATAATGCCGTAGAGGCCATCTCTTTCATAAAAGACAGCAGCTGATTTTTTTTGGCCCATCGTGAAGCCGCGTCTTTTTTTGCCACGGAGTATGTGTAACCCCAAGGGACGTCCATTTTCGTCAAAAAAGCCTGCGTTGATACCGCCTAGCGCACCTGTGTCTTCTACGAGTCGACGGATGTTGGCTTTGGGCATGCCATAGTCAGTCGTATCAACAACACGGATTTTGAAGTGTTTGGGATTGATACGAAAAGTGTGGATGAGAATTGTTGCTGGGTAACTACGAACGAGGTTGCTCAAGCGGCTGTAGTCGCGAACTGTCTTTGTATGTCTATGAGTTGTGAAGACGAGACCGCGGGAAATATTCGTGCGGTTAATGAGCTCTGGCGGTTCGTAGACGGAGTTGCCGTTTTCTGCGCCATAAGCTGTTGCTGCAAATAATATTAACAAGAACAATGACAGTTGCTTCATAAAGGAAGGGTACTAAGCTAGTCGATGGCCGTCAAGGAGATGGCGTCGTAGCAGGAGTTTGAGGGGCTGATTGGGATCTTCTTCGCCGACGTTTGCCACCAAACAAAGTTTGTAGCCCGCCAATGAGTGCTGCCGCTGGAGCAATGGGACTAAAGAGAAGTGCACCACCAACGAGGACACCTCGCTTCACACCTTTTGCCGAGAACTTGTAGTCTGGTTTGTCTATGTCGCCTTTGACTTTGACGCGGAAGTCGAAATATTTACCACCTTCGAGCATGGACAACAGACGGTGACCGGATGAAAGGACCCCCCTATTGAGAGCTACTTTGACAGAGCCGTCCAATGTCCTATCAAACCCCACTGAGACTTCTCCATTTGCATTTCCTTTGGAAGAGCGCACAGCTGCATCTGCAAAACATAGTCGTTCTTTGAAGAGCTTGACCTTTGATTTCAGAGTCTCGAAGGTGACTCCAATCAAGTTTCTCAGCTTGTATTCTTTCTGTAATCGCCTCAACTCTTCCAGTTCACGGATGGCTCCGCCTTCTACTCTAAAAGTGCCACGGCCAGCAAACGTTTTGGTGTCACTGCCTTTGCCTTGGAAGAAAATGTCGAGGAAACCTTTTCCCTGTATGTCGTTTTTCTGTTTTAAGTTGGCAGAGAAAAGACTATGCAGAGAAACGTCTGTGAAATGCAAAGAGGCATTCCACAAGACGTCTTTACGCCTCAAACGATGAATACGGAACTTGAAGTTACCATCATGAATTGGGCCGCGAACGTTGGAAAGTTCCAAGTGTTCTTTGTCCAATACTAGTGAGCCCAAAACATGTGGTGGCTGGTAAAAGATGTTCACCCCTTTGAGGCGGTAGAACAAACGAGCATCGTCCAAACGCAGCTTGGCCGTCAATTGAGGGTGTTTGCTAGGACCAGCGAGTTTGGCTTGGGCGTTCAGTGTACCGGCAAAAGAGAAGTCATCAATACCAAGCAGGGCAGCAAGTTTTTTAGCTGTAGCGCGGGCCAGTAAAAACTCAACATCGAGCTCTGATTTTGGAGTGAGTCTGAAGACACCTTTGGCTGTCAGAGAACCATCAATAGCTGTTGTTTCTATATCTTTCAGGTCTAGTTTAAAACCCTCTTTGTCTCTGCGTAAAGTAACGTGGCCCGTCGTTTTACCAAGATTGAGTGGGTATTTGGAGTCATTATCCACTCGCCAATATAGACGTGGTCCTTTGGCAATCACTCGGGCAGAGATTACTGGCCACCAAATATTGCCGGCCAACAAACCCTCCACACGAATAGGTCCTTTGGCCGAAAAGTCGTTGAGGCCCAGCGTCTGACAAAAGGACTTCAATTCAACATTGTCCAAAACAAAACGCACATTGGGTTTGACCACTGGTTTTAGTTGATTTGAGCCGCTAATGGACAAACGACCGCCTAACAATTGTGCCGTGGCATTGGGAACGTGAAAATGGGCACCAGCAGTGGTCTCTTCGTATTTGGCCTGTCCCTTCAAATTATTGATGGGCAAAGTGTAAGTAGTCGTTCCATTTTTCTTGAGCAAAGTTGTTTTGGCGAAGTCGAAATTGACTGTAGCCGATTTAGTAGTCGTGCAACTTTCGTAAGCACCTGTGAGCTCGCCACGGCCTGTGACATCAAAGGTACTTATCTGGAAGAGATCGAGTATTTCACCAAGTTCAGCTTTCGTCAATTTGAAGCCAGCACTGACATTTTCGTCAGTAGTCGATTTTGTATATTTTGCCGACAAAGACAATCGACCTCCCCGACTGAGGGAGGACAGTAGATCGCTTATTTCTAAACTCAATCCGTCAGGATATCTCGCTAACTTGGCGTTTCCTTTCAGGTTCTTCACACCAATGGTCATCGCTTCTTTGGAGTTTCCATTACCTTTGGGAAGAGTGAGTTTAGCTGCATCTGAAATTTTGAAATTTGCATCGACGATGTGAACTTTTCCGCTTTGTCGGCCTTCTACTTTTACAGAAGCGGACACTTTGCCAGTACCAGTGACAATGGTCATGGGAGCAAAACTTGCCAACACACCGAGATCGACTTCATTTACCGTTGCCGAAAGATCCAAAGGACCAGTTGTTACCAGTGGAACAGTGCCACGGGCTTCGATAGTGCCACCTGTGTCTACTGAGACTGCAGTTGAAGCAAAGACACTTTCGGGAAGTTTGCCTTCAGGAAGTGCCATGGCTGCTGAAATGGTAAAAGCACTCGTATGTAGAGGTCTATTATTTACTCTCAAGGTGTTCTTTTCACCACGAACGGTGAGGACTGCTCGTGGGCCTTCAGCAGAACTATAGAGATTGGCAACTATATCTACAGGTTCATTTGGTCGGATGGGTAAAGGAGGTAAGGTTTTTTCACCGCCAAGAATTCGTTCCACATCATCAAAGTCCACATCTTTCAGAGCAAGTTCAAGCGAAACATCTTCTCCTGTTTCGGGAACATAATGGCCAGCGATGGAAACACCTGTTTTATCGGCAATTGCACAAGAGAGATGTTCAAGCGTGATGAGACGACCATCGTATTTCGCCTGGGCTTTGAGGTTTTTGGAGTGGAAGATTACATTTCTGTCATTGGTGCCAATAAAAACCTTCAGACCTTTGCTCTGCAATTTCGTTTTTAAGGTTGGTGCCTCAAAGGTACCTGAGACCGTTCCAGCAAGATCTAGATTGCCAGCGAGAGAGAAGTTGGGAAAGGGCATCACATTGGCCAACTGTTTTGCATCCAAACCGGTCAATGAAAAATGAGTGATGAAAGTAGGGGAGACACCTAGTTTGATGTCTACCTTACCTACTAGCTCACTGCCCAAGAGGGCTCCTTCAATGTTTGAAAAAGAGAGTTTGTTGGCAGCTTTGGTCATGTTGAAAGAAGGAGCTTTGAGGTGGAGGCACTTTTGTCCACCATCCATACAAAGTGTAATGAAACCTTGGCGCGTAGTAACGTCGAGTGCTACACCGCCACCTTCAGGCAAGATTGGTTGAGAGCGCAGAGACTGTTTTCCCTCTTGCAGAGCAAAATGACCTTTGTAGTCGAGGAAAGATGTGGGGTAGTGATGGCCGCCTTCACCAGGTTTGAGGTGTAACTCTTTTGTTTCCAATTCACCAACAGCAACAGTGGTGCCCCACAACCTCTCGAGCTTGCCCTTTAAATCAATGGAACCGCGGAGTTCTCCACCATCGAGCCAGGAAGTTGGTATTTGTGAGCCATGTACATCTCTGAGCAAGACTTTTAGCTGCATATCGTCAAAGGTTCTCAACCGGCCTTTTATTCCAAAATGGCGACAAAGATGCTCTTCATTTCGCCAAGCAGATGAACCGAGTACATTTACTTTATAAGCTTGCCCATTGGCTTTTACATCTATCTGTACACCAGAAAACAATAGCTCTTTGGGGAAACCACGTTCTTTCAAAACGATAGTTCCATTGGTGACGAAAACTTCGGGAATGAGCTGTTCTCGTGGGCCCTTCGTTTCTTTGAAGAGAGAGTCGATATTGAGTTTTCCATCTTTTTTACGAAAGATGTGCAGTGTGGGATCAACGATATGTGTTCTACCAATTTGAACGGTGAAACGTTTGCTCGAAAAGGTGAAGGGCATTTCTATACGTTTACAAGTAAAGAACTTTTGACCATCACGTTTCAAAGAGAGATTATTGATTTCTACATGGCCAAAAGGAGAGATAGAAACGGTTTCGACTTCCAATTCGGCGTCAATAATGTCGCGGATTGCTCTCAGTTCATTACGAGCAACATAATCTATGAGCCAAGAGAGAAAAAACAAGGCAATTGCCAAGACAACCAAGGCACGTACGAGCCTGAGTTTGAGTCCCCCCTCAACAACACGTTTGAGGGTTCTCGTCATAGATTACCGGAAGAGGCCACGAAGGGCTCCTCCGACTTTGTCTCCCAACTTCTTGTCGATTTTGTCGATTATCTTGTCTTCGACTTTATTAACTTTTTCAGCCGCCTTTTCTTTGACCTTTTTCTGAGTCTTATCTTTTGCAGCGGCAATGGCGGCACTGTCCACAGCTTTTCCCGTTAGTTTACCAGACAGCACTTTTAATATTTCGTCAGTGAGCTGTTTTTTCAAGTTCGAAGCTTCAATTTTCAATTTGGGCTCCAGCAAAGTTCCGCCAATTGTAAGGGGAATGGCAACAGGGGTTTTGCCTTTCACAGGCACTGAAAAGGTGCATTCACCGCCAATTGAGCCGTCTTCAAGCTTGAATTGAAGGCCCTTCGTTTTGAGGCCAACATCACCTTTAGCATCAATATCATCCATTTTGATGGAGCCATCAGACATAGATACAGCCGAAGTGACCTTTTTGAGTGTCAAGTCCTTGGTGGCAGGAGTATCCAACATCGTTTTCAAAGATGTTTTCACTGCTTTGACTACAGCTTCTTTTCCTGCAAGTGATGGAATGAGTAATCCAGCAGCATTTTTTAATGACATGCCCTCGGCTTCGATATTGCCTGCAGCCGACAGTCCAGAAAGGGCCGTACCAACACCTTTACCTTTGGTTTGCGCTTTGAGTACTCCACCAATGTGGTCTTTCAGCATTGGAATGGGTTCTACGACCTTATCCAAATGAATTTCAACAGAAGATAATTCCCATTCAAAGGTAAGGGGAGTCACATTGAGATTGGCTGAACCTTTACCAATAACGTCACCGCCGAAAAGTTTGGCAGTCAGTGATGAAACGTTCACCAACATGTCTTTGAAAGCGAGATCTACCTTCACCTTTTCCAAAGGCACAGAAGGTGTTGTCGTGTATTGATAAGCCAACTTGGGAGAGGTCAAACTACCAGTTATCTGAGGAGAAGCAGGTCCACCAGCCAACTGTAAAGGTCCAGCCAGAGTACCTGTCAGTTTTGAGTCAGGCGCAAGCTTCAAAAACTCAAATAGAGTTGGCCCTGCAACTGCGACCTGAACTTCAGAGTCTTTTGTAAAGGGAGTGTTCTCTTTGCTCAAATCGAGAGAGGCCTTTCCTTTCACAGACGTGCCTTCGCCCATGGTGACAACAACAGCGGGCACAGACAGTTTGCCAGGTTTGGCCAGGGCAGAGAGTTTCTTTACAGCTAAAGTCTCTATTGGTTTGCCAAACTCATATTCAGCAACGATACCTTCAAGGAGACCGTAAAGACCATAATCGGACAACTCGAGAGCCAAATAATGGGCTTCACCACCACCCACTTTACCGCTGGCAGTCAGCTTGGCCCCGTTTCCCATAGTTCCTTGCCAACCAGCAAGCTTGAAGGGCCCACCAGCAGCACTGCTCAAGGTTCCGCCAATTTTGGTCAGAGTGAGGGCAGGAGCAGCCTTAGCCGTTGGTTTTAAGGCAGCGAGAGGTTTCTCCAGGATTTTACCTATCTCAATGGCAGCTCCATTCAAGTCAATACTGGTCCTATTGTCTTTCACAGCGACTGCCACAGTGATGGTGCCCTTGGGCGGCACATTCAAGGTGACAGGAGAAACAGAAATTACACCGTTGGGATTGACGACTGCTTTGGCTTTTAGGGGACCAAGAGTGAGTTCACCAATGGCTTCATTGTTGATGACAAAAGAGGGAACTTCCAAATTAGCTACCAACTTACCCTCTTTATAATCTATCTGAGCAGAAGCACCACCAACAGCCAAAGGAGCTATCTCCAGAGGTGATAAGGTGAGACCACCTTTTAGTGCCAAAGAGGGAGCCACGTTAACTGAGAAGGAGCCAGATGTTGGTCCAATTTGCAAAGGACCAGATGGACCGTCAGGAATGACGGCGATGGCATCTTTGATATTGATGGATTGAATAGTAATACCCTGAACGACTGACTCTCCTTTTTCAGCTTTCTCTTCTTTAGGGGCTGGTGGAGTCTCCTCTTTTTTCTCTTTCTTCAACATTTGAGTGATGAGGAGTTCACCCTTTTTGTCTTTGGCGAGAAAAGCTTTGGGTTCCTTGATGTTGACGGAAGAGATGACAATCTTTCTCTCCAGGAGAGCACCCAAAGATGGAACGAGTTCAAATGCCCCCAAAGAGATGAGAGTCTCTTTCCCATCTTTCGTCTTCAGAGAGACATTACCAATACGAACTGCAGGTGGAAGAGTAATAGAGGCCGAACCAACATCCACTTTCCCCTGCCACACACTGGCTAAACCATCCTTGACATACATCCTGACAGTCTCAGGTTGTAAGAGCCAATGGAAGAGCAGATATCCACCTACTAGAATGACGACAAGGCCAACCAATAATCCAATTTTGAGTTTACTCAAGGTCTTGACTTTCTAAGCTTCAGCTACTTCAGGTTCTGGTTCTTGCTGTCTTCGTCTTCTTCTAGCCAGATAACAAGAGAAGACTTCGTCTGCCCAGCGCAGACAATGGATGCAGAGTGCAATCGGAATAGCGACCAAGAGATAGTCGAAGAGATATGCACCAGGAATGTTGTACAGCAAGAAAGCATCAAAGACAAAAACAACCGTCAAAGCGACCAAAGCCGCCATTATCCGTTTAGCGTTACCAATACTGGCAAGTATGACCAGACCCAAACCAAGGCCAACAAAAACATTGAGCCATTGAATGAGAATGAGGAAGGATTTCCGCACATAACCCAATTCCAAATATTGGACACCATCGGCTGATTTGATCAACTCTTGGGCGAAAGATAACCTTCTACCTGCAGGACCATGAGCCACCTCTATGCGAACAGGAAGATTACCCTTACGGGCCGAACTCTTGCTTACAGTGGCCATGAAGTGGGCTCTCTCTTTTTCTTCGTCGCTAACTTTGCCCTTTTTCTTGCCAGACCAGAAACTACCGCCAGCTCCTTCGAGACGATCAGCTGGTTCTTCTTTCATCTTCAAGTCAGCCTTGTCGAAATCGTCTATGGCACCACTGTCTTCATCAGGGGCAACCATTTCGTTTGCCACCATACCCGAAGAACGTCCAGGTCTTGGTTTGTGCCTTCTTCGTTTTCGCCTGTCACGACGACCACTTCTTGGTCGCTGCACGGCAGGCCGTGGCATTTGTCGCAGTGCTTCTTGTTTCTGTGGCATGCCACCTCTGAAGGCATGTTTTTCCATCTGTGGCGCAAAACCACCTCGGTCCATTGTCACCGAGAAACAACCACAGGCAAAGTTGCGTAACAAACGTTTCGTTCTGCGGAACCACAACTTCAATGTATTTGTTTCTGTCCAGCGCAGAGTTCCACCGCGAGGCATGAGATCAAAGTTGTGAGGACCGATGACTTTACAGCTCATCTGCCGAACGAGTGGTTCTACTTTGGCTAGAGCAATGCTCAAGTCACCTGAATATCCGAAGGCTGGTAAAAAGGTACGATAAGTTACTTCAACGGGGAATGAGTTCAGGTAACCAGGTCGTCCTTTCGATTTGATGAGAGGAATCTGTATTTCCTCAATGGTTTCTCCTCTGCCAGCAGCTCTCGCTTCGCCATTGACGAAACAAGACATGAGGCCAGAGGTTTTTGGCAGAGTAACCTGCAGGAACTGAGCACCATTGTTGATGACTTTCCAAGTCTGTTTGACCAAGACAGCGCCATCCAAAGTGAGGCGAACAACAGTTGAACAACCATCAATGCGAAGGGTGGTCGTTTCAATCCTAGGTCTGCGCACAACAGTGAAGGGGAGTTCCCATTTGGGTTCAATGTGTTTATAAGCCAGGGCAACTTGACTGGTATCACCACCCAATTCCGATGGATCTACACGAGTGAGAGCTTTTGCTCTGCCTGGCAGAGATTCACCTTCATCATTGAGCTGAACACTGAGAAAACCCTTTTCAGTACTTGCACCTACTGTAATGGCACCAGTGAGCCCTACGG
>CAZXTJ010000322.1:0-9317 GCA_964643655.1 uncultured bacterium
ATTTACGACCAAAGCCAAGTGCAGCTACATAGATCAGTATTTGGAACACACAGATCCACATGGCCGTCCATATTATTGGCTCGAAGGAACTATCGACGTAAAAGACGAACGTGACTGGGCTGACATCGTTGCTGTTCGTGCTGGATATGTCTCCATCTGTCCTTTGAGACCAAATCTGACTGACGACCAAGTGTTGGCAAAAATGCGCCAAAACGACTAAAGGTGAAAATTCTAATTTATGCCTTGGGTGGTGGGCTCGGGCATTTGCAGCGAGCCATCGCCCTCGGTCGTCGACTGAAAAAGAGCTGTCAGCTTTCCATTGTGACCAATTCTCCTTTTGCTCACTTTGCCCAAAAGGAGGGATTGAAGACAATTCAATTGTCGGGAAGCAAAAAGGATATAGAAGATGGTGTCAAAGAACTGTTTTCTAAAACTAGTGCCGACGTGCTAATAGTCGACACCTTTCCAGCAGGTCCTACAGGTGAGCTAGCCAGATTGAACACTTCCTTACCAAAAAATCGCTGCCTCATTCACCGAAGTCTTCACTCTTATAATGTGGAGCGACCTTGGCCCACTTATGAGCTAATCATAAACAGCGAAGCCACAGCCGAAGTAACTGAAATAGCCAAAGAGTGTCATAGCAAAAAGGTAGTGGAGTTGGGGCCATTGCTTCTTCGTTCGAAGAAAGAACTACTGGGTAAAGAAGAGGCTAGAGCTGCTTTGGGTGTAGGTGGAAGTGGCAAAGTTTTGCTCGTTTATCACCACGGGTATCAGCGTGAAGTTGAAGCACTCTTTCGTTTGTGTCGAACAGCGTTTTTGCGAATAGCTCCAGAAAATTGGCAGCTAATTCTGGCTAGTTTGAGACCTTTGGAAGACAAGTCATTGGAACCATTTCATATGAGTTATTGGCCCCTGCAAGAGTTGCTCTTGGGGGCAGATGCTGTCGTCACCGCTGGTGGATATCACTCCTGGTACGAAAGTGCCCTAGCCAAAAGGCCTGCCATCGTCATACCAATGAGTCGCAAGTTTGACTGTCAGAGAAGCAGGGTGACTGACGAGGTGCGGCAAGTTTCGTCTCCAGCTGCTTTGGAAGAGGCCTTGGAGAAACTCTTTTTTGAGGAGCCGAGGCAGAGAAAAGAAGAGTACCACGATTATTCAGAGGCGGCGGCCATTGAAATCTATCAGTTCTTCTCTAGCCAATCTTTCCACTGAGCAACATCTTCAAAGTCTTGACCTGTTGCATTTTTCAGTGTCTCAATGAGAGCAAGGTAACTAACTGAATCTGGTTCGCTCTCCAATCTTTTGATCATATATTGAAAAACCTTGCGACTGCGGCACTTAGAAAAACTTCTGATTATCACATCTGGTGCTAGACGATGTTTGCCACTGCGTAGAGCTTTGAACATCAGCTGGGCAAACTCGCGATTTGTTTGTACCAACTCAGAGAGATAAGAGATGTCACGGGCAGCTGCCAAACGAGAGTCCCTCTCGAGCAACTTGGTATAGTCAGCGAACTGCAATTCATTGACCCTATCAAGAGCCAAAAAGCGAAGATAAGCAGCCAATTGTCGTAGGTCTCTAGCAGGACTTTTCAATAGCTGGTTACAATAGGTAGCGATGGCCTCACTGCCACCTTTTTCTCCGCACTGTCTTAGGGCCAAAATCAGTGAGTCGAGCAACTCTCGTTGGTCATAGGGTTCTAAAGGAGTGCACTGATTATCAATAGCTTCCAATATGTCTTTGGCGTCTTCTGATTTGAGCAGTAATACTCTTGCGTGAGCTCTAGAAACTATTGAGGGTGATGTTAGGGCTCCAATGAGAACTGTACGTTCAATGACGGGCTTTTGCTGAGGAAGACCAAGGGTTAGCTTCTTTGCAGCTGGGCAAACCACTGTACCGTCCTCTTGGCTCTCATACCAGCCAGCGGGCAAAGGGCAGGGGATGGCATGGAGTAGGAGTCCCATTTGATGAAGTTTCGCCACTTTTTGAGACCAACTGTCTTTTGTTAGTTTGCCTACTTTCATTCCTTTCCGTGAGGCACGGAAAAGAGCCCGAGTTAACTTTCGACAGCGTCTGTTGGTCTCAATGAGCATGGCAATGTCATCAAAAGACTGAAGGTCTTTGACATGGTGGGAGTTCTTTATAACCTTCTCATAAACTTGCGCCATTACTGCCCGAGCTTTTTTATTACTGTAGTCTCGTTTCAAACATTCTTTTGCTACTTTATTGGCCATTGCAATGGCTCCCTCTTTGAGAGCCAAATCCATTGCTCTTTCATGAAAGACTGTTGTTTCAGGATAACTCAGGGAGAGGTTCTCCAACATGCCCATAGCTGTGTTGGCATCGCCTCCTTTGATAACCAACTCAACTTTTTCCAAACGTGCTCGAATGAGCTCTTCTCTTTGGCTATCAGCTGAAGCTTGCGTGAAAGAGACAAGGAGAATGAGGAGTGACAGAGCTAGCTTTTTCATCGTCTAGTCTTTCTTTTTCAAGCCAGCTATTTCTCTTGCTTCTTCGTCACTCACTGCGTCGTAACCAATATAATCACGCCAGAGCCAGCCATTTTTCATTTCAGGGACTCGGAAATCTTTACTTGGATCTTCAGTCATATAGGTAGACAGCTCTACATTGCTGGAAGGTATACGCCATTCACTGCCAGTGCGTTGAACGTATTTGTGATAATCACCTTCGAGTTGCTCGGACATCCCAACAAAATCCTGATCATCAAAGACTATGAAATACATGTCACTTTCGTAACCTGCGTCAGTACCGTATTCACCACTTTGCCCCGATGGTTCGTTGGGATCCCAAAAGTAAATCTTATAAACGTTGTCTCGTTTTATTCCATGAAGGTTTGCACTGCCTTTTTCTACCTTGTAAGCAGTAACAGAGTGCCCTCCTCCTGAGCGTCGGTATCCCAGCTCGAGAGGGGTATCGTGTTTGTGAATGTGATTCCACAAGGTTGTAGAGAAGTCGTTTGCGTCATCGAATTTTTCATCTGTTGTCTGTTTTTTGTAGATACGACCAGCAAGTTTGGCCAAAGCCATTTTGGCTCTAGTGTCATTTGCTTTGTCTTTGGCTTTCCAGATAGAGAATTTATAGAGACGATCATTATCAATATTGGCTGGTGTGAGGTTGTAATCAGGGGCCAACTCCATGCGGCCACCCCAAAGGTCTTTGAACTCTTGCGGAGTGATTGATTTCCACCACCGTTTTTTCAATGGATTGACCATGTACTGATACCAACGAACAGAAAGGACTGCATGGCCAAAACAACGAGAGTTATTGTCAAAACCGAGGCCGTCTTTGTTGGGGGAGTAATAAGAGCATTTTTGCATAGAACCTGCAGAGACGAAGTTCCAATGTGGATCAGAGGGAGTAGCGTCCTCTTTCTTTTTGTCGTTTTTTACTTCATCGAAAGTGAAGGTGTTTCCCAATAGACTTACACTGTCGAAAGCTCTCGAAAGATTAGGGCTGACCAGGAATGACAAAAGGATATAAATACAGATTAATCTCGTCACTTTTTCTCCTTCTTCCCAACTTGCTAACCCACTTTCATTAGCAGGGAGTGTGCCAAGGCGGAAAAAGGAGGACAATAGCGGAAACTTTCGAGTTTCGTAAGATTTTGGTGCCAAATGGGGACCATTGATTTGTTCACTTTTTGAACAGGTGTGAAAAATCGTTCAACATGTGAACGTATTATCCCAAAACCAAATAGATTACTGATAGAGACAGTAGGGCTCCGCTTCCTACCATGGCTGTGCAGAGCGCAAAAACAGAACTCATCATGTGATATCGCCAGTCGTCTCCCAAGTCTTCTGTGTAATAGCTCATTTTGGCCCCTTTCAACAAATGGACGAAAGAGGTGGTCAAGGGTTCAATTTGTGTTGAACTTTTTAGCTCAGAAGGTTTTTCTCTAGGAGCAGCGCCAAAGTCTCTCTCAACTCATTTGTCAAAACTGCTCTGGCAATGGGACCTTGTACCTTCTGTAAAAGTGGGAACAGGCTTGCTTCATCGGACCAAAACCAAGAACCATCAGGCTTCTGCTCCATGGTTCCTTCTTGGGCAAAAGGATAAAGTCGAGCGTCACATTGTTTCAATAGTGACTCAATGACCTCTCGAACACTGTCTACTGGTATCTTGTTGTCTGTTTTGTGGGCCCAAAAGACGATAAAACGTAGTCCCCGCAATGCATCATATTGGTAATAACGGGGGAACGTTGGTCTTAACCAGTTTTCATCGATGAGTCGATTTCCTTTGCTCAAAGAGCGACATAGTTTTCTGGACAGTAGATATTTGGCTCCTTTTTCGAGGAATAAGCGCTCTTCTGCCTTGGCTTTGGACAAGGAGAAAAGTACGGCTTCCAAACACGGTAGGGTGGAGAGGAAAGAAGAGCGAGGAGTCTCTCTCGTATAAACCTCTTCATCGCAGTTTAGACCGCCATCAGGAAGTTGGTATTTGATGAACCAAGGCCGCATCCAGGGAAAACGTTCATCAACGGGTGCTTTCAAGGAGTGCAGCAGTTGGTATAGAGAACCCAAGGCACAGTGACAAATGATGTTCCTGTATGGATCTATGTCTTTGGGCAGCTCTTCTTCTGTGAGAGGGAAAAAATCGATATAAGTTTTTTCGACAGAGTCCATGAGTGCTTCTGTTGTTTTTGGTGGAATATTTGAGACTTCCTTTAGTTCCCATAAAAGCAACATCTTCCACCAAGGAGTATTCCACTTGGGCCAATAGGGATCGGCTGCCAACTGTTTCAAGGAAGCTGCACTTTCCAGTTCTTCCTTCAGCTCCTGCAACTCTTTTTTGGGCAGGTCTACAGAATAGACGGGTGTTTTATCCAACCAAGCAGAGATTTGGCTCAGTAAAGCAGTGGCCAGTGAAAATCACATCCCATCGATGACTAAGACTCGATGGACAGCGCCAAGAAGATCAGCTAAGCGAATTGGTTTGCAGAGTACGTGGTCTGCACCCAAATCGATTGCTCTGTCGAGTAATTCTTCAGGGGAGCCCAGTTTGCCCCCTCCAGAGACGGCCAATATCTTAACGGAAGGCGCTTCCTCTTTGATTGCTGATGTCAAACGAAGACCATCAAAACCTGGCATGACAATGTCAGTCAGCACGAGGTGAATATCCTTTTCCCTGATGAGCTCTAAAGCACGTTCCGCTGAATTTGCTGTTTCAACTTCATAACCTTTTGATTCGAGTGCTGCACGCCAAGCTGTCAGGATGTCTTCTTCATCTTCAACGATTAACACTCGTTTATTGGCTTCAGTCATTTTTGTTATTTTCCTATGCCACGGGCAGGTTTAACGACCCAACCAAGGAAGTATCCACGTACTTCTCCTGGTAGTGGTGGGCCCCCTAGGTAATGAACGCTGTTTCTGTTTTCTGTGAATGTTAGTGTGTCAACTTTAGTATTGATCACGAAAAAGCGAGCAAAACCGACAACTTTGACACGATGGCCCTTCGAACCAAAATAATAGGATTTACGCGGATCATCAGCACGTTCCACTACGGGAACTATTTTGATCTGGCCAGGCCCTGCACGAGTGCCATTGTCGGATTTATTCCAGGGAATAGAGTTGATTTCTCCATGAGCGTCTGTGAAGTTGAAGTCCATAGACTTCTCTACTTGTTTCTCGAAGTCACCAGGTGCTGTTGAGAATTCCAAGCCGACAGGCATTCCCGACTTGGAAGAGAAACCATATTGCATCATTTCACGGAATGAGTTTTGACCACCCTCAATACGCATAGAACCATAAGTTCCGTTTTTTGCACCAAACTTCATGACACCTGGATTGACGGCACCAAGATTGGTGGCCTCTTCTCTTTCACGTCCTGCTGCTACGGATCCATAAAGGATATTGTTGAGATAAAGGCGGTGACCAGCCAAGTTGGGTTTGTATTTGACGTAGTGACAATCAATGTAAACGTCATCAGAGTCACCATCATTGTTGAAGTCATGGACAACGGCAGAAGATGAGTTCACTGGACTCTCGTAGTTTGGTTTACCCGTAACTATGGTCCAGCGACATTTGGGATCGTTGAGGCCATGAGGTTTTTCACCTTTTGTGGGCCAGCCTTCACTGCTAGTAGCTTTTTCTGCTGGAATTGATTTGGGAACAAAACCCAAATCAGCACGGTTGATACGCATCATTGGTGTAAACCCACCGATTTTGCCGTCACCATTCCAGTCAACGTGTATCTCTTCTATGGTGCCGTCTTTCTTTTTTCGTTTCAATACCTCAGGCACCATTGTGTGCGGCCAGTCGTAATAGACACCTTCATAAAGGTTACCAACCAGGGTGACGGTGCCCTCTTCTTCATCAGCTGGACGGTGACCACCGAGGTAGGTGAATTGACCATGGCCATTCTTCAAATTGGCGTCATCGTCCAAGACGCCTGTGAGGTAACGAATGGAGTCACCTTTCCATTTGGAGATGCCCTTGGTGGGACAGCCAATTGGACCAAGGACGAGAAGAGGTTTGTTGATATCTGTGATTTCTACACCGTTGTGTTCAGGCGTAACATGTTTTTTCAAAACAGAGCGACGAACAGAGTTTGTCGAACCTTCTGGTGAAACCATCTTGCGGGCAATATCTGTCGTTGGCCTAGTGAGCTTGGCGGGGTATTGATTGAGATCAAGGTAAACTCCACCAAAACCATCATGGTTTTGACAACGTGGATTGAGGTAATCAGTCAAGAACCAGCGGTTCTCATCACCCTTCTTTTCTGTATCGATTGAAGAGATCCAACCAACCTTTTCTGTTCCTCCACGACTCTTGTCCAAATCGAAATCGGTGAAGGCTAGCGTATTGTCAAAGTCGAGCATTTCTCGGACGAGTCCTTCTGGTTTGGGACCGAAGACTGACTCGGCGAGGAAGATTTCCAAAGTCTCGATGGCAAGACAGGCTGCAAAGAGATGGTGGTGACCTTCTCTGACGAAGGCACGAATACCCTCGACAATGGCTTCTTTTTCAGCTGAATATTCTCCGCCTTCAGTGAAATCCTCGTGGTGGATATGTAACCAGTCGAAGCCCTTTTTCCCTGCTGCGTTCGTGGCTGTCTCGAGGAATTTTTTGAATTCTCGCCGGTTTTTGAAAGCTTTGGGGTGTTTGTCGTGGATGGTGTAGCAGTATTTGGCCATACAACGGGGATCTTGATTGAACTTGGGATCCCAGGCGTCGTTGACGGCAACGTAGGGAATACGAGCGTAATCCATAATCCTCGTCACAGGATCTGCAGAACCTGTTAGCGTACAAATTTGCGGTTGCGCCGAAAGAACCAGTGTTTTGACCCTAGGTTTCTTTTTGGGCTGCAAAGTCTCTGTCACATATCTGATGAAGGCCTGATCTTTGACGAAAGAAGGAAGTTCAGCATTGGATAGATTGAGTTTGATGGCTTTTACATTGGTGGACTTGCCATTTTCCAAGATGACGCCAGCGCCCATTTCTTTCTCTTTGAAAGTGAAACCTACTGATTTGAGGTATTTTTCTTTGATTAAGAAAGAACCGCCAGCAAAACCCAGAATCCAGTGTACCGTCGTTGTTTCGCCATCAACTTTTTGGCCACCAAGAACACGATGGGCTATTCCATAAGCGCGGAAAATGCCCACATTGTAAATATCGCGCCTGTTTGTATGCTGTGCGGGAATATAATAACCCGTATTACAAATTTCGAATTTTCCACCAATACCCGTAGGAATTTTCAAATTGGCAAATGCCTTGGCAGGAATGACAAATTCTTTGCTCTCCATTGGAATGAGAACCATGTCATCAAAGAGCGAGATGAGGGGTTTGCCGTACTTTATGATATAAGGGCGGCCTTGTCGATACCGCTCTGTAGAGCCCACAAATCCCTTTTTTCCCTTCACTGTGACGAAGTTGGGAATCTGGTTGTGGTCATCGTCTTGATAACTTGGCGGGATGGCAAAAGGTGTGATGTCGTTGACTTTCTTGAGCTGAGAATTTCCGGCAATAGAGACCGATGTTATCTCGGCTGCACGGGCAAAAAAGGTGCCTGCAACTCGTCTGACAGTGACAGAAACAACATTCCTTTTGCTTACATGGATTTTAGCATTGGCAGCCTCCATCTCGGAGACTCCATTCAAAATGAGATACTCACGTATTGTGGCATCTACAGATCGTCTTGTCCGAGGATTGGAGTAGTTGAAGTCTAGGTCCTTGAGGCGCATATAACCAGCTCTTGCTGCTGCAGAAGCACCTTGCTCTATCTTGGCTCTCTCTAAGTTCCAGAGATTGACGTCAACGACCATCGCTGTCATGGCCAAAAGGGTCATCATGCCAAAGGCTACGAGTACCAAAACTCCGCCACGGCGACCCTTATTTCTTCGAGCCAGAAAACGCATTAGACCCTTCGCTTTTTTTGAGCACGTCACAACCGCGACGGGACGCGCTCGTCACCGTGATCCTAGCACAACATGTACATGATCAGTTAGTGGAAGCTTTACGAAAGCAAAGCTTTAGGGCATGGGTCCGCCCCACTCCTTGCGATAAGTAGCTGAGGCAGTGGCTGTAAATGTGCCAAGATGAGTGAAGGAGCAGGGGCGCATTTTTAGAGTTGCGTGGATAGTAAGAGTTGGTGAGCCGTTGAAATCAACGCTCTCTTCAACGTCTACATCCAAATCTTCTTTTTGCAGAAGTTTGTCATTTTCCAAATATTTCTCTACTCGGGCCTTCACATCTTCAATTGTGCATTTGTTTTCTGCGCCAAAGCGACAGGCTTGGTTGACAGCCTCTTGAAGTGTCGATGCGTGAGAAATGAGCATGGAAAGTTCGATGATGGCCGCCAAAACGGCCAATAGCAGAGGTAAGGAGAGGGCCAATTCCACCATTGCCTGGCCTTTGCTCCTTTTTTTTCGAAACAGTAATCTCATTGGAGGAGCTCCTTGAGCTTTTTGGCTACATTTCCTTTGGCCAACTCGATTATCTGAAAGCGTTCTTTTTCGAAAACCTTCTGGGCATCGCGTCTTTTCCCTTGTGTCTCGTTCATTATTACTGAAGTGCAGGCGATGGGAATAAATCCACGATTTTGCTTACCTCGGCTTGGTAACAACAAAAAGTTCATGGTCAAACGGATGTAGACGCGAGTGTACAAAGCACCATTTTGGTCGACATTGACGTCTACTTCGATGACATCATCAGGAGGTTGATCTACCCAAGCATTGTGGATGGAATAACGGAGAGCCACATTTTTCTTCAACATCTCGAAAGTTGCCAAAGCTACTTCGGCAGGGCGCCTAGATAGGGTAGGATCGGCTACTGCACCGGCCATGGCTCCTCGCCGACTCA
>CAZXTJ010000323.1:0-9300 GCA_964643655.1 uncultured bacterium
CATCGTCAAAGTGAATGGTGAACTCGTAAAGAAAAAACAATACGAGACCTTCTCTATACCTGACGAAGCTGAGGTCAAAGTCATCCATATGATGACAGGCGGCTAAAAAGAGCCCGTGAAGATATCACTGAACGAAAAGCCACTGACAGTGCCCTCTGGCACGACGGTGGCTTCTCTCATAGAAAAACATCACCCCGGCGCTGACGTCATCGTGCGCAACGGTTTCCCTTGTTCCATAGACACTCAAGTGGCAGATGGCGACGAAATCGTCCTCTTCACAAGAGGCGAAAAACCCACAGACGACGAACTCTGGGCCCTAATGTGCGCCCGCCACACACCAGGCGTAGCTCAAAAACTACACAAAGCCACCGTGGGCATAGCAGGCCTCGGCGGACTGGGCTCCAACATCGCCATCTCCCTTGCCCGCATAGGCGTAGGCCACCTCATCCTCGTGGACTACGACGTCGTCGAACCAACAAACATCAACCGCCAACAGTATTTCCTCGACCAACTAGGTTTACCCAAAACAGAAGCCATCAAAGCCACAATAAAACGAATTACGCCCTTCACCAAAGTGACGGCGCACAACCTAAAAATCACAGAAGACAACGCCCTCGAACTCTTCCAAAGCTGTGATGCCGTGGCCGAAGCTTTTGATAGCGCTGAGCAAAAAATAATGCTCATTGAAACACTGCAAAGTGAATGTCCCCAAATCCCCCTCGTCGCAGCCTCAGGCATGGCCGGAACAGATCCCGCCAACCTCATAAAAACCAAAAAAATGGGCAATCTCTATATCTGCGGAGACTTCACCTCTGAAGCCAAACCGGGCAGTGGATTGATGGCCCCCCGTGTGGCTGTCTGTGCAAATCATCAGGCCAACCAAATCGTCCGTTTGCTTGTGGGAATTGATTAGACACTCTGTCCGACAACCAAAGGATCGCGAGCCCCATTTGCTTTAGTCTTTGCTTTAGGAGGGGCAGGCAACTTGCGAAAATGCTCGCAACACTTACCACTCAAAGAAGATCTTCTTGAAAAACGTCCAATTGTAGACAATGGCAGCCAAATAAGGAATCCAAAGTAAATATCGGTCCATGAGAAACTCGTGCAGCTTTGGCGAATGAATTTTGACCCTGTAAACCGGAATGCCAAGGGGCAGTTCATGTGTAACACCAAAAATGATTAAACCAGTGACTCCCCAAGCAATGAGAAATACGACAATACTTGTCTCGACACCAGCTGAAAGAACCGTCAATGGAGAAGCACCAGCCAGGTAAGGATAGCAAGAGAAAAACACATATTTAGAGCAGAGCAGCACCCACCCAAGAAGTATGAAGTTAAGATATTGTAGATAGAATAGTTTGTGTTTACTCGCGGCCAAGATAATGAGAGCCCAAATGTTGGCGCTAAAAAAGAATATGACGAGAAGAACAAAAGTAGGCTCTGCAAAGAGTTTGATAAATCCAAATGGTTTTCGATACTCCGAAATCGATGAGACATCTTCAGCAAAAGCAAATCGTTCAGCAAAACGTGAATATCTCGACTTGTTTTCTCGGTAGGTTTTATGGACCAAAAATGCCTGCCAAGCGTAATCCCGCGTGCCCTGCCCCGTCAATGCATCGAGTCGTTTGATGCAGTATCGTTTTACGACAATATTTTGGCTCTTGTTAAAGACTGTCAACAATTCATCTGCACTCAATTCAAGCTTCGACAGAGCAGACACACGAATGAGAGGGGAACGTGCCTGAGTAACAAGCTTTTTCAGGAAGGCTTCGTCCGCTTTACACCACTTGTCGAAAATGGAAGGGACTGGATGACACGAAAACTCTTTCCTGTGACGAAAGATCTCTTCAGAAGCATATGCCGAGGATAGAAGCATTTCCTTTCTCAAAGAGTGATTGTCGATGAAATCTGCCAATCTGACATAACGCACCTGAGAAAGACCTTCACCCAATCGAAATCTATGAGCAAGTCCTTGTTCGTTGACTCCTAATCTCTCCAGCTCACTGTCGCGGACCATGTATTCCTTGAATGGGTTTATCCACGTACTCTTGGTGAGGAGTGACAGAACAGCTTTTTCGTCTGGCTCGAGGAAGATCCACTTTCTCGTGGCGGCAGAATGAACGGTTTCATTGTCAGCCAAATCCTTGCTCAATAACTCGAACAGTTGCTCTCTATCCAAGCCAAAGGCATGTTGCCATTCCACCACATGCTGAAAATCATCCACCCGTTTCTGGGTTGCTCCATAAACTCCAACAACGTATGACACCACCGCAAGGAACAAGGCAAAAAGGGATAGGATGGAAAGGGCCTTTGAGATAGTCAAAACGACGCCCTTCCCTTTATCCAGGACTTCCTCTTTATGATTCATCAACACTTACTCTATTCGAAGCACGTCATGGAAGTTGTTGCTCTTGAGTTGAAACTATTCATAACCACTCTATTGGAAAACGGCTTGAAATGCACTCAAAGCTGGCTGACCTTTCTTACTGTCATAAATAGAAAATAGAACCTGTTCAAAAACGCCAGCGAATTCATTGGTTAGTAAGCTGTGAAACATGTTGGCCACGTCATCTGGTTTGTTGCGAAAAACTCCGCAGCCCCACGCACCCAGAACCAAATGCTTATGACCGTGAGCAGCCATAATGGAGAGAAAACGAGCAGCTCGGCGAGCCATGATTTCGCTTATTTCTTTGCCTCTGGTTTTATCTCTATCCAAAACAACTCCAGCGTTGACGGCTGGACAAGTTACAAAAGAAACAGAAAATGACTCTGCCAACAAGGCCCCTTCATCATTCCTAAAGACAGGAACATTGGGCGAATACTTTACCCAATCGGAATACATTGGGTCTTTTTGTTGGCGATGAAACTCATACATCTCCATATTGGCAGTCAGAGCAGCATACAAAGCCGAAGACCTAGCCAGGGACTCCTCTTGAGCTTGAGATCCTCCTAAAAATCCACCACCAGGATTCTTTGCTGATGCAAAATTCAAAACAGCAGGATTATGCTCAGCCATCCTCTTTGCCCCAGCCAAAGTGGATTCGTTTTCCACAAAAAACTCTGTCTTACAATCTGACGATTGATAAGGAGGAATCTCTTTTTCAGTTGGATAAGAGACAGTCCCTTGGACACTTTTTTCTATATCGTCTTTGATGTACAACCACTCGTCGCCAACTCGATAACGACCAAGCTCGAGAATCTTCACTGTCTCTTGGGCCAATTTGGCTCTCTGTTTTCTATTCATTTCGCTTTTCCAATCATCTTTTTCTTATTTTTGCACCAAATGGCCCATGCCCTGCAATCCCTCTCTAGTTCGAGAAAATTCTATCATTTTCACAAAGTGGTTCACTTCTCATATTGCAAAATGCGAGAAAAATACTGGAATATGAAACTCCACATTATTAAACTCCCCATTAACACCTGGGGGGGCTTGATGGTCGAGTTCCCCCATCTTTTCACTTAAGTTGGGGAGGACCAATGCAAGTAGGAAAAACCCTAGGAAGCCTGAATAAGCTACCACTTGGACCACATATGACCTTACTGTGACGTGGCACCTCATTTACAACAATCCTCGTAACTCTAGGTATCGAACAAACCCAAAAGTTCTCCACAGAACGTTCCTAATTACTCTCTAGGAGGAAGATTACGTGTTTCCCAACAAATCACTTTTGCTCATCGTTGTGTTGCTATCAACGTCTCTCTTTCCACACGCATTGGCAAGACTCGACGCGGCCCCGAAAGGCCCTAGAAGTGTGGACATTCAAGGTACAGAATTTTATCTGATGAAGTTTGAGCAACGAGTGAAAAAGGCTGATGGAAAGCCATTCAAACTCGGCTCGCAAGAACAAAGAGCTCTGAAAGAAATCAAGGAACTTTGTATTAAATGGCCTGACAATCTAAAGGTGAAGGAGCTTTTTAAAAGAGCGAAAGCAGCCCTCAAAGGCAGCAAAGGGCAGAACAAAGTCATTACTCCTGAGATGCTTGCCTATAGAGAAAAAGGAAAAACCTTATCTAATGAGGTTTCCGCAAGAGCCAAAAAGAAATGGCAAGAATATGTAAAGTCAATCAAGACAAGAGATAACTTCCTTGAAAAGACCTTTCCGGTTCCCGGACCGACGAAGGTCCCAGCTGACTCTATGAAGGGTAAAACCATTGTTCTTGAGGGTTTTGAATACCCTCGCAATGAATTCACCGATGATGGAGTCAGCTTTGTTTCTATAGGATCAAAAACTAAAGGAATGTATTACATAGATGTATCTGCTCGTTCTTTCATTGGACCATACGAAGCTATCAAACGCTATAAGAGGCAAGTTTCATCTGTTATTCCTGACAAGTGGACGATTGTTGGCACAATTGGCGATCCGTCACTAAAGATTCCAGAAGCAGGCGAGAAAAAGACCATTGGTACACAATGGGGGTGGGAAGTTGAACCTGTTGCTCTCTATGTACCAGGCAGGGTGTTTGCAATCTTCGACGAAAACAACGAACTAGGTGCCCATTACGTCGGAGAAAAGGACGTTGATGACATAATTGCGAAGGGTTTCTCCATCACCGCAATACCTGATGACGTAAAACCTGGGCGTTTGATGGAGATATTGTTAACCGCAATAAAGGAGAAGAACTTCAATCTTTTTCTCGACTGTATAGCACCCGAAAAGAAAAAGGGACCTTTAGCGATACAACGATTGCGGTACCTATGGGATAACCAGCAAGAGTTGTTCTCCGACTACTATGCCCATGCTGAAGTATCTAAGGTTGGTGAAGTGAGCATCGTACAGGGCGGTGTAACACAGACAGCAGTCGAGGACTTTTTCATGGATGAGGAAACCAAAACGGAACTGGCCAAACATGCTGAACCGTTGCTAGAAGAAGTTAAAGTAACCGTTAAGGTATATAACGCCTTAGGGCGTATTGTGGCTCGTCCATCCGCAAGCACTCTGACGCGAAGAGAACGCAAACGTTGGTACATCTGGTACGGATACTATTTCTAGTCACTGCGCTCTGAAACTCGATTTTTGTGCAACTTAACAGTGAAACAACCTAAGGAGCATTATTTTATGCGATATCTACTTAAGCTCACTTCCTTTTTTCTATTACTCTCATGTTCATCTGTACTTTGTTTGGCGAATCCGATACTGGATATCGAACGTCAATTTGGTTATTACAGAAATCTTAGGAACGGCATTTTCAACAAGATCACCAGCAAGTTAGTTGACGATAAACCCATCACTGAAAAAACATCCGATTTATTCAGGCCAGCATTTGACATGCTTAATCTACTAAGCGCTAAGGGGCTTATTCTAAAGAATCAAAAGAGCTCTTCTGACTCTGTAAAGAAAAGCATAGAACCTCAACTAAAGCTGATAAAGGCTGAGAAAAAGCAGCTAAAGGCCTTTAGTAGCAATGCAGCACTGATGTTCTCATTGCACAACAAAACAGCCAAAGACCTCAAAACTGTCAAGGAAACAATCTCAGCGATTGTCGCCAAGAAAAAGGATCATCATGAAACAATCGAAGAAGTTAGAGATTTGCTCAAAAGGGCCAAAGGTGTAGATAAATATGTAGATATGGCCGCTGACATTCTCTGCAATATACGTGGTGTTAAACACCTAGGATACATCACTTCCAAAAGTGTTCATAAATCTCAAGAGAGACTAACAGCACTTGAAGCAAGAATTAAAATCGATGAGCTAAAACGTGATATCTATGCTGCAAAAACTGTGCTCGTCGCGCAAGCCGCTCATAGAGAATATCGCACTCTCAGAGGAATCGAAGACAAATGGGAGACAGCTCTCTTAAAGCAGTTCAACACATACCTTAAATGCTATATCTCCTTCGAATATGAAATACGCAATTTTGAGAACTTCATATTTGATAACTGCCCAGAGTTACACAAATGGCACAAAAGAAAGAGCTTTAAGTCTGAACTTGCTGCACTCGAAAGGGTTTGGACAGAGCTTGAAGAGGCATCCAAAGAATAATAGGAGATCAAGTTACAAAACGCTAAAAAACGCCCTCTCCATTTGGGGAGGGCGCTTTTTTATTTGCCTAAAATTCTTATGAAGCAAGGGCTTTCAGAAGAGCCTTGGTGTATTTGTAGAATTTGGGCACTGTGGAAATCTGCAATTTTTCATCTGGTGAGTGGGGGCCTGTAATTGTTGGACCGTAAGAAATCATGTCCATACCGGGCACCTTGCCACCGATGATTGCACATTCGAGACCAGCGTGAATGGCTTTCACTTCTGGTTCTTCGCCGTACATCTCTTTGTAGACCTCTTTTGATTTGTTGAGAACGTTGGAATCGAGGTTGGGGTTCCAGCCAGGATAGCCAGCTTCTTGATCCACTTTAGCGCCAATCATGTTGCCAATGATGCGCATTTGAGCAGCTACGCTTGCTTTGGCACTTTCCAAAGAAGAGCGAGTCAAACTTGTGGATGTGACTGTGTTGCCTTCGAGGTGAACAACACCCAAGTTGGTGGATGTCTCGACGAGACCTTCGATGGCTGCAGAGTATTGCAAAGCACCGTTGGGCTGTGTGTAGAGCAATTGGATGATACGTTCGTAATCTTCTTTGGCTACTACGTCACCAGGTTTAGCGCCTTCTTCTTTTAGTGTGAGGGCGATACCAGGCTCTTGGATTTTGAACTCGATTTTCCACTCGTCTTCGAGTGTTTTGAGAGCTTCTTCCATTTTGCCTTTGGCTTTTGGATCCAAGTAGAGAGTGGCTTCTGATTCACGAGGAATGGCGTTTCGTTTGTTGCCACCGTCGAGAGAAGCAACACGGAAGTCTGCTTCTTTGACTTTCTCACCAAGGTAAACGAGTGCGCGGGCAAGAAGTTTGATGGCATTGCCACGACCGAGGTGAATATCACAACCAGAGTGTCCACCTTTGAGACCACCAATGTTGAGCAACATTGGGACGTAACCTTCAGGTGCTTTCTCTTTTTTCACATCGATGGACATTTTGGTGTCTACGCCACCAGCACAACCAATGTAGAGAATTCCGTCTTCCTCTGAGTCGAGGTTGAGGAGGGTGCGACCTTCGAGCAAAGTACCGGACATTTTCTTTACGCCACTCATACCAGACTCTTCATCAACTGTAAAGAAGAGTTCTAAAGGACCGTGAACGGCATCTTCGTCTTCAATGATGGCCAAACCAGCAGCGATGGCAATACCATTGTCAGCACCAAGAGTGGTGTCGTCAGCTGTAATCCAGTCGCCTTCTTTTACGGCAGTAATAGGATCTTTGGCGAAGTCGTGCTCTTTGGATTTGTTCTTTTCACAAACCATGTCCAAATGTCCCTGAATGACGACTATGGGTTTGTCTTCATAACCCTTAGTTGCAGGAACCTTGACGACTACGTTACCGAGATCGTCGCGTTTGATTTCGCAGCCCTTTTCTTTGGCTACTTTTTCCACGTATTCAGCAGCTTTTGCTTCATTTTTCGATTCACGGGGAATCTTGAGAAGTTCGGCAAAGTGTTTCCACACATTCTTGGGCTCGAGGCCTTCGAATACCTTGTCGCTCATTGGGTTCCTCTTTTCTCGTCATATGTATGTAAGTTTTTGGTTACATGCTTTATCAAGGCCGGTCATACTAGCAGGGAAAGGGTCATGAAACAAGTATTGGAAGGCCATGGCATGTGCGCCTTTCATCGTTGTATCGTCCATGTCATGGACAAAAAAACTTTATTAACCTTTTTCCTAGTGTTTCTATCACCTGCTTTGCTTCTGGCCGAGGCAGCAGTTGATGACCTCATGCCAGACCTAACTGCTCGTGTGGCCATCAGTGGCAAGCTTTGGCCAGGCAGGAAGATTGGCAGAAAACTGAAGATTACTCTTCGTAACCGCGGTGATGGATATACAGAAGATGTGCCCGTAAAAGTGGTCCTCAGCAAACACCGTATGCCCAAAGAAGGTAGCAAAGAGTACTTCTTGACCAAGACAGTAGTGCCACGCCTGCCAGTTGATAGACCAACTAAAGTCTTGTTAGACGACAGCCTCAAATTGCCTGAAAAACTAGCCTATGGCCGTTACATCATCCGCGTCACTCTCGACGAAGACAATCAGATAAAAGAGCGCAACGAAAAGAACAATGTGGCTTTTCGTCCTATTCGTATTGTTCCACCGCCACCTGACAAACCCGACCTGGTGGCTCGGATTAGATTGCTCAGCCAAGAGGTGCTCAAACCAGGAACAAAGCTGCAGAATCTTCTCGAAATTGATATCAGAAATATTGGCAAAGTAGCCACAACAGCTCCTTTTGCTCTCGACGTGGTTCTATCGAAGAGTGAACGGGTAGATTACGACCGTATTCCAGCCATCTACAGACCCGATTACAAAGACGATTGCCTCCTCAAAGGAGGACGAGAAGTAATCCGCAAGTTGGCTCCTGGTAAGTGGCAACGCGTAAAACTGCGTGGCTCTTTGGAAATCCCTGTCATGCGCAGGTGGCCACCCTACTTTGTTGGTGTTGTCATTGATTCCAGTGACGCCATCAAAGAAGAGAACGAAGCCAACAACACTGCCTTTTATCCCATAAAAATTCCCGGACAAAAAAAAGTGCGGCCCTAGCAGGGCCGCTAATAGCCTTGTCTCCTCGGTGAGGAAGAGAGGGAAGATTTCGTAGACACCAATAAGCAAAGCAAGGCCTCTGCCAACTTTGGCACAAACAGTGTTTCCTTTATTAATGGTCTTTTCGAGAACAATGAAGTAATCTGAGATTTCTTTCACCTTTGGAGCCGTAGCAAAAGACTACGGACGGACGTAGCGTTTCGCTACGGAGTCTGGAGGAGAGAGGCCAAGCTTTCGTGACCTGCCCCTTTGGCGTAATCTGACGCCTCTTTATTCCAGAGATCTTTGGCTCGCTTTTCTGCTCCTCTATTCAAGAGGAACTGCACTATCTCATCCCTACCCGTCTCTGCTGCCCACATCAAGGGAGTCAAACCATCTTTGGTTTTGCCATCAATATTGGCTCCTTTGGCCAACAAGACTTTGATGGCAGGAAGATGGCCTTCGTGGGCCGCTATATGGAGAGCACTCCACCCATAATCGTCAACAGCATTCACATCAGCCCCTTTGGTCAACAAGGAAGTGATGACAAATTCTTGCCCTCCTTTGGCTGCGTGATGGAGAGGAGTCCAGCCAATGGCATCCTTGATTACCTTTTTCACTTCAGTTTTCTCAGTCTTCAACGCCTTGTTCCGTAGCTTTTTCCGTTTACCTGAAGAGAGCCACACTCCTCCGATGAGAAGAGATACGACGACCAGCAAAAACACCATCGCTTTGGGTAGGTTGCTC
>CAZXTJ010000324.1:0-9299 GCA_964643655.1 uncultured bacterium
GAAGTGGGCTAGCCAATTTTGCGGATCCTTTCGTACCGCTTCTTCGTAATGTTTCAGAGCCTGGCCGATTTGCCCCTTCAGTTCGAGGAACACACCGTCCGCCCAGTTCACATATGTACTATGAGGATTGATTTCTTTAATTTTTTCGTAAATGGGCTTGCCATCTCCAGCTGTCAAGCGTGCGAAGAAAACCATCATCAAAGAGGCCATGTATTTTGGTGAAGCATTGAGCTTCAATGCTTTGTCGTACCAGGTGATAGCTTTTGTCATCCGCTTTTCTAATGCCGATGCCAGATAACAATCACCAATACGATGGGGGAGCCTAGCATCTTTGGGGGCAAAGGCAAATGCCTTCTCCAATACGATGATAGCAGCTTGGAATTCTTTGGAGGCAAAGTGGCAATCAGCCAAACCCATGAAAGCTTGGACAGCTTCATTTTCGACTGCTATTGCCTTTTGGAAATTGGCAGCGGCTTCTTGAATTTTGCCATCATAAAATTCGCAGTAACCCAATTCGACCAAAGCATTCCAGTTTTGTGGATCTCTTCTGATGACGACATCTAACAAACGACGAGCTTCGTCCCGCTGTATGGGGTGGTAATACATCAGTGCACGAGAGAGGGCGATAAAGATGGCTGGATCAGACACTTTGTTCAACATCTTTCGCAATAACTCACGACCACGCTCTACCTTGCCTGCATCGAGATAGAGGTTGCATTGGCGGATGCGAATGTCCATTCTCTGCTCTTTGCCACGTTCGACTTTGAGAGCATCCTTCAGTTTCGCTTTGGCTTGTCGATATTGACCTGAGGCAGACAGACGTTCCGCTTCACGAATCAATGGTGAGACAACTGGGGAGAATGAAACGGCCTGTGCACTTTGCACTAGAAGAATGAGACAAATTAGAACCGCCAGGTGCAGTTCTCTTGGGCGCCATTCTCTATACTCTATAATACCCATACGCTTACATGTATGTCGCGACTGTCAAGGCATTGTCAAGAAAATCTACAAATTCTGTCGGGATGTGAGGATTAAGGTAAAATGGATTGCTTCAAAAACGGAAAAAATAATTTCCAGGATTGACATGGGCCGTAAAAAAAGTCCTACTTGCACGCAAGTACCCTATTTTTCTAATATGCCTAGACGCGCGTTTTACTTTAAAGAAAGGGCCTGTCGTGAGCTGTGATTGCTTGAACGAAGCAAGTGGACAACCTTGTCCCGAGGAGGCGTCTGCAAATTGCTTTTCTTGCCGCAAAAGAATCTGTGTCCTTCATATGGACAAAGACTCGCAAGAGCATCCATATTGCCCTGACTGTGCCCTCGAGGCTGGAGTTGCTACCTGTCGTGAAAAGACAGGCTTTTTGACAATCAAAGATTGCAAAAAGCAAGCTACAGCCAAGTGTACAGGCTGTCAGTGTCCCCTTTGCCAAGACCATGCCGTAGCCACAGCCAAAGGAGTTCTGTGCTCTCGCTGTGCAGCTGAGCAGGGTGTCCAAGATGACACCAACTACCGAAGGCATTCTTACCGCAGATATTATTATCGGGATTACGAACCGCATTATTGGGGGAGTGATTACCGCTATCGACGCAGTTATCGTTCGACCAGTTATTATGATGAACGTGATGCCCACATTTTTGATGAACATAGAGAAACTGAAACACTAGCTGGAGCAGCAGCCCTCGAACGAGAAGACAGTGACTTCGGAGCGAGCTAAAAGACATGAAGATATTAATAGCTGACGATGATCCCGTATCTCTCCGTTTGCTCGAGGCTGTCCTCACAAAATGGGGACACGAGACTGTTTTGGCGAGAGATGGTGAAGAGGCTTGGACAGCTCTGCAGAATGAAGGCCTGAGAATGGCCATCATCGACTGGATGATGCCCCGTCTCGATGGTGTTGGTCTCTGCAAACGCATTCGTGAAGCAGACTTACCTGGTTATCGTTACGTAGTCCTATTGACCTCCAAACAAGAGAAACAGGATCTTCTCGAAGGCCTCAATGCTGGTGCAGATGATTATGTTGTCAAACCATTCGACCCACGCGAACTCGAGGTTCGGCTGAAGGTTGGTTTGCGAACACTAGAGCTAGAGGAAACTTTGGCTCAACGCATCAAAGATCTCGAAGAGGCTGTTCACAAAATTCAGACTCTCGAAGGTTTGTTACCCATTTGTGCCTATTGTCGCAAAGTGCGTAACGATGACAACTATTGGGAACAAGTTGAGACCTATATGCAAGAACGTACGAAGATGCGTTTTAGTCACGGTGTTTGTCCTGACTGTTTCGAAAAACATCTCAAACCAGAACTCGATGATTTGGAACAGCTTTCCAAAGAGGCTGACGAAGACTAATCGAGGCTGTATTTCTTCTCGAATTCAGCCACTGCTGGTACCTTGGATATTTCCATATTTTCACGCATGAAATTGTCACATTTACGACATATGTCCAAACGACTCTTTAGCATTTCTTCTCTTTTGGCTTTGTAAGCAGCAGAGTGAAAAATATCATTGAGTTTTCCATCATTGATGTTGCCGATTGGATCGATTCTGTTGCGGCTCATGCAACACAGATAAACAGATCCGTCAGCTGAGACGAAGGTGTGCAACCAGGGTACCCAGCAAAGGTGCTTTTCAAAATAACCACAAGCATATTTACCTTTGGCTGCAAGTTCAATTTCCTCCAAATGCCGTCCAAAGGGGTACGCATCTGCCGAACTCTTGAAAAAGCCCATATCCAGCCCACGGGATGCCAACTCGGGTGCAATGTTGGCATTGTATTCCTTTATCATGCTTCTGTTGAGACCTATACGGAGATTGTTCTTTTCATCAACTGGGATGAGCAACAACTGATTGGGTTTAATGTCTGCAAGAAGATCTGGTAGCTCTTCCAATTGGCGAAAATTGTGGCGAGTGACTACGGTGTTGATACGTAACTTCATCTTGGGATGCCAGCGTAGTCGAGCTGCATGAAGATTGTGTATACCTTTTAAGGTCCGTCGCCACGCACCTTTTTGGCCACGCATACGGTCGTGGATTTTTGGTTGAGCTGAATCAACGGATAGAGCAACTGACCGGATACCGGAACGTGCGAGTTTTTTTGCCACCTCTTTTGAGATAAGAGTGGCATTTGTCGTTATGTTTACCCGCATTGTCTCAGCCGCAGCTGTAAGAATTTCAGGTGCATCAGAGCGCAGCAATATCTCTCCCCCAGAAAAATGCACTTTGCGGCATTGCAGAGCTTGTAGTTCTTTTACGAGTTGGAGAGCCCTTTCTGTGCTGATTCTATCCTCTTCTTTGCTTTTCCAATAACCACACATATAACAGCGAAGGTTGCAGCGGGCAGTCAGTTTTACCTTGGCAGATCTCAATGTTGGCGGAGCACCACTCAATAGGGAGGCAAAGAGAGAAGAGACTAGGTCTTTGTCTTGGGAAAACTCTTCAACACAATACATATATTGGGCCTATCCTGCAGCTGCTGCAGCCTTTTTTACTCGTCGTCTCTTTTTGACAGGAATGAGCAGTGTATATAGGGCAGAAAGGGCCTTTAGGACTGAACAGGCATCAACGGCTCCACAAGTAGCAACGAGATTTGCTCTAATCTTGTGTCCTTCTGCTGAAACAGAGCGGAATGTAAGTGAACTAGCTGTTGTGCCTACGATTTGGTCGCCTGACATTACACCTCTGAAAGCCACGGGATCTACATCTAGCTTGATGGACACCTTGTGTTTGTATTTACGTGAATATTTTGTTCGTTTACGTTTGGCTTTTGCTTTGACCACATGAGTCGATTCTGCGCATATGCGGACATTATTACCATCTGACAGGTTTACCAGCATATCCAACCAGGGATCGACGTAAGTCGTTACTGTGACAGAGGACCAGAAACTGGAGTCACAGTGGGTTTGTTTGTGACTTTCTTCAACGGGATTGAAGTCACATTTGATTTTGAAGGGTTTTTTCTTGGCTGCATCGTTGTTCAAAACGGTGAGCGTGTCCCTAAGGAAGGGAAAATGAGTCGTTGAACTAATTTTTGCTGAAGCATTCCAGGCAGAAACCAACTTCCAAAGTGCAATCAAACCTGTGATTACAGCAAGGGGCAATACAACAGCCAGTACAACAGTCAATGCAATAAAAATGACGGCCCAGAGGCAGCCCCAATTGCGTTGGCTGGAATACTGATTGTTTTGTTCATCAATCTCATTGAGTAGCTGCAGAAAGGTATCTGCTGTACCGCTTCCTGAAAGAATGTTATTCTGGACCATGAGGGTGTTCTCCTCCTGTCTGTAGCAATAGCCTACCATGCATTCCGGTAGTAGGAACACCTGTTGGGAAGGACAAGAAGTGAGCTCCCAGCGCTTCGGAGAAGTAAAGACCGTTCAGCCTGAACGACGCATCTTTCCGCTTTTTGATCCTCAGTTTTCTGGCCGTGTGTTTTCTAAAGGTGCCGTAGGCCAAAATTCAGTTGAGATTATTCTCGAAGATTCATTGCTCGATAGACTGATTAAAAAGGTGAGCCACGAAAAACGCCGAGAAGTTGGTGGTGTTTTTGTTGGTGGTTATTATTCCTATAACTCCATAGAGTTTGTCGTTATCGACGATTTCATTGAAGCTCAGTACACTCAGTCAAGAACTCTTGCTGTCAAATTTACCCATGAAACATGGGCTGCCATTCAAAGGGACAAGGAATACCTCTATCCCGACAGGCAGATTGTTGGGTGGTACCATACCCATCCACGTTCAGGAGTCTATTTCTCCCAAAGAGACGTCTTCGTGCACAAGAATTTTTTCAGTCTTTCGTGGCAGACTGCCTTGGTCATCGATCCCAACAACGGAGATTATAGTTTTTTCCAGTGGGATGCAGATGAAGAGAATGTCGTCGAATGTGGTCATTATTATCTCACAAATCAAGTTGTTATTTCTTGACCCTAAAAATTAACGAAGTCTTCTTTTAGGTGGAATGGTACACATAGTCGATCGGCAGCCATAAGTAGAACAGCGTCCGTTGTATTCCCAGCAATCTTGATGGTGTGGAGTTTTACAGTAGGAACAATGGACGATGTTGACTCCATCTTCAATGGGTTCTCCGCATACTTGGCAAAGAGGCTTCTCTTCAGATATCTGCAGAACAGTATCTTCGGTGATGAATTCGATACCAGCTGCATCTGCTGCCTCTTCGATAGAAGTTGCAGCCCCAAGAAATTCTAGGATGGAATCAAAAAATGAAGCTGAGAGATCGTAAAAAACTTCAAGCCTCCGTTGGTCAGAAATACGGACATCTTTCTTCACGATGAGCCAGTAATTATCCATCTTTAGGTAGATGTTGTTCGTGCCAAAGAGTTCATACAGCTGCAATATGAGCATTCGGACACGGCCGTCGAGAAGTTTACGCAGGGTCTTTTCCTGATTGGACTGTAAGATGAATAGCTCATCAAATCTTGAATCACCGATTTCTATGTCCTGAATACCAAAAAATTTACCTACATATGAGATGAAACTTTCGGGATAGATTTCCAATCGATATCCAAGTGGATTGGAGGGGCCAATATACAACCTGGCTTCCGTGTAATAAACGGGATGTTTACCGCCAGAAGATGATTCCAGCAAACGGACTTGTTTTCCCGCATGAACTAGACCCACCTCAGGAAATGGTTCAAAGAGGGAAGCTTCTTTGAGTAATCGACCGCCCCGACGGGCCGCAAAATCGCTGAAAAGTTTGGTATGGGCTTCCCGCTCATGCTGTCCTGCAAGTACTGCAACAGCTATGATCATTACCCAGAAACCTATGACGAATAGGGCACCCATAAGGGGATAATAACAGGGAAGGACGAGACAACGAAAGCCCCGCTCTTTCGAGCAGGGCTTTACGAGATGGGTCCGCTAATGATTAGCGTCTGCGTCCTTTAACTCTTCTTCGTGCTCTGCGGTATCCTTTCCTGCTAGCATTGCGATGTTTGTTGAAGAACTTGCCTCTCTTTTCAACAGCTTTGTAACCCCTTTTAGTTGCTTTGCGATGTTTGTTCATCCATTTGCCGTCTTTTTCATAGGCTCTATGAATGGAGCGGCTTACCTTGGGGTTGTTTTTTAGATAATTGCCATGTTGTTCGATTTCTCCGTAGAGTTTTTTGGCAACGCCACGGTTTTTGTTGAGGTATGAGCCATGTTGCTCAATTTCGCCGTAAAGCTTCTTCGCTGCACCGCGGTTTTTATTGAGCCACTTACCGTGTTGCTCTAGTTCACCGTGTAGAGCCCTAGCAACACCTCGGTTGTTGTTCAGATACTGACCGTGCTGCTCGAGCTCTCCATGAAGGGCTCTAGCTAAACCACGATTGTTATTCAGGTAATGACCGTGCTCTTTAACTTCATTTGCCAGTGCGCGAGCTGCTCCTGGATTTTGCCGTGCCCATCCTGAGTGCTGCTTCGCTTCTTTGTATAAAGCTCTTGCTGCACCAGGATTGTTATCTATCCAAGCTCCTGGTCTGCCTTCCGCTTGAAAGCCTGGTTCGGCAAGCAGGTATGACGATGAGATCAATCCACAGGTCAATGCGATTAATACTGTTTTTCTAGCGCTCATTGGGGCCTCCATTTCGAAGTGTTCGTTGGCAATTAATCTTTGAACCGTTTAATCAAGGATTCCAGTGCTGCACCTTCAGCATTGGCTTGGGCTACTTTGCCTGCTCTAGCCAATCGCTGGAAGTTCGACATTTTTGTAGCGAGACCAAAAAGGTCCAGGTCTTTGTTTTTTACTGCGAATGAGAGTCCTTTCTGTTTCACCAAGCGGCGGATGTTGAGACCGCGGACTACGAGGTCATTGTTTCCGCCACGCTCTTTGTCCAAGCGTGTTAATGCTTTTTCAATGGCATCTGCTGCCTTAGAAAACTCTTTGTTTCGCGCAAGCTCTTCAACATCTGCTCGTACATCTGCCATCCATCCAGGAAGGTTTCCCTCTCGTCTGAGGGCTTTATAAGCTGCAGCACCAAGGTCAGCTAGATTGTGGAAACGTTCCCTAGCTTCTTGTTCACGAAGGGCCAAAGCTGCTCTTTGGGCCGCTTTGTCATCGTCTTCAGGGGAGCTACGGCGAGCTGTCTGCCACTTGGTCAAGACTGATGCAGCTCCTGGTGCTAGGAAGAAGCGACCAACAGGGGTAGGTGTCCACTTGGACAGGTCTTTGGGAGTGTCTTGGTCAAATGGCAGGAGGCCATTAATCTTCTCATGACTTGCCAAGGCATATTCGGCGTCATCCATGGCTCGTAGTTCGTCCACATTGGCAATGAGGTTTTTCTTCAATGCTTCACGGGCGCTCTTTTGCAATGTGCCCTTACGTTTTTCTACATGTGAGAGCCCAAGCTCTGCTATTGCCGCCTTTTCTTTGTTGTAAAGATCCTCAGGAGCTCTGCGTAAAACGTCTATTACTCTACTGACTTCGCCCGTGCTAGCGGCTTGACCAACAAGTGTTGGATCCTTGAGGGAACGAGGTGGCACTATACAGGCTTTGAAAGTTGAGACTACCTTTTGCTGACTTGGTGTGAGCAAGGCCGTTGCTTTGCGTTGCAGGTCCAGTAATTCACCATTGTATGAACTCTTCAATTCCTTGAACTCATTGTGTGCAGCTTGTGCTTCTTCCTGTAACTGAGACTTGAGGAGGTGTGGATGTTTGATATTCTCTTCCACTAGTTTGTCGTAACGAGAGGCGGCGTCTTTGGCCATTTGGCGTCCACTCTCGGTATATTTGTTTCTGATTTGATCAGCGGCCTTGGCTAGAGGGATGAGGTTTTTGACTTGCTCCTCTGTCAGGAAGAGACCCCCGAGCAAGTTGGTCAGACTCACTCTGTCGTGTGCTCTGTTCATTTCAGCCAAATCACCAACAATGTGAGGTGGTGGATTTGCGCCGACAGTTTGGCTCAGTAGACTCAATGAGAAACAGATACAAGCGCAGAAGGTCATCATTTTCTTGCTATTCATTGGCCATTCCTTTCCCCTTTAGATAGTTGCTTTGTTTAAAGCAGGAGCCATGCCAAAAATGAGAAAGGGCCAGGGGAGAGGTTTTGGATCGATTACCTCGAGGAGGAGAGGGGAGAGGAGGCGAATTATTGCCCGAAAAAGAGGCGAAAATTCGCCCTTTTTTAAAGGAGGCTTGGAAGTCGGAGAGTAAGTGAGGCTCCTTTGCCAGGACCATCAGAACTAAGTTTTATATTGCCCTTGCGCGCTTCCATAAATCTACGCGACCACCACAGGCCTGTGCCCGTACCTTTATCTCTAGTTGTAAAACCGCGTTCAAAGGCTTTGTCGAGAGCTTGCTGCTCTGCTCCCATGCCATCATCAGTGATGATGAACTGCAACATCTCTTCGCCATCTGCAAAAACTGAACTACCCAACAACTCAATCTTGTTTGGTTTTGCCTCCAATGCATTGGTGAGCAAGATGTCGAACATCTTAACAATCTCACTACTTTCGCTCTCTGGTGAAGCGCAGCGGCGAACCAAACCTTCTTGAATGTCAACTTTCCCCAGCATGCTCTCTGGCAGAAGAGCTTCCGCACGAGTGTGTAATAAACCACCCAAGTCCACTTCAAATTTGGCCAAGAGGCATTTCAAAGCTTCAGAGATGGACTTCAGTTGGTCAGCCAATTTACGCAGTCCAGTCATGAACTTCTCGATGTCGATGGATTGGCCATTGGATTTTCTTGTTCGAACCTTCTCGAGGATATCTATGAGACGTTCATAAAACCTTCGATGGTCAGACAGTTTTTCACATGCTGAGGCCAAAATAGGAGATACATCATCACCACATTGCTCTCTTCGTTCTAAAAGCGAATTGATTCTTGCTGTAGGGCCATCGTCACTCTTCAAATCTTCAATTAACTCGTTCAGTGTTTCTTCTGCAAGGAAATGGGCGGCAAATCTCTCTGGCTCTTCTCTGAACACTTCTGCTGTAGCTAAACGGCCTTTCAGTGCATGAATACATTCGGCATGCAATGCTGCCAAACCATCGAGCAATTCTTGCGCAGATATGTTCGGTGGTGGTGTTGGTTCTCCCAAAACATCCTCAGTCTGCTCGAGGGCTCTAGTTGGCTTTTTATATCTTCGCCAAAGGAAGAATGAACAACTCAGAAACAAAATCAAGGCGGCTAAAATATATGGCCAGCTTTTTTGCCTGCTCCTTCTTCTCTTGTTACGTTGGGGATTAACAGGTCTTGCTGAACTGATGAATTGTGATAACTTGTCGAAGAGCTCTTGTACCTTGAGTGCGTCTTCAACGCGTCTTTTGTTTTTTGGCTGTATGAGCCTATCAAGAGGAGCCATCT
>CAZXTJ010000325.1:0-9263 GCA_964643655.1 uncultured bacterium
ATCAGTCTTGGCCTGTAAGGCAGAGATTACGACCAATGGCGATAGACCCTCTACAGAGGCAGCAATGAAACATGTGCGAAATTGCAAACGTTTCAATGCACTAGCCAAATCATCAACGTCCTTCAGGGAGCCTGGTGCTGAGAAGACTACGGCCGGAAGGTCAAACTTGGGCATTGTCATAGTAGAGATGTCGAATTCGGCTTTCACGGAAGGAGCGCTCAACCAAACACAATTACTCTCTTCTTCAATAACACATTTTTCAGAACGACGGTTCTGGCAAGGCCCATCAGACTTTCTTATTGGACATGCTGCTATTGGACAGTGACAACTGCGATTTGGAAAAGAACATTCATCACAGAAAAGGCAAGCTTGCCTTGATTTGCCATCAAGGGATCGTATGGAGAATGAGTGTGTTCGCAGTGGAGAAATGACATCTTGCCCGACAAGACCGCCTAAACTTCTAGTCCCAGCCTCACAGGCCAAAACGACAAAAGTCTCTACTTCATCGAATTGAGGGATTGTTTTTGCCAAGTACCTCAATACTCTTTGGTCACAAGGAGAGTCAATGGAGGTGGCAAGTATCACTTGGCAGTGGTCAGCCAATAAAGCCCGAACTTCCTCGATTTTTTCAGTGTCACCTGTACGATAGACAGAAGCACAGCTAGAACAACCGAGAATGCCGACTTTGGCCCCCTTTGGTATTGCAGCTATCAGATCGAAAGAGGCATCAAAAGTCGTCTTAATCACTTTTAGTTTTCCCCTACGACTTCTAGCTTCGTTGGTTCAGTCGTATAAAATGCTCTGTCCAAGTTTTCGAAGAGCAAAACTTCGCAAGCTCGAGGAACAGTGATGAGCAAATGAGTGTTTGCAGCTGAGTGACGGCAAACGTTGTATCTCATACTAGAAGCAGGTCCTATGGGGTACTTTTCATCGTAATCTGAGCCAGCGTAATCGAGGATCAGTGTCCCTTTATCGTCACTGTCGTTACGCACTTCTATGTGGATGGCCCAGATGTCTTCCTTCCAAATGTACTTCAGCTGTTTAGTCTTGCTCATCATCCCTCACAATATCCCTCATGAGCGTCTTGATTAGAGCTTGTCGTTCGCCCTCGAGGAACTCATCATAATGGTCTGTTACGTCTTGCAAAGAAAAAGTCAATAAGGTGTCGGTAAGAGACTTTCCATCAACAGAAGCTGAAACCCAGCAACTTGCGCCGTGCTCGGAGTGGTTCTCTAGCTTTGCTTCCATCTCAAGTCTGTCACCAGGGCGAACCATAAAGCGAAATTTTGTTTTGTCGACGATGGACAAAATAGCCTTTTTATAGTCACTACCTGGCACAGAGAGCTCAATGAGCAAACCTGCAAGCTGAGCCATTGCTTCGATAATCAAAACACCAGGCATTACCGGGTGCCTTGGAAAGTGGAAAGTAAAGAAGGGCTCTGTCATTGAGACGTTTTTCCAGCCCTTGATGCTCTTACCCTTTTCGAACTCAGTGACTTTGTCTACTAAGTAAAAGCGCATTGAAAAATTAACTCTCAATAATGCTGGACGGGCCCCAAAGGGCCCGTTCAACACCCAAGAAACCAGATCTATGGTCTCAGGATATTAGTTTCTGAGAATAGCGCGTGCTACGTAGGATGACATCAGAGCAAAACAACCCATTTGCTCGTGAGCATCGTTGAGTTCGCTATTGATGAACACTTTGCTGCCGCGGCATGTGATCTTGATGTTAGAAGACATGCTCAGCTTGTCTTTCGGATTGTCAGCACCTTTGATGCCTTTTACCAAGTGACGGAGCAGCTTTCGTTTGACGTCGCGAGCACGTTTTTCGTTCTCGAAAGTTGAGCTCATTTTTACGATCTTCACGTCGCCACCTTCGGCAGAGCGGGATCGCTGAATTTCTACGTCTACGTCGCCAAGTTCAGTGATGGATTTCTTGATGAACTTGACCTTGTGGTCACCAACTCTATTCTGGAACCAGCCGACAACACCCTTACGTTTCTTGGCGAGTTTGAGTTCGCCTTTTTTATAAGCAGTGTATTTTTTGTCGATTACTTGGTTCAAGAGTGTTCTGTCTTGATCGGTGATGGTGAAGCTGTATTTGACTGAGCCTTCACCTTCAGTAACTGGGCTGAAGTTGCCAGATTTGAGTGTTTCGATTGTTTCGTCGAGTAAGTCACTGTCGCCTTCAGCACTGGAAGATACGAGGCAATAGTTACCAAAGCTGACGATGTTCATCTCGCGCTTGCGTTCAGAACCATCAGGCAAACGGAAGGTATGCATTTCCATACCGTCCTTCATGGTTTCACTGAACTTGGGAGTGTGGTTAGTTTTGACCATGTGGTTGTCATACTGACGGCGCATCATCTCGAGAACTTTCTCTTTGTCGTAACGACCAGAGATTACGAGGACACCACGGGGAGTTGTTGAGCTATTGCGGCTATGCTCGCCATCTTGCACGATGAGAGCAACTTTGGCTTCACTATGACCAGCTTCAGGTGCGCCATGTGACTGAACGACTTCATAGAAGTTGTCGACGTCTTCAGGGCTTGTGATACCGCGGGAGTTGTAGTGGTCCTTGAGGAAATTAGCTACCTGCCCCATGTCGACGAACGTCATATTTTCAGGATTGTTCGCGACGAAGAGTGGTTCAGGTTCCACAGCAGCGTTCACAGTAGCACACAGGGAAAGGACGAGAGCAGCGGTGAGAAAGAGTACGTTCTTGGGCATGTGAAGACCTCCTCGGTTTAAGCCCCGAAACCCATAGTAGATTCCACGTAGTATATATATATAAACTACTGGGTGTCAAAAGGAAATACGTAGTTTGGCCCAGCATGTTTCAATAATCTCGTTTCTTTTTTAATCTTTTTTCAAAAAGCCCATCAACAGAGGCGAAAGGAACCTAATCGTGCGTAAGACCTCATTCCCACCCTTCGTGAGACCCTACTATTCTCCACATCTTGTCGTAGAGCGAGCCAAGGGAGCAAAAATATGGGACAAAAGAGGTACACAATTCTTGGATTGTTATGCAGGTGTTGCTACTCTTGCTTTGGGTCACTGTAACAGCGAAGTGGACGAAGCGGTTTGCGCTCAAATAAGGCATTTCGGACACATATCTGCTCTATACACCAGTGATTTACTTGATAATTACGCTTCCAAGCTCATCTCCGCATGCGGAGAACCAATGAACAAGGTCTTTTTTGTCAATTCTGGCTCTGAGGCTGTCGACTTGGGGATAAGTCTTGCTAGAGTTGCCTCAGACTCCCTAAATGTAGTCACTTTCAGTGAAGGTTATCACGGTGGCACCTACCTTTCCAAATCGGCCACTGGACTCGAAACTTGGCATTTCAACAGTGAGCAAGCTCCTCACATCTGCCATGTGCCTTCCCCCTTATGCGCTGACAGCGAAAATGCCTCTATAGAGGCTATTGCAAAGACGTTTTCACAAATCAGCCAAAATAGTCAGCGCCCCATCATGCTGCTAGAGCCCGTCATGGGTGTTGGCGGCATTGTTCTCCCCTCTTGTAATTATCTCAACAAACTCAAGGAATTGTTGGCAAAACACAATGGATTGCTGTTGCTCGATGAAGTCCAAACGGGCTTTGGTCGTTGCGGAGACACCTTGTTTGCCTTTCAAAAACTGGGTCTAAAGCCTGATGTATTGTTGCTAGGGAAGGCAATTGCGAACGGCTATCCCCTAGGAGCAGTTCTCATGACAGAAGAGATTGCTCAAGCCAACAACGAATTGCTCCATTTCAATACCTTTGGTGGCCATCCGGCTTCAATTGCTGCAGCTTCGGTCACTTTGGACAAAATCAATCAACCTGCCTTCTTGGAGCTCATTTCACAACGAGGTGAACGTTTTAGGCGACTACTGAAGGAGAAGCTCCCTGCTCCTGAAGTTCGAGACGTGAGGGGAGTTGGTTACATGACAGGACTAGAAGTCGACAGTGCTGAAAACGCTGCGAGAGTACTCAACGATTGTTTTGAAAACAAGTTGTTAGTGGGAATGGGCGGAAGAGGCAAAAATGTGATTAGACTTCAACCTGCGCTCATCTTCAACGATGACGACTTCGATGAAGTCGTTAACATCCTGGGCCGAGTCTTGAACAGCTAACTTCCCCATATAGAGTCGTAAAATTCAGCCACGACTTTAGCAACGTCCTCTGGTCGCTCCACCACTGATAGGTGGCCCGTTTCTGAGAGCACTTTCAATGTGGCCCCTTTTATGAGGCTTTTAATACGTTCGCCACTGCTCACAGGTGTGTAATAGTCTTCTGAACCGTAGATGAGAAGAGTTGGCACCGAGATTTCGTGTAGCTTTCCCAACAATGAAGGTCGTCTGTTTACAGCTTGAACTGATTTAACGAGGGCATCGACCTTTAGAGCAGCCATCTTTTGGCGCCATTTTTTGATAGTGGCTACATCCCTATTCCTAAAGGAAGAACAAAACATGCGACGCATCATCATCTCTACGGCCATAGCTTGAACACCAAAGATTGGAGCACCAATTGTAAGCAACCACCGCTCGAACCAGTTTTTGAATGGTGGTGTATCTGCTTCAGTATCAATGAGAATCAAAGAACTGACGCGTTCTGGAGCAATCAAAGCTGCGCGCATTGAAGCCATGCCCCCCATGCTCACACCAAGAAAAGAGCTTTTTTCAATTCCTAACTCATCGAGAACATAGAGAAGATCCTTTGCCACATCTTCGATGGAAAAACTCCCTCGAGGAATCTCACTCTGACCATGAGCACGAGAGTCAACGACAATGATACGGAACTTCGAGGCAAGAAAGATGGCAAATTCCTGGAACATGGTTCCATCACAAAACAGAGAATGGGAACAAATCAGTGGTGGCCCTTCACCTATTTCAGCAACGTGAAGTTTGCAGACTCCAACATCGATTACTTTCGAGATCAAAGTCAGATACCTGCTTCGAGCATTTGCAGCTTTGCACGTGCTTTAGCAGCTAGCCGATGGTCACTAAATCTGTCGATCAGCAGATTCCAATACTCTTTTGCTTTATTGACGCGCTCTTTGCTCGCATGTATACAACCAAGACAATAATAGGCTTGTTCGCTAGGCTCTGAAACCGTAAGCAACTGTGTATAAAGGTCGAGCGCTCTATCTAGAGACCCTCTCGAGAAGTATTCGTAAGCTGCCCAATCGAGTACCGCCACATTGCCTGGAGAGCCTGTCAACATTGACTCAATTCTCTCCAAATCGCTGTCATCTTTTTTCTCATAGGTAGAGAAAGTCTTGAGCAACTCTGCTTCTGATTTGGCAGGAGGTGGTTCATGAAGAATCTGCACAGATTCACTCGCAACAGGTGCAACATCCATCTCATCTGCACGTTGCAAAAAATTCGCCATTGGATCAACTGGAGCAGCTGCACTCACTTTTTGCTCAACTTGCCCTTGTAGCTCAGGAGATTGTGCCAGCAACTCTGCAACAACAACAGGCTGCAACATTGGCAGGCTAGATGAAGCTGCTAAATCCACAGGAGGAGAAGCAGGAACAGGAGGAGCTTGTTCCTCCTCCGCCACAACAGGCTCTACAACCTCCTCTGTCTTCTGAGTCTCAACTTCCGAAAGGGAGTCTTTTATGCCATCAGCCTCTTCTAATAGTGGACTGTTTGGATAACGCTCGCGCAAGTAATCCCAACAGACATTTGCCTCAGCGCTCTTCCCAACAACCTCATATGCCGTTCCTAGACAAAACAAGGTCTTGGCCGAGGGCTCTTGGACATCAACAAACCGTTCAAAGACAGGGATGCACTCATCAAAACGGCTGTTCGTAAAAAGGAGCGTACCCAAATTCTCGAGCAATATGGGGTTCTGTGGATCTTTGGACAAAGCCTGACAAGCAGCAGCGACAGTGTTAACGGGCTCGCTACTGACCACATTCTGGGCAGGTGGTTTTTCTGTTTCCTCAGCAGGTTTGATGACCTTCTTCTTGGGACCTCGAGGTCTTTCTTTCCTGCGACTCTTTGAACTCATTGATGTGAATATGCGCCGTTTTTCCTTGGCCGGAATTTCTATGGTCGCACCCAAATCAACAGTGGTCTCTTTTTCAGTCGCTCTTCCAACCTCTTTTTTCTCACTGCTGCTGTCGACCAGAGCTGTATCCAGCACTGTAACCGCTTTTTCTGGCTTAGGCTCTAGTTTGGGCTCTGATAGGAGGGGCGGCAAATCTTCTACTGAAGTTGGAGGAGATGGAGCTTCAGCAGGCAAAACCTTCTCGCCAGTGGAACTGACTCCTTTGCGGGCCATCTCTCTGATCTTTTCTCTTGCCCAACGATAATTGGAAGATGCGGTATCACAGTCATCCAAAACGTTGAGCAGGAGTTCGATAGCCTCCAAAGGTTGTTCACTACCTAGCTTTTTCTTGGCCAAAGCCAACAGTATGGCACCGTTGGCACCTTTGAGACGTTCTATTGTGGACAAAACGGCTTCGGCTCGACGAGAGTACCCTCGACGGTCATACTCTTCAGCCAAATAGCGCATCATCTCGATGTCGCAAGGATTCTCGGCAAGACAGTTTTCTAAAACGCCAAGGTTGGCATCTTTTTCTTTCAACGGCTCTAATCCTGCAATGGCAGGTGGTACGAGAGGAATGCTAGGACGGTCCGCCATGTAACCTTCCCCACCTTTCAGGCTTTGGTTTCACGTCCTCCAATCATAGTGCGCTCCAAAGGGTGATTACAATGTCACAACAATCGTGCATTAGAAATTGCTCAGCGTTCCTACGAGCTCCATTGATTCCAACTCTTGGCCCTTTTCTCCATCTCTTTGTGGTGCAGTTGCCAAAGAAATCTCCTCTTCGCCACTGCCATCAAAGAGGCTCATGGCTTCAGGAATGAAATCGAAACGGTTTTTACCACTATTTTTGCTCTTCTCGAACAAAGCTGGAAGTTGCTCTCTTTTAGTCGAGAATTTCTGAGTGAGTTCTGCGCCAAAAATAGTTTCTAGCTGATCGGTAGCTGCAGTGAAGTTGGTCATGATGTCATAAACAACTATTGCTCGAAGTCTGTTTGCTGCTCGGTGCTCGCAAAGAGTTATGAGGAAAGACTGAATATCTCGCTCAGTTGGTTTGTCTCCTGTATTTTTGAAAGTCTCATCAATGTGTTCGCTGCTTGCGTCATCATCGAGAAGACCAAACAAGATTGCTCCGACGACACCTTCTGTTGCGATGTAGTCAGAATGTGTTGGATTGCTCACTTTCGCGTATCCTGAAGCAGTTTCCTTTTTTAAACTGTTAACAGCACCATCAAGTGACCATTTCATTGGTTCATCGACCAAAGTTTCATTGAACTCGGCCCATCCTTCACACCAGGCGGCATGTGGTGTTGTCACTTCGTTATAGGAGTGCTCTTCATCGGGACCATATTCACTCAACTTGAGTGAAGTAGTAGTGGGGTCAACGACGTGAGCGAACTCGTGAGCCAACAAAGAAAGAATTTCCACATCTTCGCTATCCTGCGTATCTTGCTCGTCGATGGTTATTTCTCTATTAACATATTTTGCATATGTACCATTGGATTGATGGGTCACTGTTATGAAGATTCGTTCTGGTGCTGGATATCGCATGTTGTAAAGGACTTCTATACGTCTCTTCAGATCTTCATTTGCATTCATCGAGTCATAGACTCTTTTGACAACTGAGCCATCGAAACGTCTACCCATAATCTGCTTGATGACTGCTTCGTCTTTAGGCATTTCATAAAACTTGCCGCGAAAGCTGTAACGAACCACAACTTCGTTCGCAAGAACAGAACCTACAGTAAGAAACAAATAGCAGATGACTAATAATGTCATTGTAACTTTCATATTGACCCCTCAATCAGCATTGGCAGTGAACAAAACGCAATCGAAGAGGCTTTCGATTTTTCGCGTGTTCTGCCGCTCAAGAGCACTGAGTGCTCGCTCACGTTTTGCGTGAAAGGCATATTCACCATTACCTGCAGAAATATACTTTCGTAATCCTTTGGGTGATGAGCGATATAGGAGCTCCATTCTCAAAGCTATTGGTAATCGCGCATTTGGATGAAGGCGTGCCATAAACTCGAAAGTAGCCGTTTTCCCTCTGCGAAGTCGTCCTTTGAGCTTCTTTGGTTTTTCAACAATAGCAATTCCATCAGTTGCTTCAATGTTTAGTTTGAGTTTCACATCACAGATTGGTGCTGCTACAACGGCACGACAGGTAAAATAGCCATCATCGTCAGGTTCACAGTCTCTGTAAACGGCAAATCTAACGGTTTTGGGCAAACTAACCTTGTTTCGTCTGGCATAGAGGCTACTACCAAGGAGGAAGAAACTGATGAAAACCAATGTTTTTGTGATTACTCTTCTGTAATTCATCGTTCCTCCTTGCCTAACTACAAGCAACCTGCCTGCCAACATCAAATCCCTTACCCAGAGCGGATTTCACAAACAGCTACTCACATAACTGTTTAAATCGTGCAGTTACTCAACAGTTATACGTTCAGATTGTGAACGAGGTGGAACTTGCGACGCAGAGGAGATGGAAGGTACATCTCTCATATGACACACGAGAAGTTGGGAGATAGACCCGAAGTAACAGGCTACGATTTAGTCATGCTCCTCGGTGAAGGAGGTATGGGGTCTGTTTATCTAGGTAGACGAGAACACGATGGACTCACAGTTGCCATCAAATTCGCCCGTTTGGACACAGGCCAAAAAGAGCACCTAGAAACCAGACTCAAACGAGAGCTAAATATTGCGAAAGAGCTGGCTCATCCTTATGTCGTCAAAGTTATAGATGGAGGTTTATCGCCCAAGAACGAGCTGTTCATCGTAATGGAATATCTTGAAGGCCTTCCTCTCAACGAGATAGAGCGAACACATATGACTCCATCTCTCTTAGGCCGCACTTTTGAGCAACTCGCTGAAGCTCTATCCTATCTACACTCAAACAACTTGATTCACAGAGATGTCAAACCATCAAATGTAATCATAACAAATGAAAGAGCTGTACTTGTCGATTTTGGATTGGTCAAAGCTAGAGATTTGACTGCTCTAACTGCCACGGGTGATGTGCTTGGGACCTTTGCATTTATGGCTCCCGAATTGCTTCGCGGAGAAACAACAAGCCCCGCCAGCGATGTTTACTCCGTCGGAGCAACACTATATTACGTGCTTTCTAGGAGCTATCCTTATGACAATGGAGAATTAGTCAATTATTGTGCAAATGGACACTTGGACAAGACAATTCCCCTGATCGAGCTATGTCCCGATTTA
>CAZXTJ010000326.1:0-9243 GCA_964643655.1 uncultured bacterium
CAAGGTAATGAGGACAAGTACTTGGCTCGTGGGGACTTTGAATTCAAAAAAGGGGCAAACAGTAGACAGCGACAGTATGTCATTGACTTGCCAAGCTGGGTTTTACAACCCTTGCAGCTTTCTTTATCAGTCAAAGAACATAGTGAGAGTGGGACTCTGCAATATGAGCAAGTTTTCTCGCTAACGCCGAAAGCCCAGCTAGACAAAATATTTGCTCCAATAGATAGGCTGCGTGGAGAAGCCCTCATACGTCTTGTGAAAGATTGCCAAGCCTTGGCTGCAAAAATGATGTGTATGCGTGAAGAAGGGGTACCGATCAAAGAGCGTTTTACTCGTATTAGTAAAAAACTGCAAGAGAGAATGGAGCAAGAGGGATTTTCCGAAGAGTATTGCGCCAAACTTCACAAGTTTTTGATAGAACTTTGCAAAAAGCCGCCTCTACCTGGAAGTGAAATGGCTCGTCGCCTCCTTCCATTGCGCCATGTAGAGCGCTCACTGATGAACTATTTATGCCCAAAGTTGCCTTGGACAAAATGCGTTACGAAGGGGCTTGGTTTTACATACGGTCCAAACCACTTACCTGAAGATTTTCCTTCTTGGCGACTGCTTGCAAAAGAGTCACTAGTGACAAAGTATCCTGACGGAGGTTTTCTCTGGTTATGGATATGTGATTGGGAAAAGGCACGCCAATATAATCTGAAGCCTGCATTGGCCGATATTACTTGGCATCCCGTCAAAGAAGTGATCGAATCAATGAAGTTTCTCGAACCAAATGAAATGAGCCCATTACCAACCAATCTTGTCGTTGCCAAAACAATTCATATGAAAGTGGTGAGGCCAAGTGGGATGTTCTGGCCGCCCAAACGAGCTAAGTTGGGTTTCACTAGTCGTTTGTTTGGGCCGGAAGCCATGCTTTCACTAAGAGTGAATGACAGTCCTTTGATTTTGGTCACCAATGCTTCCAGTTATGAAATGAAGTATGCAGATACTTTTTCAGCCACACAAAAGAGCTGGACTTGTGTCCCTCTGTCACCCCAGTGGTTGCGTGAAGGGATTAACACAGTTTTCCTCGAACCCTTAAAAGCACCAGGACCACAAGTGCCAACACCTCTTAGTTTCAAGGACGTAAAGATCTTCGTTCAGTGATAGAGTTTTTACATTTCATATTGTTTCAAAAGGTCGCTTGCCTTTACGGTGTCAATTTTCTTCCGAGCCAAGGTCCTAACGAGTTCTCTGTAAAGAGCTCTTTTAATATTGCTTTTTCTCAAGCTATCTCTTGTTAGCTCATTAGGCGTATTCGGACTCTCAATATGAATAGGTTCATAGCAAGGATTTGATTGCAAAGAGGCCATATTTCGACGGTTTGGGATTGAAGGCACTTTGATAATGCACTTGGCTAGTAAGTATACTAAGGTGCCTGTTAGAAATGGAGTCATAAGGCCAAAAGCCGGTATGAGGGCTACTCCCCCTGCAAATCCAGCCATGGCAGCAAAAGCTATGGTTTCGCTATTGACTCTTCTCGTTGCCTGTAACTCATCATCTACAAATCTTTGATAGCCATTGGCGTAGCTAGCAGCTCCTGCTTGTTCAAAGGAAGAGCTGTCATAAACAAAAGGATAACAGTTATCTTTAGCTAAAGAAGGCAGTGTACTCATTAAAAAGAACAAGATGGCAGTTAATGATGAAAGAACTCTTTTAACTCTGATTAAGTTGAACATCGTTGTCTCCCCATTTCTTTGAATTGCAGGGGGAAAAGCAAAGAAGATGCCAGTGTCCCAATGAGTACTATTGAGGCTAGGCGAGGCTTGATACGGACATATTAAGACCAAAGGTTTTGTTAAATTACGTAACAAGCAATGGTGAGTGGTTCCATTCTGGCGCCGTGAAATCAGGTGTTAATTCGCCAACCCGTAGTTCGATAATGACAGCACACCGTAGGCACGAGGTTTGATTCTTACAGAACGTTCAAAGTTCTCTCTTTCAGACTTTGTGAGTCCTTCATCAAACACAACTGTTGGCATAGCTGGTCGTGTATTTGTCCAAATGGCAAAAGGAACACCATTGCCGACTTTTACAGACTTGTACATGTTGGGCACATCAATTGAGCACTTGTGACTCCAGTCTTTTGGGTTCCACACTTCCACTGTGTCGTTTCTAGTGGCTGCGTATAGGGCGCTGTTTTCTTTAGTAAATCCAACAGATAAAAAGATCAAATCTTTATGACCCAATTGAGCAATTTTGAGATTGTTTTTTAGGTTATCTATAGCAAGGTCACCATTGTGCTGTTTGTAACAGAGCCATCTATTATTTAATGCAATTGCTGCTGGAAACTGACCTTTGCTTAGATGGATTTGATTGCCATCTTGAGCAGAATATACCCATATGTGGACAGCATCACTGAGTACAATCTGTTTCCCACTAGGAGAAAAACAGAAACTGAGTTCTTTAGATTTAGAATATTGTCGTTCGAATACCTTTTTCCCAGTTTTACAGTTGTACCAACTAAACCAGCCTTCAGTGCTGGATATAGCAAAATAACCAGCATAAGGAGAGAGAAGACTCTCTTTGATATGGTAGCTTTTGTACTTAGTGCTCTCGAGAGGGATTTTCCCCAATGTTTTGTCGGCAGGTAGCTTCTTCACACCTTTTCCTACTTGCGGAATTTCAACTATCTCAATGTGGTTTTCATTGTAAAAGGCAGCAATCGCGTGAAAACTTCTATGTGAGGCAATTGCCAGCGGTAAGGAGGTTCTAGATGTTCGATTTGGGGCAAGATACTCATGAATGAGAACTGCAGAAAGGTCCTTTGGTTTATGGATAATTGCGCCAACTCGAATGGAAGCCAATGACGCGACCACATTGAAAATGTTTGTTCCTTTTTCTGTTGTCACAGCAACTATTGGATGGCCAACAGCAGTGAAACCCAAGCGATGTTGTCTATGTTTCATCCCTGGACCCAAAAATAGCAGAGGGAAAGATTGTGCATGAATGCCTTTGGGGCGCTTTGGCTGCATAAAACTCTTGATAGGGGCTTTCTGAGGTCTTTTGGCATAAGGCGTAATCACCAAGTTTTTAGCTCTTAAATCAAATTCAAGCTCAAGGGCTTGGCCAGGTCTTGCAGTAATGGTACGTTCTTCGGGTAAACAGCCGTCACGACTACACTTTATCTCCACCTTTCCTGCTTTGAGCTCGAGCTCCTTTGGCTTTCCCTTTGAGATAAATGGCTTTGTGTTTGAAATGGCTATCTTGGTACCCATGGGGTAGGCATTGATTTTCAGTTTTGCTGGTGTATTGGGATCGATTTTGGGTGTTTTTGCCAAGAGGCCTTCGAATATGCTGTAGCTGGGTACTTTTTTGACCTGCAAGCCGTCCTTGTTTCCTATGGCGAATAGCTTTCCTTTGGGACTGATTGCTGCCACGACTTTTTCTTCTGGAGGACAAGCCGATTTAATTAATTCTCCCTCTGAAATGTTGCCGTAATAGAAGTAGTCGCCCCCATATTTTCTAGCGAAGACAACTTGTTCAGATTTTGCAGGAGAGATGAAGTGATGCTCTTCATTTTCTCTTATTTTGATAATCTTCTTCGTCGCCATGTCATAGACGACAAATTTCCAATCTGTGATGGTGACCAAATGTTGACCATTGGCCGAGAACCCAACTTGATGCACTTTTCGCCAGAAGCGTATTTCGTTGAGCTTATTCAAAGTGTGTCCGTCGAAAAAGATGACTCTTTTGCCCGCTGCTACAGCCAGCGTGGAGTCATCTGTAGAAATGGCCATAGAGCTTACTTTTTCATGTATGTTCACACTCTGAGAACACTTCGTTCCAGAAAGCTCCCACACCTCAATGACCCAATTTTTGTCGCACAAAATGAGCTTGTCATTAGATGTGGAAACCAGATGTAAGATCTTTCCCCCACTTCGTTTTATCTCTTTCTCTACTTTTTTAGTTTTCAGATCCACAATGAAAATGGATGTGGATTTGTCTGCAGTGACAGCAACTTGCTCAGGGGCAGTCAAGGTGACGACGTTACGGATATTGCCTTGTCCTATGTTGATTTCTGTTACTTTGATTTCAGGTTTTTGAACCAAAGTACGTACAAAACCATCTTCGCAACCAGCTATGGCCATTTTGCCATCATTCGAAAAAGTCACAACAGAGACAGGTTTATTAATACTGTCTTCACAACCGGTTAATGTAAAGGACGACAAAATTAGTAGGAAGATTGCTGCAGGAAACAAACGAAACATTCGTGCACACTCCAGTCAAAAGGTCCAAGAAACCAATTAGAGATTGTCAGAGAATTTGAGGATCTCTTTTACGACATAGTCTGAAGTAATACCTTCTGCTTCACCTTCGAAGTTGACGATGATGCGATGGCGTAAACCTGGCAGGGCAACGGCTTTGATGTCATCGATGGATACGTTCAGGCGACCATTGATCAGGGCTCTTGCTTTGGCGCCGTGAACGAGTGTCAGAAGACCACGAGGGGAAGAACCGTAAGAAACGTATTTCTTCGTGATCTGTGGTGCATATTTTGATGAGGGCTGCGTTGCCAAGATGAGCTTGGATGCAAATTCTTTTACGTGCTGGGCGATGGGTACGTCGCGCACTGTCTTTTTAATTCTGTTCACCAACTCAGCTGAAGTTTTCTTTTCGATTTCTATGTTTTGATTGGTGATGTTGCGATCGACGATGGTGTTCAGTTCGTCTTTTGTTGGATATTCAATGAGGATTTTGAAGAAGAAACGGTCGAGCTGTGCCTCGGGAAGGGGATAGGTACCTTCCATCTCGAGGGGGTTTTGTGTGGCGAGAACGATGAATGGCTGATCGAGCGGGTTCGTGCGACCACCAACAGTAACCGTTCCTTCAGCCATAGCCTCGAGCATTGCTGACTGAGTTTTGGGAGTGGCGCGGTTAATCTCGTCGGCGAGGATGACGTTGGCGAAGATGGGCCCTTTCTGGAAACGGAATACTCTTTCGCCAGTCGTACGGGATTTGACAACCATCATCGTGCCAACGATATCAGCAGGCATCAAGTCTGGAGTGAATTGCAGCCTGTTAAATGATAGGCCTAGTGCCCGAGCCAGAGTTTTGACGGTCATTGTTTTTCCAAGACCGGGTACACCTTCGAGCAAAACGTGACCACCAGAGAAGAAAGCCGTGAAAATCGTGTCTATGACGTCGCCATATCCAACGACGACTTTTTTCACTTCAGCTTTCAAAGACTTGAAGACGGTGGCCATATATTCGGCTTGTAGCTCCACGTGTACCTCCGGTTGGCAAAGCGTTCTCGGCAAGAGCATTCTAAAACGATGGCTTGATGATTACAACGTCTGCCGTTGCAAGAGCCTATTCATAGCTGTAATATTCGCTCCATGGGTTATGAAAAGTCGGTTCAAGAAGCCTTTGAAAAGATAAAAGAGCGCTCACGGCCCAAACCTTGGCGTGACGTTTGTCGCCTTCCCTGGCATGAAGAGGAATTCAGCCGTTTTTTCCTCGAAGCAGAAGAGTTACCACCAGAAACTGGTATAGAAGAGGCGCATTTCATCGTCAATCACCTCAATGGTAGTTCTCTTCTCGAACTTGGTTGTGGCGGAGGTCGGACGGCAAAAGCGCTGATGGAGAGGTGTTCAGGGCTACATTTGGTTGGATTGGATGTGGGGCGTCATCCACTCCTTGTAGCCCAAAAACGTTGCCCAAAGGGAGAGTTCCTGAGAGCAGATATGCTGGCCTTGCCTTTCAGCTCCTCGTCTTTTGATTTGATATTCTGTGTTTATGGAGCTTTTCTCGGATTTCGACGCCAAGAAGCGACCTCCATCCTCCGTTCCACTAAAAAGACTCTGAAAAAGGGAGGAACTTTCATTTTGGAGTTTCCTTCTCCGAATTTTCTGGCAAATCTGAATGGTCTGCAGGAGTGGTGGGTTAGCGACAAATCCTTTGCTGGTCACTTTCCTCAGGTTGGACTCAGTGAAAACATTCATCTGCCAAATCGGCAAGTTTATATTAGGCGCGATTTTGTCGTCGACTTACGTGATGGTTCTTTGGCCAAATATGGGCAAACTAACTGTCTTTATGACGAATTCGAGCTGCGAAATTTGCTCGAACGTGCTGGATTTACCATCGAAGCCATTTACGGAGATTGGGATTGTTCGCCCTTTAACGAAGATTCAGAGCGACTTATTGCAATTTCTGTCCGTTAAGACTGAATTTTGTCAGGCCGTCCGTCGATAAACAAATTGTATCGAACAAAAGTTTAGACAATGCCGTTTTTTTGTCGGGCCTGAAAGGGGCACACCAATGCGTACTACATTCATTCTCTTCACCACTGTTCTGTTCCTCCTTGGAAGTCAGAGCTGGGCTTCCGACACACTTTTGTCGGGTTTGGTCAAAGAGACTGTGTTGATGTTCTCCGATTCCACAGGTCAATCGGACAGGTTGGGGCAGCTCGAAGAGGGCGCTCGCCTTTCAATCTTCCCTGAAATGTCCACAGATGAGTTCTTTTTTGCCATGGCTGAAAATGGCCAATTGGCAAAAACTTATGGCTGGGTACCCACCAAATCCGTTCAGATGACTGACGGCAAATTCGGTGACGTTCCTCAGGGACATTGGGCTGGTGAAGCTCTTCGTCGCCTCGAAGACGAAGGCATCATCGAAGGAGACCAAGTTGGTTACAACGGTGATCGTGCTGTCACTCGTTATGAGTTGGCCATGGTCCTCGACCGCCACCTCGACAAGTTGAAAGAATACAAAGGCTCTATTATGGCAGCCATTGAAGCTGTGCCTTATGACAGAGCACTCGACAATGTGGAAGCTGGCAAATTGGATAGACTCATCCAACATCTAGAGGGTGTGGAAGCCACTGAACGTAAACTGCGCTGCGAAGTGACAGATATGCGCAAACTAGTTACAGCCAATGCCACTAGACTCGATGTCGTAGAAGAGACGACCCTGATGCAGGCTGAGTCTTTAGAGAAGGTAGAGACGCAGGTTGCTTCACTCAATGGCAAGATGTCCAAAGTGGACACTATCTCTCGACGAATGAACGTCATTGAGAATCAACTCAAATCAATGGAACGACGTGGTTTTACTCCTGCTCCAGCGGTTCCACAGCAGTCACCCTACGAGCTTAAAAAACTCCAAAAGGAAATGCGTGAGTTGAAAGATCGCCTTCAGGCTGTTGAAACAGCCAATCAGTTTGCCATGAAAAAAGCTGAAGAAAAGGCTGAAGAGGTAGCCATGGAGGAAGAAGCTGACGAAGACGAATTTGATATCTCTGCTGAAGACTTTGATATGGAAGCCGTTGAAGAAGATGCTCCAGCACTCGAGCCGGCTCCTGACAAACTGAAGAAAAAAGCTGAGCGCGCACACGATGCTCTCCGCGCTGCTTTGCGCAAGGGGCTCATCATTCGCCGCCATCCTCTCGAGGAAGCTCAACAGAAAGGTGCACCGGCAGCGCCCAAAAAGCAGAATCGCGTGCTCGTCAAAGCTCTGACAAAGCAGATTTCGGAAATCAGCTCATCTTTGCAGAATATTGATAGCCGAATAAACGAAATCGAACACGGTATGCTCGATTAATAGACGATTTTTCGACGGAGGTGCCAAGCTTTGGTGCCTCCGTCTTTTACGTTTGGCGAAAGTTGCTGTAATGTGAAGAGAAGTGGAGGCAAGTCTCCACCTGAAAGGAGCGCCCTTGGTAGTACGCAAATTGATAAGCCTTGGGGGGCTCCTCTGCCTGCTTTTCTGTGCAGGTTGTGATCTCTTGCCTTCTTCTACGGCTTCCAGTGAGGTCTACCAGCCACCTGATATCTCAGAGCCAACGGGGCAGCGAGGTCGAGTACGCTCAGTCAAGACTATGCCTCAGCCAATGACCAAAAGTCCTCGCTCAGACCAAGATACAAAAGTCGTCGAGTCTGATGCTCCTCTATATGATTATGAACCCCGTCGGCCTATCGTCGAAGATTTCACCTTTGTCAATTGTGTAGGCATCAAGATGATTTGGATAAAACCTGGTGAGTTCATGATGGGGAGGCCTTCACCTCATAAACGACCCAGGTCACGTATCAATGCCACATGGCCAGTACGTCGTGTTGTTGTTGAGCAGGGTTTTTGGATTGCCGAGACTGAGGTGACGCAGCGCCAATATGGCTGGTTAGCCTCGCAGAATCCATCGAAATTCAAGGGTAAACAGAATCCAGTAGACTCTATCTCATGGAGTGAAGCGATGAACTTCTGTCGTTTGATGACAGAAAGAGAGTGCGAGGCTCGCCGTCTGAGCCAAAGGGACTTCCTCTTCGAATACACCCTACCTTCGGAAGCACAGTGGGAGTATGCTTGCCGAGCAGGTACGAAAGGTATCTATTACGGCCCCAATCTACGTGACTTGGCCTGGTTCGGGCTCAATACGCCAGATAGGAAGAGTCAGCCTGTCAAAGGCAAAAAAGCCAATCCCTGGGGGCTCTACGATATGTTGGGAAATGTAGAGGAGTGGTGTCTCGATTATTTCCACCACGACTATTATGGTGCTCCCAATGATGGAACGGCCAGGCTGAGAGGCGAGAGTGTGCGAAGGTCCATCAGAGGCGGCTCTTGGCAGACGAGACGTGGCAAAACCTGTTCTTGTAGCTCCCGCAGCGGTGGCGGACCCAGCTACAGCTTTCCTACAGTAGGTTTCCGGCCCATTCTTATTGCCAAAGAGCGAAGACACCGCTAGCTCCCCTGAAAAAAGGAATGTAACCATTCAGTTACATGGTGTATTGTATCTCCCTTTTATAACGGATATTTCGCGATTAATCGCTGTTTTTATTACCTGAGTTCCACGGGGAAGGAGCATTACACACATGGCCGTAGACAAAAGTGACATTCGTTTGTTGATGGGCGGTAGAGGACACGAGGCAGAAATTCCTGCACATCTCGGTTCACCTACTTGGATTGTTGATAAAGCTTGGGATGCTGTTCACGACACAGCAATGAAAGCTCTCGACGCTTACATGGAATATTGCCGCAGCTTTGACTTGCCTCACAGTTTCGTATTGGGTCTCGACATCCTGGTAACAGGCAAAGCCTCTACTGATGGCAAAAAAATCGTCGACATTCGCCCAACATTGCTCGAGGGCCCTTGCTGCAACAGTTATCCAGCTTGTCCCAACTTCTTTGCTCATCGTTTGTATGAACAAGCCAAAAAAGCTGGTCACGAATGTGACGCCGTTGAGTATCCCGTACACCCCACAAAGATCCGCGAAG
>CAZXTJ010000327.1:0-9191 GCA_964643655.1 uncultured bacterium
CAACTATCTCATTGAGGTAACTCTCACTATTGCGCAGTGCTATCTCTGCTTGTCTACGTTCAGTAACATCAGTCACGGAACCAACGATAGAAACAGTCTTTCCATCTTCAACAACAGGTTTTTCTCGTATTTCGACCCAAACAGAGTGACCATCTTTATGACGCAATTCGAGCAAATAGGGAGGTTGTGCTTCGCCTGTTTCGATGGCACGAAGTGTATGTTCCAATCCCTTGTCATTGATGGGATTATCGGTGGCCAATTCAGTCCAAATTACTCTCGCTTCTTCTGGTGTGTAACCAAGGATTTGTTTGACCTGGGGGCTCAGATAAGTCAATTGGTGTGACGGAGTGTGGGAATAAAACCAGTTAGTGGAATGTTCGACAATATTTTTGAGTTGCTCTTCATTATGTTTGAGCTTTTCTTGAAGTTGCCCGTCCTTGGTGATGTCGTGGCCAACAACGAGAAAGTACTCATCAACCTTCTTGATTGCCCAATCGACGATGATGTCATCTCCATCAGTGGTCTTCAATGCAGAGATGAAGTTTCCACCACCGCTTTTTATCAGTTCTTTGGCTCTTTCGCTGTTATCTGGACTGAGGAGCGAAAAACACTCTTGTAAATTATCGCCAAAAAGGGCAAGGGCTATTTTATTGGCTTTGGCAAGTTGTCCCTCAGTATTGATGAGGAACATGATTTCATTGGCTTCATCAAAGAGGAAGCGAACAATATCAAGTTTTTCAAATATATTTTGCATTTTGCTCCCCCTCCATTAGGCATGCTACACGGTTGGCCTTGCCTTTTCCAAACAGTGATATAATCACGCTTTAAAAAATTTTAGGGGGATTTATCTTTGACTTCCGTTTATGTGGCTATGGAAGGAGGAGCTAGTGGTTTCAAGAAGGGTTTGTTCATTTCTCATCGCTTTTCTCCTCTCTTCTCAATGCCTCCTAGCCAAGAGTCTTCTGCAAATCGTTGAAGGGCTCGAGTGGCAGAGCAACCATCGTGGCATCTCTTCTGTTGTCTCTCCTCTGCGTAGGCTCATTGAAAGAACTGGAGATGTAAAAAAAGCACCTCCCATCCTTACCCAACTAATTAACAGAGTTTCAGTCCATCTTGAAAAAGAGAAGAAATACAAAGACTCGGCTTGGTTTCATGAGAAAGCTTCGCTCTATGCTCGTAGTTATCTGGCCTATGCCAGAAGAGGACGTAGGCTCCATAAAACAGCCGATCTGTATCTGAAAGCAAATGACTTCACCAGTTTCAGCAGAGTTCTCAAAAGGGGCCTCAAAGAGCTCGTAGGCCATGGCAGTCCCGTTGATGGTGATTACATCTATGACCGTCTGATAAGCGAGTCTCGTAAGCGTAAGCTCAAGGCGAAAATGATTTCCTTCATTGAGGAACGATTTCGTTTTCGTAAATCACTGAGGCCAAAAGTCGATCAAGATTGGCGAGCCTTCGATGCTGAACAAAGCGCAGAGATGGTGATTGAGTATTTGGCACTTGGAGAAGTGGTCAAGGCCTCTCGCCATATGCGCTCCTTGGAGAAAGCAACAGAGTTGTTAAAACCGGCAGTTTTTTCTTACAAAGAGTTCAATTCTGCCTACACGGCTGCTGGTCTCTATTACGAAAGAATAGGGCGCAAAGAAGCCAAAGAACTCGCTACCTATCGTCATGCTGAAACAAAGGTGCACAATCCCAGCTTTGAACTGGTGAAGATTAATCAAGAGAGTACAGCTCGTCTTCGTTTACCTTCTTATCATTCAATCTTTTCTTATGCCTATTCCAACAACCATCTATACATTTATGGACCCTACGAAAATAGAAAGACGCCAGCTTATAGAGACGAAAAGGCGGCCTTGTATGCCTTTAACCTTCATCAAGGTAAACTCTCTTGGCATTTCGTTTTTGACAGAGTAAATATGCCAATCGGACGTGTCGTTGCCAAAGGAAGATATGTAGCCTTCAGCAACGAGAGATATGTCTGTGTTTTTGATGGTAAAAGTGGCCACAAGCTCTGGAGTCGCGATTTATATAGTAACTATGGAACAGTTTTTCTCACTGAAACCCTCTTGATTGTGGCCAGTCGCCGACAGAATTGGCGTCCAGGCAGAGAATTGTTAAAAGCTTACTCAGTAGAAAAGGGTGATTTTCGTTGGCATCGCAAAATGGATGGACTCGTTTTGTTTCCTCCTGCTACTGATGGCAAGAATCTCTACGTTTCCGTGGCCAATAATGAAGTGATTGCTCTCGACTTATTGACATGCAAACCCCTCTGGCGCTCTTCTGTTCTAGCCACATCGGCTCCTGTCGTGACAAAGGAAAACGTCTTTGTGATGGGATGCCAATATGTAAATCAGAGCACAAAACTCGAAGTCCCGACGAGGCTCAATAAGAAAAGTGGAGCCATATTGGACTGCGGTCACATAAATGCGGCGCCAATCCCCTTCCTCCAATGTAGAAAACATATGGCTGCCTTGAAGGATAGTGCCAAGGGAATATATATAGAAGAGTTCAAAAAATGCCTTTCCCTTCTGAATCAGACTTATATGCTGCTCAGGCCGCTGCGGACCAATGACAAGGCTAAATACCTCTTACGCGCGCTTTCGACTCTTATTAGTGATTATGAAAAAACTGCCAAGACAGCTTGGTTCAATGTTTTGCAGGGCCGTTCCAGGGGGAGACTTCGATTTTACGGTAAACATCACCCTCTCGAATTCGCGAACAAACATGCGACGAATCTCTCATGCAGATTGACAGACTTAATCCAATTGTTCAACGCAATCGCCAGATTGGTGCCCAAGGCTCGAACGAAGGAATTGCAGAAGAAGCTCAAAGCTCTTCGAAACTACGATTTGGTGCTAAAGACGGTTAGGCGAGAAATGCATCTGCTTCCCTACGAAAAGACCTACTTCGGGTTTAGTCTGAACCGATGGAATCTATCACCTAACATACGGAAGGAGTTGTTCGTCAAGAGTAAGACCAACTATCTCGTTCTTACTTATCCGCCAGTCCTCTGTAACACTAGTTCCCCCTTCCATCTAATCCGCCTGCCCCTCACAAGACCAGCCACAATGGGAAGTGACCTCATCATCACCTCAGGTAACACAGTAAAACGTCTTGGCAAAAACACACGTAGAGTTCGCTGGATTGTAAGGTTAAAGACCCAAAGAAAAGCAATTCGTCCCATATCTCAGCCTATTGTGCATAAAAACAGGGTTTATATCACTACTGCCGACGGTTCTTTCCTGGCATATGATGGCCTCACAGCGCGGCAATTGCTCAAGAAAGAACTAAAAGAACCAATCAGCCACCCTCCCCTCCTCTATGACAGTGGTGGAAAGACCAATGCCTTGGTAATCACTGATCTCGGCACAATATTCCACTTTCCTGTTTATGGTTTGTAAGGTCCCCTAAAGCTTCGAAGACCCATCTGCAAAGACTACGTTCTCGAGTGGGGGGAGAGAACCATGTATTGGATGAAAAACCTGGACGGTAGCCGCCATCTCTATGAAATCGTAATGCCGGGCAGCCACGATGCGGCCCTATACAACATTACGAAAACTTCCTTTTTTACAGAACCTGGAGCCGTCAAAACGCAGGAACTGACTGTTGCCAAACAACTAGATGCAGGTTGTCGCTTTTTCGACTTCCGTGTCTATTCACGGCATGGTCAACTCTGGCTAGGCCATTTTGCCGAAGTTTTTGGCCCTGGACATGGCGACTTTGGCGGTTTGGGGCCTTCTCTCTCAACGGTTCTAAATGACGTAAGAACCTTTCTCGAGCGTGAAGACAATGAAGAGACAGTCATCATTCGTTTCTCCCACGTCAGTGACGAACAGACAGAACGAGTCGTTGATGAAATCGTAGCCAACATCCCCTCCTCCCTTCGTTACAAACCGACGACAGATGAACCTCTCGCACTTGTGACCCTCAGAGAGCTGCGTGGCAAAGTAGTCATGGCTTTTGCAGAGAACTTTGCTCCCTTTTACTCAAATGAAGAAGGCATCCTCCCCTTTTATGAGTATGGTCATGGCCACTGCGGCCTCATCACCTGTGGCCACCATCCCAAAACTCGAAGATACTCAAAGATGAAGCGTGACCAAGAGATACAAAAAGAGCACCACAGTCACCACAGAGACAATCGCGAGCACTTCTTTGTCCTTCATTGGACAATGACTGGTGGAAACGTCAAAAACACCTCTGAGCCAGCAATCAAAGGACTATATGGCGACCTTTGCCACAACATGCTGGAGAAGGCCGAGTTTGCCATGAAAACAGACGATCCAATGCCAAACATAGTCTTGATGGACTTTGTTGACGCAGCCCACTGTGCACCCATTATCGAAATGAATTTTTGAATAAGGGCAAAGAAATTGTAAGTTGCTTTTCCGTCATAGGCTCAGACGGAAAGTAGGCTCAAATGCGTGGAACAACAAAAGTCGCAAGTGAACTGCAGAAAAAGACCCAGCAGCTCCTCTCCTCAGTCGCTTTTGTTGTCCTCGCCTGCCTCTTCTCCCACCAATATTTCGGTGCCAAAACTGCACTCATCACAGGATTTGTCCTCGGCACCTGCGGTTATGCAGTCCACAACTCCCTGATCACTTCATACTCATTTTGGGTATTCGCCACCATTATGGCTGGTGTTTTACTCATACAAACAGTCATTGGACAATTTGGCATGCCAGCACTGCTTCTGCTGCTTGCCCCCGTGTCATTGGCTACAATTTTCTGGTGGTTGACCTCTTCGAGCGATTAGTGCTGCGAAGATGGTTATGGCAACACAGAAAATTGTGATCATTGGAGTTGCAGGCAGATCATAGTGGAAACTCGTTGTAAGGCCCAAGAGTGTCCCCAATAAAGAACAAGCCACTGAAACAATGGCAGCCTTTTCTATGGATTTTGCCAAACATAGACCAGCAATTGGTGGGACGACTAGGTAAGTAAATATCAGCAAAAGACCCGCAAAACGGATACCTGCCACAATTGAGAGACCAAGTAGACCATAAAAGACGAGCTCCCACTTATTGGTATCATAACCCAAGGCTTGGGCCATATCTTTGTCAAAGGCTATTAATTTCTGATCTTTCCAAGTCAAAAGGGTTGTTGCCCATACACAGAAAGCTACTAATCCAATAATAACCAGATGACAGGTGCATACGAGCAAAAGGTCTCCCTGTACCAAGTTTCGGACCTCGGCTATACCTTGCCCCGAGTTGGCTACAAAGAGTATTCCCAAAGCCCATGCCGCAGAGAAGGCCAAACCCACTGTTGCATCTGATGGCACTATGTTACTTCCACTCGTTCTTGCAATGACAAATACTGCAGCGAGCGTAAACAGAGCCGAGCACACAATGTCCCCCCAGTGATGCCAATATTCACTGCCCAAGAAAGGAATGTAGGCAGCAAGAGCACCTCCAAGGAAAAAGGCGAATGCTGTACCTGCTGATGCAACTTGTGCCACAGTCATCCCAATGAAAACGACTCTACGCAAAACGACGAAGATGCCAAGTAGTCCAAACGTAAGCGAAATCAATAAACCTGCACAAAAGGCGTCGCGGAAAAAAGGTGAAAAAATGTGGCTCATCCTTTCTCCTCCTTCCGCCTTTTTGCCCAAATGTGAATATTGTCCTCTTCTCCCAATACAACTATTGGATAGCCATAAGCTCGTGAAAGTGATGAAGTGTTCACCAAAGTTTTTTGGTCACCTACTAGAAGTTTATTTTCATTCAACAAAACGATGGTTTGAGCATAACGACTGACCAGTGTCAGGTTGTGGCTCACGAAGAGTATGGTTTTTCCACTCTGATGCAAGTCCGTTAATAGGGCCATTATTTCAGCCTCTGAAGGCAAATCCATACCATTGGTTGGTTCATCCAATAAAAGTAATGGCGACTTCGTGGCGAGAGCCCTGGCAATGAGCACCCTTTGTTTTTGTCCACCAGACAATTCGCTAAAGAGTTTGTCTTTATTATCGATTTGCGATACTTGCCTCAATGCATTCAAAGCGCATTCTTCGTCAATGTCCTTGGCTCTTCCAAGGAAACCAATTTGTCCATAGCGCCCCATGAGTACTATCTCGAAAGAAGACAGAGGGAAATAGGGATTTGTTTTGTGCCGTTGAGGAACGTATCCAATATTATTTAGCTCTTCCCTTCTAGAGATTTCTCCTCTTCTTGGTTTGATTAGTCCCAAGACAGAGCGAAGTAAGGTGGTTTTCCCTGAACCATTTGGACCCACTATGCCTATGAAGTCACCTTCATTGATGGAAAAATTGATACTCTCTAAGATGTTGACTTTGTCATAACCTATGGAAGCGTCAGCAAAGCTACAAAGTGCTTCATCTTTCAATTTCACCAACTCCCTTGTCTTTTGCTGCGACGATTAAACTATCTATCCAGTGGTCCACCAATTTGAAATAGTCTTCTGTATCTTTGCCACCATTTACGTAAAGGGGAACAATGACTGCTTTCGCCCCCACTCTCTGAGCGAGGGATTTTGCTAGTCGAGTATTGAAATAGTTGGCAGCTAGAAGAATTTTGATATTCCTCTTCTTCATCATGGATATGAGTTGTGCACGATGGCGTGGCGATGGTGGTATGCCTGGCTTTGGTTCAACCGTTCCTGCTTCAATCATCCCAAAGAGCTTGAGAAAGTAGACCCAGTTTTTGTGATAGGTCACTATTGGTTGCCCTCTGAGAGGCATCATCTTTTTCATCCATCCTCCAAGAGACTCTATCAATGCATTTCCCTCATATTCTTTCTTTTCGAGAAATGAGGTGAGTTTGCCTTTCTCTGCCAAACGGCACAGTAAGTCGCCACCAAAGAGCTGTACCAGTTTTTCGCCAAAGAGTTTGTTGTCCAATCTGAGTTTCAGCCCTTTTAACATATTTTTGAAATAGGTGCTCTGCTCAGGCATATTCTTTATGAACCCACTAGTGATGTTAGTGGCAGCAACACGCATATTTATGGGACTACAAGTAACATGCGGATTACCGAAAATGTGTAGCCCTCCTTCACTACGGGAGAGTACCTTGGGAACTTCCATCATTTTCATTCCATGAGCTGTTGCAACGTATCCTGGTTGACCAGAACGTACATTTCTGTTTCCTGAGCGATTGATGACCGTTGGCAACCAAAGCTCCAAGTCCAAACCTGTTGCCACGAGTAAATCGGCTTTGGCTACACGAGTTACAAAGGATGGTTTGGGACGAATGAAGTGGGCATCCTGATTTCCAAGGACAATGGCGCTTACATCAACATTTACACCGCCTATTTCTTTAGCAAAATAGGCGTAATCACTCAATGTAGTAACGACTTTCAGCGGTTCGCACGACAGGATCGAAACTCCAAGGAAAAAGAATAGAATGGTGATTGCAAGTAGTTTGTTTGTCATTGAGAAACTTCCCATCAGTATCGTTCATGTTTGTGAGGGCCTGCTGCAAAGATGACTTGGAAGACCAATCTATTTTCGTCCTGGCCCAGATCCTTGCTTCTCAAAGCGTTCCATTCCAGTCGATATTTTACGAATGGACTCTGTTGATAAGTAATGTATGGTGAATACATTTTTTGTTCTCCATCTGCCGAGGTGACAGCCAAGGGGGCAAAGGGCTCACCACCCCAAGCTTTATCGTCAGGTCGATAGTAGTCATATCTCAAGCCCACATCTGTAGTTCTATTGAGCTTTTGTTGGAAGTAGCTATAAAAACCCCAGGCTTCCAAAGTGTCTTCACCAGAGCCATCAGGAGCAAGGACCTCTTTTTGTATCTTGTAGATCTCTGTTCGCCACAAACGAGAGCGATGGCGCATTCTATTGGCTGGTTCCCACAGAAGGCTCAAATCTAACCCAAGTACTTTCGTCGAGAGCTCTCTCTCTTCTTGGGCTCCACCGACGGTCCAGAGTTCGTTTTTTCCATAGAGGGCACTAATTCCAAACTCAAAATAAGTGTCTTCGTCAATGTCACGATAGTTTTTATAGTGAGCCATGAATGATGGTTCATTTTGGTTGTTTTCTCCAAAGACTCGTCCATTTTCTCCATCAGTTATCTCTAGTGTGAGACCTTGGCTGCTCTTGCCCAAGTCAGGCATTGTCCAATGAAAAGAAAATCCTGTTTGATTGAGGCCTCCTGGTCCAAAAATTTGCTGCAGAGCCAAGGGGAAATCATGCTGGTCCAATCCATGTTTGTGCCAGCGATTGACTACGCCAAATTGTTGACGAAATTTTCCCAAGGTCACATTCAGCTTTTTGGCAAGTCCATAACGTGTGAGATATGCCTCGCCCAAAACACTGCCATTTTCATTCACTGGTACTGCTGCTTTGAATCTCGTATAGGGATCGAGGTAAGCCTCCAGATGGACACCAAGGGTGCGAAAGTTGTTACCTTTCTTGCCATTTCCCCCATCAACATTTGACCAGTGATTGACCATGTCTCCCGTAATGCTGATTTCCGGATTTAACTTTTGGAGGCCCAAGCCTCTAGCCTGGAAGGTTTTGTCATCACTAGCCCTGTTCTCTTCGGCCATTTCTGGACCAGCTTCTTGGCGAGCAGCTTTGCGCAGCTCATCCAATGATTGGCCATCTAGTCTGGACCGCAGCTCTTTCACCTCTTCTCTCAGAGCAGCAACTTCTTCGTCTATAGGGGCTGAATGTAAATATGCTGGTGTAAGGGGCAAAGAAAGAAACAGAAAACATGTGAAAACATGTGTACGCATAAAAATCTCCACTCGTGGTGCTGTTGAAACCAGTGTCTATTGAATATTTTGTTTCAATTCAGCTTTTCGGTGGTCCTCGAGCAGAGAGGGCGTAGCTCTCTTCTTGAACTCTCCAAGCTTTGGCTCGCAAAGAGCAGTATTCATAGCAAGACAAAAACCAATTGGTTTCTACCTTGCCGATTTGTTGCACATGCTGACTGCAAACTAGTGAATATCCACAACTACCATGCTCTCCCTCTTCAGAAGTTGTTATGTCTATTCTCTCGCCAAAGTCTTGGTGGCAGCGGTGGTTATTGCAGCTGCAGAATTTATGGGGGACATGGCCTGAACAGAGCCTGTCATGGCAAATATGAGAAAATTTCCAATTGATAGAGCAGAGATGGAGCAGTAAAACAAACAGTATGGCACTTCTCTGCATCACAAAAAGAACTCTACTCTCTCATTTAGCGCTCTCGTTCATAGGGCCAGGCCATGACGCCACC
>CAZXTJ010000328.1:0-9178 GCA_964643655.1 uncultured bacterium
AGACTGGAATGTGTGACTCACCAGCTCAATCCGCCTCTACCTAGAAAAAAGTGGGCCTATATGAGCCTGCGTATCACTGACTCCATTCCAGAAGAAGACATGGTTTTGGTGGTGCCCATCAAAGGACACAATCGTCTCTCTCCACTCGTTTATACAGACAGAGACGGTACTTGGGTTCGGTCACGGATACACTTGCCCAAGGTCTCTGCCAAGGAGTTGAAAAAGACACAAGCGCTCTCCTCTCTTTTTGCCATCGATGTGTCGGGTTCATTGAGTGGGGCACCCTTAGAAACAGTCAAAAAAGCCTTAAAAGACAACATCAGCGCCATGGAAAAGGATGATAAATTCAACATCGTTCCTTTTGCTCTCATCCCACGCTCTTTGCACCATGAGTTCCTTCCTTTGAACAAAGAGACAATCAAAGAAGCGCACACCTACCTAGATGGTTTACATGGTTTGGGTGGAACGAACCTCGGTGAAACCCTGCAACAAGCCGCTGAATTGGTTGCAGCCGCACCAGCAGGCACTCTTCGCCGTCTCTTTTTGACCATTGATGGCAAAGCTGACGTAGGTATCATTGATCCTGCACGTTTGGCTTCACTTTATCACCAGTCCATGCCCAAAGACATCCGTATGGAGACCATAGCCATTGGCTGCAATGTTGACGCACGTTTGTTGGCAACGATGGTGAGCCAACGTTCTGGTCGGCTTCGTTTTGCTGAAAACGCTGAAGAAGCGAAAGAGCTTCTACTCAGTCTCTTTTCCACGACTAGACCTCGTTACAAAACTATGTCCATCAGTGTCCAATCTGGTGGTCTCCCCATCTCATTTCGCTCCAATTCAGAAGCAGCCACCTTCACAGAGATACCTCTCATCATTGGTACACGCTTACCCCATGGTCGGGCTCCTTCAGTAGAGATGGCCCTTACTGCACACAGCGCCACAGGCTCTCTTGCAGCAGCTTCCCAAACTACATACACAGCTTCCGTGGCTACACCTAGCCAGGCCATTGGTGAATCCGTTCGTTCCATGTTTTTGGTACCAGCTGTTGCTGCAGTCATAGAGGGTTTGGACCGACGTGACAAACTACCGCCTCTATCTCATTGGCAAGAGGCAAGAGTCAGGAGAATTCTACGATTACCCTCTGGCCGCGTCTTCAAAGAGAGATTGTCTGACATTTCTCGTGCTTCTGGCCCAGAAGTAAGATTGCGACATCGACTACTGAGGCAAATGAAAAACAGTGGAACTTTCCTTCCTCGGCCTTATCTTCCCTACGTTTTCCGTAGAGTTGGTCCTCGTATATTTTTCCGTGCAAGAGGCGGAAGGTGGCTAGAGGAACCAAGTAATAAAAAAGTTGATACGAGCATTTCTTATGGCTCAAAAGCTTGGTTGGAATTAGTCAACAAAAGGCCAGACCTACGTCCAGTCCTTGCTTTGGGACAACACGTAAGGTTTGTTGATGGCGACAGAACCTACCTCGTAAAACCGCAAAGCTAGATTTTTCGAAACTGCCGAGCTCTTTGAACAACTAAACTGTTTTATGAGGAAGGGAGTGACGGATATGAAATGGACAACATTATTCCTCTTGGTCGTTTTCCTTGGGTGGAGCAGCTCTTTGATTGCCTCACCACCAGCAGGTTACGAAAGTTTCACCTTGAGGGCCAACGACAAGTTGCACCACTTTCGTTTGGCTGATTTTCCTCAATGGACACTGCGTGCGCGATTGCCACGATTTCAGACTGCAGCTCTGTCATTGACCATTGTTGACGAAGGTGGCACTACCATTGGTTCCATCATCGAAACACCTGGACGGGTGACTGGCGGCGCTGGACGGCACGTGCAATACAGATTGCCCAAGAGATATCTCGATCCTTTCTTCATTGTTTTCGAAGATTTCACACCAGGAAAAAATCTCACTTTCGGACTGCAAACAGAGAGGTTGGCCTACTGCAAGTCGCCCATTCCCCTTGGTGAAAAACTCGCAGGGTTTGAGGCCGCCAATAGAGGTCCCAAGCTTACCAACGCTTATCTCGATCCCGTATTGGGTATATCTTCTGCCACCTTGAATGAATTGACTTGGGCCGATGGTGACTATTCCATCATCAGATATTTTGTTCGTCCCAAAAAACGAGTGATCAGAGCAGGATATCTCTTCATCTCTCATAGAGAAAAAACATACAAACGTCTCTTTGCCACACCCGTATCTGCCAAGAACCAACCCAAAGGAACTCTCTTTGACGGCAACTTGCTCAGTTTGAGCAAAGTGCCCAATGAGTTGCCTTATATCTATGAACTGACAGAAAAAGGATTGAAGAAAGTTCATTTGCCACGGAGGAAAATCGGGAAAAAACTGGCTCCTCTCCAGGCCTCTTCACTCTATTTGAAGTTGCTACAAAAAAGAGAAGGAGTTCTTGGAGCTCTCGTGGCCCTCACTTTTTACATTGAAAGCCCCTCTGGTGTACATCTGCTCAGAGTACGGACACGCAAAGGGAAGTTAGTTCACTACAAACTGAGAGAGTTGACTCCGAAGGAGAGGAAATATTTCGCTCCGCCACAGCTCTACAGCAAATAATAGACGAGGGTTACCAATCCTGCTGCCGTAGTGATGGCAATGAACCACCACCAGAAGGTGTCTTCTGCAAAGGTAGAGACAGCGACACTGTCTTCACCGAGCAATTCGATTGTTTCGTCATAAAAACGCATCATGGTCTCCACTCGATGAGGAGAGGCTGTCTCAATGGCAGAAGCAGTGACGAGCAATCGTTTTGCTTCGTTGAGTACATTGTTTTTTTGGTCTGCTTCCACTTCGTTACGACGGAGCAGCTGTAAATAGGTGTCCACACGATGAAGCAGATACACTTGCTCGAGACCGGCATAAACCATGGCTTGTAAGTGCAGTTCGGGAGGAGCCAACTCTTTGAAAAGTTGGCAAGCTTTAGGAAAATCTTTGTTATCAGCTGCTTCTAATACGGAAGAGAGTGAAGATTGACAGTCCAGAGCTGTTAGCAGTCCTTTTCGCAGGGGAGCCATTTCAGCACCTTCAGAAATGACATTGGCCGCCACTGTAACTGCGCTGTTGGCCAGAGCCATATCGATTTTGTCTGCTGAAAAACCAGTAGAGGAGCAGCCCATAACCGGCAGTGAAGACAAAACGACAAAACCTGGTAGCTTGCTCAAAGGGGCAAGAATGGCATTATTGCGTGCCAAGCGAACAAGGAGGGCCAAAGGAGGAAAAACAGTGTCCAAAGGCTCAAAAGCCTGTTGCCACTCACCTTTTTGTAGGTGAACTAAAGCTAGAGCGAGACTGGTTTCTGTCGCCTCTGGATTGGCCGTGCTTTGGGCGTAATCGTGAGACAATCTCTCTACCTCATTGGCCAGAGAAAGATCACTACTATCGAGCAAAAGTGCTTCAAAGAGGAGATGTAACTTTTCACCCAGCTCAGCTTCTCTCGCCTTTCTTTTCAGTAGAGCAGCCAAAGCTTGGCATAGTGCTTGAGGAGCTGGTCTAGAACCGTCTTTGATGGCAGTACGTAGAACGTCATATGCTGTATTCCAAGCACCACTCTCTGCAGCCACATTGGCTTGTTCGATGACTGGAGCCGTCTTTTCGTCTGGTAAGTCCTGAAGAGTCTTTTCTACGCGCTCTAAGGTGGACTGAATGACGTCATTTTCTGGATCAAAAAATGCTGCGTCTTTGAGATCATCACGAGCAGCATGAGCCAGCTTTCGCCGCTCTCCTTCTGGGGCCGTTCTCGTTCGTACAGAGTCATAATAGGCACCAGCACGATTTGCCAAAACGGCGGCTAATCTCTTTTTCAAAAATCGGGGAGCACCCTTGGCACCAACTGAATCAAAAACATCGAGCAATAACCTAATTGATTCATCCCAATCATTGGCGGCAGAGGCTTGGTCTGATTTGACGACACTGGCATAGACATCATCAGAAATTGTGATTCCCGTTTGGTGAATGATGTCCTCCACCTTTTGCCTAGTCCTATCAATGGTGGTATTGAGCATATCTAACTCTTGGGCTTCTTTGAGTTCTTCACGAGTGCGGTTGATGACCGTTCTCAAGCCAGCTCTGTCTACACTGCCCTCTTGGTAACAGACAAAAGCACTCTCAACAGTATGTTTGACCTTATTGGCCTGGCAGTCAGCCAAAAAACGGTCGAGCACATGAGGGCGACCAGAAACGACCAAATCCCTCGCTTCGTGAATCACTTCAATGGCTTCATCCCACTCTAATCTGGCCATCAACTCGCAGGCCTTGCGAGCCAACTCTTTGATCTCACCACTAAGGTCGAGAACACCATAGCGGGCTTCGGCAATGATACGGTCAGCCACCTTTAGTTGCTGCTCTGCCGTGGTTTCGCCCAATTCACCAGAACGAGCAATGTCTCTTCGCCCTCTTTCGAGGGTATCGAGAATGACTCCCTTATCAGCATCAGTTGCAGAAGTGACTGCAAGATCTTCAGCTGCACAGATTGCTGAACGCCCTCTGCGTATCAACAGCAAAGCCAACTTCTCTTGCAGATTCTCATTTGGTATCTGAGATAACCACTGATCTAGCAACTCAATTATTCCATCTCGCCTACCAAGACGAGGCCAGCTTTCATAAGCCTCTAGGAGATGTTCTTCAGCCTCGAGAGCCAATCCGAGCAACTCCTGACTTTCTTCACCTGATTGGAGGGCTTGCCCCCAGCGTTCGAGCCCTAGAGCCAAGTTGCCAGACTTAATCAACCTGCGTCCTTGTTTCACCAGTAACTGCAGCTTGAGTTCTTTTATCTCATCCAGTTGTTGCTCATCGTTGCTCAGCTTATCAAGCACAGTTTGAGCCTGAGCAAATTCCCCTGAGTCCATGAGGACACGAATGGAAAAATAGGGCGAAAAGACCTCCCTAACAGCCAAAAAACGCTGCTCTGCAGGTGACTGACGAATGAGCTCTTCAACGGCAATTCCCAAATCTTTGACCTTGTTGAGATGTTTCAATAAAACAGGCCCTAAAAGGACTCGTGAATTGGAAAGATGCAAACCTGCCTTACGTAATATCTCAACGCCAGCAAGTTCTGCAGCCAACTGGTCAGCTCGCACTCCCTGGCGCAAACGGGCAAGAACATATTCTCGTTTTTCCGCTCCTTCTTGCTCGTCCAATTCACCATTCTTAGTCCAGAAATCAGGAAAAGCTGTCAGAGCACACCAGTAACCCAATGCAGCAAGCCAGGCTCTTTTATCCTCTGTTACTCGTGCTGACCAGTACCACAAAACAGCCAAGCTATGAAGCAATCCAATGTCATCGAGTTTTTCTTTTAACTTCTCTTCCCAAGCAGCAGCCGTGTTGTTTCTTTGCTCCAGCAACAAAAGAGTTGGCTGCAAAATAGGATTGGGAGAGTGCTTGCCGAGAACATCACGAGAATAACTAAATAACTCTTCCCCCGAACCGGGAGGCAGAGGATTCTCTTCAAAGCAAGCATTGTCCAGGAGCGGATCTTTCACCTGGCGAATCTACCACAGATTAAGGTTCAACAGTACCGGTGATTACAGCTATGGCATCTCGACAAAAGCGATGAACTCCACGACGGCCCATCTTGGCCAGATCTTGTCTGTAAAGTTTGAGCGCTTTGTCTCTCTGTTCTTGGAAAAAAGTATCAATGAGCGTATGAGCACCAGGACCAATAGCATGTTTGTTGGCTATTGCCATTTTTCCGAGGGCTTTTTTGGGAACAGCAAATTGGTGGAGGTAAAATAGTTTCTGTTTGTTGTTTTGGGCAGCACTTTTACCATCAGCCGTGGAAAAGAAGGTTGCTCCGACAACAACTCTGGCATAAAGCAGTACTCCCTGCTCTTGCACCACTCCTTGGCTGAGAATGTCTATGCAATCTTTTCCCGAAGGAATATCTCTTGCTCGATGAGTTTGAACACGTAACTTGCCGGCAAACAACTTCCGCTCATCTTGAAAACTCTGCCCTCCTTGCTGCAACTCAGCGTAAGCCAGAGCCAGACCTGCCTCTGCCAGGTAACGAGCCCGGATGGTGGCCTCCATGCGCCTCTCGCCAGCGATTGTATATCCAGAAACTAGAGAAACGACCAGCCCCAAACCAAAAAGAACAAAGGCAGTCAAAACAGCCAGAGCCAGTGATGTAACTCCACGACGCTGTTTTTTCAATTCCTCACCGCCAATGCAGTTTCGAGCTCATAAATCTCGCTCTTTTTCACACGTTTGGCTCTTTTGGAAAAAACCATCTTTACGTGCAAACGGCGTGAGTTTTCACCAACTGAAAAACGCAACTTCCTCAAGTTGGTGGCCAAGACTTTCGCTTTGCCAACTTCCTTCGTTGTTGGATCCAAGACATGGTGAACCAGTATGCGCTCTTTCGGTTTGTAGGCATAAACGTGCAATCTGAAATCGTGGCCTTGTATGCAGCAGGCTTTGCTCTCTTGGCCAATTGGGTACATGATTTCCCTGGCACCCAGGAGATGGTGCATGAGGTGATTGACCGTCACCAAACCCATCCGTTGATAATCAGCCTTTTCCAGCCCCTTCCTCGACCACTTTTGGCCTACCAACAAGATGGAAAGAATGATGGCACCAACAACGAGAGCCAGAGCTGAACCGACGAGAACCTCAATGAAAGTGAATGCTCGCCGACGGACCATCAGAATCCCTCCCGTCGACTACGAAGGGTACGTAAACCAATGGACCTCGTCTTGCGTCTACTGCCAGCACGCCATTTCAGTAATACTGCTATCAGTTTGACGTCTTCTTGCCCTTCGAAGTTTTCTACTTCAACGGAGAGACGATATCGACCACCAGCCACTTCTTCCTCTGGTATCGATTGGAGTTCATCGAAAGCTAGGGTCAAACAATCTTCCAATTTGGCTTGGGCCAAGAGAAGGGCTCGTGTGGAATTTGCTCCGTGACGAATGTTCACTGAACTAGAGCGAATGAGATTGACGACGGGAATGATGAGAGCAGACAACAAAACGGCGGCTACCAAAATCTCAACGATGGAAAAACCGCCGTTTTGCTTCAGTTTCTTATCTATCAATCCATTGGGAAACAAAGTGTGTTTGCGGCGTACCGCTGGTCACCGACGATAGTCGTGTTAATGCCTACACGTTGAAGTTCTGGATTAAATATCTTCGAATCTTCTTTGTTAGCATAACCGTCGAAGAAGACCTTTGCCAACTCAGCAGGATCTTTGGCTGTTCGTTCACCGAGACCGGGAACATCAATAGGTGATTTTCCTCTATAGAGGAATTTGGCTTGGTAAGTCTGTGTCTCGTCGTTGACTCCACCAACGGGCAAAGCTTGCATTTGCTCATTTAGTTGCCAGCCAGCAGAAGGTAGCTGAGCCATCTCTTCAGAACGTTGACGAGCCTGTTGAACCAGTTTGTCGTCCATCTGCAGGGCTGGCAAACCCTTCTTTTCTCTTGCCTGATTGATGAAGGTGAGCAACTGCTTGTCCGAATATTTCTCTTCCTTGCCATAAGGATAACCAGGACTTTGCTGGCGCATCTGCTGCACGTTTATAGGTGGAAGAGCCACATCGACATGACCGTTTTTGGAGGTCATCTGCATTCTGCCGCCGGATCTGGTCTGGTGCATGGCCATTCGGCCACCACGCCCATTAAAAGAACCGCGAAAGCCGTGGGGGCCAGCATCTATGGACATAGAACCATTGGGGCCATTGATGCGGCCGTTGAAGCCATGACGTCCAGCAGAAAAACCACCAGAACCATTGGGGCCAGAAAAGTTCATCTGTGCTCCGCCTGGACCTGCAGAACCAGAGACATTGCAGCCCACTGAAACCATCAACGAAATACAAAGGAAAGAAAGAATAAAAAGTTTTTTAAACACCATGAACCATCCCATTCCTTGTGCCCAGGATTACCAAAGGAATAGACGACCTTCGTTCCGGCGCGTCATCTTGCGCCCTGTGTAGCGCGCCCTGGAACGGTCCACGTTTGCCCGTATAATTATGAAGTCGTCACAAGGGTTCGTCAATCCCCCCAAGGAGGAAAAATGGTTCCCTATTGCCTACTCCTTGTGTTATACGCCAAGGAAGACAGAGGAGGTAGATTATGAAGGGCTTTCCAGGCAATCTGAACAAGCTCATGAAGCAAGCCAAAAAAATGCAACGAGAGATGGAAAAAAAACGTGCCTCTCTCGAAGACAAAGACTATGAAGCATCTGCAGGTGGCGGAGTAGTCAAATGTGTCCTCAACGGACGTTATGAACTCAAATCCATTGAGATCAAACCAGAAGCTGTTGATCCCGATGACGTTGAGATGCTGCAAGATCTCGTCTTGGCCGCTCTCAACGAAGGTTTGCGCAAAGTTCGTGACGACCAGGAAAGTATGATGGAAGGTTTGACTGGCGGAATGAATCTGCCTTTCTAAACCATGCCAAGTTATCCTGATTGTCTCGAATTGTTGATTAGCGAACTCTCTCGTTTCCCTGGCATTGGGCGGAAAAGTGCCGAAAGATTGGCATTTCACGTATTGACAAGGCCAGTTGAAGAGATTCGCACGCTCAGTGAGGCATTGACAAATGCTCGTGAACGTATAGGCCGCTGTGAAACCTGCTTTGGCATTTCCGAAGAGCCTATTTGCCAAATTTGTGACGACCCATCGCGCAAAGAAAGTGTTCTCTGTGTCGTTGGTCAGGCCCGTGATGTTTTTGCCATGGAACGAGGAGCAATCTTTCGTGGCAGATATCACGTACTTGGTGGTGTCATCTCGCCACTACAGGGAATTGGCCCCGAGCAGCTGACCATAGATGCCCTCAAGGAGCGTTTGGAACGAGACCAAGTAGAAGAGGTCGTTTTAGCCCTGAATCCATCAACGGAAGGTGAAACGACTAGTATGTTCTTAGCGGACATCATTCGTCCCTTGAACATCAAAGTCACTCGCATAGCCTATGGATTGCCCGTTGGCGGCGAGCTAGAATTCTCAGATCCGGTCACTCTGGCGAGGGCGCTCGAAGGACGACGCGATCTCTGAGTCAAAAGCGACTTCGTATCACCCTTCAGCAAAGGGCGCCGACCCACTGTCGGCGCCTTGCTTCATTATATATGAGCGTGTTAGTATGAGAGCTCATGAAACTGTATTCACCAAATTAGGAACGTAGAGGTGAACTCGCATATGGATTTCGTCTGTGCCAAGACTGATCTGCTCC
>CAZXTJ010000329.1:0-9153 GCA_964643655.1 uncultured bacterium
CAACTAAGAGAGTAGAACCTGCCAGTTGTATTGTGCTCTGGCCCTCGACTGCGATGGTTCCCCGCAGTTTTTTCGGAGAGGCGTGACATGGGCTAAGGAGAGACAATGTTAACAAAGAGACGAATATGTATCGCATATCTTGGACCCCTATCGTATTCACACCTATTTTAGTGTCTTCATTATACCCTTGGTTACTGCCTTTTGAGAGAAATGTGAAATTTTTCACAATTGGGGCTTGTCACTTCCTCCCGGCTGTCTATAATCGCCGCAAATAAACGAAACAAACCTTTATCGACTTGGAGGAGAAGTGATGTTGAGGAAGCTACTAGTAATCGGAGTGGCAATGGCGCTTTCGATGGGGACAGCATACGCCCACGACTACACCATTACCTATACACACCTACTAAAAGTGGTTGCTCCGGCTACAGCCCAAGGTAAAACAGTTGTCAAAGCAACAGCCAATGTTGGTGTATTGGCCATGCAGCAGTTTTTGCCAGGTTACCCAAAACCTAGCTATCCCGTAAAACCTTATTGGGCAGCAAAGAAAACAATCGAATTGGCCAAAACTGGTCAACATTTCTTTGGTAAACACAAACTCAACGTTACAGAAATGCCTCCAGGCCCCCGCATGGGTCCTGTTATGGTCGAATTGAATCTCACATTCGCTGATGGCGAAACATTGACCGTGCGCGCTGAAGCGGCCAAAGTTGGAGCTCAGCACAACACCTCTACATATGACGCTTACAATAGCGCTCTGGCAGAGGAGTTGGCCAAGTACAACAAAACGACTGATGCAAAGGAAACATCCGTTGCAACAATATCAGTCTATCGCCGTGGTCCAGTGCTTTATTAATAGCTAGCAGCCACTGAGCTGCTTCTGTAAAGCCCCCCGCCATAGTTGCGGGGGGTTTTTACATTCCATGAAAAAGAGCCCGGAATAGTGGGCACTCCGGGCTCTGGAGAAAGCTGGTGAGTCGAATTCGGGCTATCATCTCGCCAGCAGGCTGATTACTGCAAAGGCAATACCAAAACGCTCATTGCACTATGAATGCGGCTTTTGGAAATCAGCAGAAAATTGAGTAACCCAAAATGTGGCATCTCTGTCTCTCTGAAGAGACAATTTTGTAACACTGTGGAACAATGATTACTTCAGTGAATCCCAGAATGATTTATCCAAAGAAAAGTCTGTGAATTCGCCAGCGTCAAAAAACATGCCCTTACACTGAGGACATCTTTCTAGTTTGAAATCGCGTTGTTTGTTGGGAGGTTCGAAAGAGACCATTCTCACATTACAAACAGGACAGTCGATATTCTGTTTTCCATCTTTCAAAGAACCAATGAATGGACTACCATCATCGACCTGCTCACAATCGCGCACAGCCTTCAGTTCCATACATTCTGCTGCATCGAACCATATACCTCGACACATGGCGCATCTGTCGACTTCGACTCCGCCCATTGTCACTGTTTCCATCTTGCCTGCACACTTGGGGCAATCGAGCATGTCTTCAGTGTTCATTCTGGCTCCTCCTATTTTTTAATCTGTATATGGATAATACGTCATTTTTTCTCGTTTAGGGGAGCAAAGTGACGAATATTGAGGCTAGATTTCAATTTTGCCAAAATGGCTTTGCCAGCTTCGTCCTTGTTCAGTTCCGTCAGGAGTTGCTCGATTTGTTTTCGCAACTCCACATCCAAATTTTGATTGATCACTATGGGATCAGGCCAAATGACTTCCGTTTGTGCTATTTGGCGAACGTGCTTTGCACAGCTCTCTTTGGTTTCTTTGTTTTTCAAGACGAGGTCGCTCATTGCTGCCCCATCATAGGTTCCATCGAGCAAACCAGTGAGGCACTGAGAATGGCTGCCAGCAAAGGAAATCTCACCAAAGTGTTTGAGAGGTGAAAAACCTTCTTTTTCAATTACCTTGTTGGGATAAACAAAACCAGAATTGGAATTTCTATCAACATAAGCAAAGTGTTTTCCCGCAAGTCCTCTTAGATTGGTGATACCACTGTCTTTGCGGACGACGATTATGCCTTGGTAAAAACCTCGTCCCGTGGCCATGACTTTGCAAATTGGTGCCATTTTCGTCTTTTCGGAACGTGGTTTGAACCAACCAAAGTCCACTCTATCTTGGCCCATCATTTTCTCAATTGCTCCATAGTCTTCTGCAATTTTGATGTCCACTTCTCTTTCGAGTTTTGCACCAAGATAGTTTGTCAGCGGTTGTAGTGCCTTCGTTAGTTCAACTGGTTCCAGAATGGGAAAGGTGGCAAAAGTCAACGGTCTCTTTTCGTGGTGGACCATTTTAATTTTGGGTAACTCGTCTTTGATACAACCCACTGCCAGCAGAGATAATGAGAAGGCTGACAAAAGAACAACTTTTCTAGCTTTTTTATACATCTATGGAACTCCCAATTCTCTGAGCGAATATCTCTTGCCACTGCTCTTTCTCAACGTCATCAGCTTTTAGGCCAAGGATGGAAAGGCATTCTTTGAGAGAGGCTTCTTTGTCCCTAAAACTCTGTAGATAATGAACGACAGCAGCAGAGAGCTCGTTGGGCAAACGTGAAGACAAAAACTCAATGCCAACAGAAGCGGCAAAGGTATCACTGCTTTGAACATTCTCTAAAGCATCTAAGGCTCGCGACACTTCGCCAGTTCTTGCTGCCGTCAACTCACACAATATCTGTCTTTCTTCTTTGACTATCTCTTTGCCTTCTTCTACTTCAAGCTGTTGCAAAGAACAGTCGAGGACAAAGAGTCGTTTGACGTAGTGCAAAAGCAGTTTGTCATAGAGCTCCATAGCCTTTTCAAAAGCAAGAAGCTCCATTATTTTGCTGAAAGACTGGTTTTGAAGAAGATCTGTATTGGTCACTGTATTGGCAATGCAATCAGCGTCGATGACACAATCTCCTGACTCCTCCTCTTTGAAACATTCACGCATGGTCTCATAAAGTCTTTTGTCATGTTCTTCTTTGAAGAATGTGGTGAAGGCGCGCCTGTGGCCTCCATTGGTGATACGAAGGGCGTGCATGACGACTGCCATTTCTGCGTCATCTTCAATTCCAGCGAGGAAGTTACCCACTCTTGCACGTTCATCTGCGTCAAATGCATCCAAGAGCTGACATACCTCTTCCACGTTGAGCCTTTTTATTCTGTTCAACTCGAGACGGGCGCGATTGGCCATGACTTCTGGCGGTTTTTCACCCAAATATTCATGCAACAGTTCGGCAACAGCAGGAGTTGGTAATTGACCCAGTGCCAAGAGAGCCTGATTGGCCACCTCTTCTTGTGGGTCCCGTAAAGAGTCAGCCAATTCTGGGACAAAGGCATAATGCTGCAAACGCCCCATAGCAGAGACTGCTGCAGCTCGATTGATAGGAGTCTCTTTGTCGTCGAGCATTTTCCAAAGTGTGTCCAAGGCTTTTTGCACATCATTTTCGTCGTTCGATAGGCGAATGACTGTAACGGCACTATTGGCCCGGATACGATGGTTATCATCATTCAGAAGTTCAGCTGCTCTTTTGACAAAGCTGACACCTTCATTAATCATACCGATTGCCTCAACGATATTGGCTCTCAGTCGCGCGTCGCCATCTTTATCCATCATCAACTCTGCAAGTTTCTCTCGTGCATGTTCGCCACCGCTAGTGACGAGGACACGAGCTGCCGAGGCTTGGAGATGGGGATTTTCTGCGCCTTCAAATAGTGGAAGAAGTAGGTTTTCTACATCTCCTGGACGTAATGGGGCAGCAAGAGTAATGGCCTCTTTCTTCAGCTCTTCATCACCTTGCAGGTACTCTTGCAGTCTTTCCACTCGTTCGTTGTAAGAAGCCATTGCAGCGAGTTTACGAGCTGCAGCCAGTCGACCTTCATTGGAACCTTCATCGAGTGCACGGACGAGCTCTTGTTGATAGGCAGAATCAATGTATCGCACTGCGATGAAAGTCGAAGCAAACATCAAAAGTGACGTGGCAAAAGCAACGGGAGTCGTGAGTATGTCTTGGACGACGAGCAAAGATAAGCCTACCAAGAGGGACCCCGACGAGGCAGCCATTCCCGCATAACTCATGGTCCGAATGCGCCTAGCGGCAGGCATGATGGCTACAATCAAACCTGCAGAAGGGTTGTGTAAGGCTCTAGCCAAAAAGACGAAGATGAACTGACAGGTAACGATGAGATAAAAGGAACTAGTGAAGATTACTGGAATACAGAGGAAAAAGAGAGCCACAGGTATGAAGCTCAAAGCCGTGGACAATCTAATCTTCTTGAGCAATCGACCTGTGAGCCCCATCAAAGAAGCTAAAACGAGGAAATCACAGCAAGCACAGAAGATGGCAATGAATGAAGCCAAGTCTTCTTCAGTCGTAAATGCTGCGTTGATAGTTTTGGTGTACTGGTAATCGAGCCAATATTTACCGAACATTTGGAAAAAGAAGACTGCAACCAAAAACTTGCCCAATATGCCGATGGATACATCGTCAGGAGCCTCTTTTTCCTCTTTCTCCTTCTCCTCTTTTTTCTCCTTTTTATCTTTCTCTTCCTTTTGTTCTACTCCGGCAGCTCTTTTGGTGAGGACGAGCACTCCTTGACTGATGAGAATGAGGACAATGTTGCCAGCCATGACTGTGCGAATGTCGACGACAGAGAGAGCCAACTTGAGGACTACACCTGAGGCGATATATCCCAAGCTACCAAAGGCGCTAATGAAAGGTAGATTGGCTTTACCTTCTTGGAGAGGATAAATGTCATTGATGAAGTTGATGAAAAACTGATTAAAAAAGAGATCGTATACAGCTACGGACAGAAGGAAACCCGTCACGATATAGAGGTGGTCTGCAGCTGGCATTGTCACTCGCAAGATGGAGAGAACAAAGATAGCCCAGGCACTGATGGAGAGATAACCTGCAGAATCACCTTTTAATTTGCGGGCTGCAAAAGACTGTATGGAGATGTAAACGATGTTCATTGAAGTGTAGAAATAGGGCATGCCCTGAGAGCCAGCTTTTTTCAAAAAGATGGTCAAAGAGGTCACAAAAAATATTGAAACTAGAGCTTTGACCAAAAACTGGTAAGCAGAGACGAGAAACAACAACCAACGTTTACTAGCGGGCGACTTGGCCATTAGCGACTCCCGCTGGTTGATACATCAGCCCGCATGGTTTCCCAAATAGAGCCTACGACTCGCTTTTTCTGAAAAGTCTCGGCCAACATATTGAGCGCCTGTGAAGCTTCTCCCAACTCGTCTTCTGATTGAACATCTACACGATGAGAAAAAACTCCATCTCTCACTTTGACCAAACCTTCTGTCAAAGCTGCGATGGGCTGGCTGATGGACCAAGCAATGTAAAAGGCAGCGCCTGCTGCGAGGACAATGGCTAGAAGAATGATGACCAAGAAGTTGGCATGCAAATCATTGAGGTAGTCAAAAGCTTCTCTTGCTGGTCTGCCAATGGCCACCCAACCACCCAAAGATTTGGAGCGTGAGAGAGTGAGAAGATCTGTCCGGCCACCATTGTCTACTTCATAAGTACCAATGGCAGTTTTGTTTTCTATTTTGGGAAGAATGAACCTATCGGCGCGGGCAAGCCCCTCCCCTTTATATGCCTCTATTTCTCCACCTTCATTGAGAATGCAGATGTATTCGTTTCCTCGAGCAGGATAGGAAGCCACGATATCTTGAATCTCAGAGCCATCGAAAACGGCTTCACCGGCCAACAAACCAATGACTTTTTCTGGGTGGGAAAAGTCAGTGATTGGAGTGAGGAAGATGACATCTGCACAACGGACTACATCCAAGGAGCTGAGCGCTTTGTTGAATGATTTGGCAACAGAGCGATGAAGAGGTACTTCTAGTTTGTTGACATCCTTGCCCAAGACTTCATCGAGCTTGCCTTTGTGAAACCTTGCAGCTGCTCCGCAGATGATACCTTCCCTGTCATAAACATAGAGCTTAGTGAAAAAAGTCTGTTCTGTCAGGTACTCATTGAGTCCATCTTTGAGCTCTTTCTCAGAGAAACTCTGGATTTGGGGCTCTTTGGCAAGTTTGCTCAATTCATCGACTTGATTATCGATGTACAAGTCCATACCTGATGAAAAAGCATCGATGATGGCCTGATGATTACGCATGGTTTGCGCAGCCATATATCTTTCGGCCATCTCGAGTGTGACGGTACCTATTGCTACCAATGGAATCAAAGCAGCAGCCAAAACAATGGCAGCCAAACGAAAGCGGAAACTATAAAAGAGTCGACCCATTTTCCCTCCAATGGTCGGACGAACAGATTTTTTTCCATTCAGGTTGATATACCTATATAGATGAGACAAGGTTTCGCTTATCATCGAATTGTGACAAATTCGGAGAAACATCAGTTTGGCGAAGAGTTCCTCTCTCGATATGAGATTGGTGAAAAACTCGGCAGTGGTGCTTTTGCCACTGTCTATTCGGCTGTGCAAAAAAATCTCAATCGTAAGGTCGCCCTAAAAATATTGAATTCAAATCGCCTTCAGTCTGCTGAGGCGAAGGCTCGTTTCAACCGAGAAGCAATGCTCCTGAGCAAAATGTCTCACCCCAATATCGTGCGGATTTTCGATTTCGGTTTGGATGATGGACGACCATTCCTCGTAGAAGAGTTCGTTTCAGGTATTACTCTCGAAGAGGCTCTGAAAAAAGATAAAGTACACTCACTGGCAGATACTGTGAAGATTTGCTCTGGAATCTGTTCGGCATTGGCCGAAGCTCATGAGATGGGCATTGTTCATCGGGACTTAAAACCTGCCAACGTACTTCTCTGTGAAGACGAGGTCATCAAACTTCTCGATTTTGGTCTTGCCGTCAGTGTTGTTGGTCAAGAAACAAGAATGACAGAGACTGGTGCTCTCATTGGCACCCCTTTGTATATGGCACCAGAACAGTTGCTAGGAGAAGAAGCTTCTTCGGCCACGGATCTTTATGCCATTGGTGTGCTGCTATACGAAATGCTTTTAGGGAAAACCCCCTTTCCTCCTATGATTTCCGAACTAATGAAAAGCAAACTAGGTGAACGACCTTTGGACCTCTCACCTCTCGAGAGGGCTGGCTTTTCATCAACTGTCACTGGCCTCGTCAACTCATTGTTACAGACTGAACCAAGAAAACGTCCGCAAAAGGCGAAAGATCTGCGAAAATCTCTTGCTTCTTTGCTTCAGACGACAGAAGAGAAAATCGCTCCAACAAAGAGTAAGCCGAAACTCCGCTCCCTCACGCTCTTGTGGCTTCTCCTCATACCCTTGTTTCTTTACCTCTATTCGCAGTTGTCGAGCGACGCGGTTTTATCTCCTCCAAAAAAAAGAAAACAACCACTGACCATTGGCAGGCTCTCCATTGATAAAAGCGGAGCCACCGTCGTGGTTGTCTCCTGTGCCACCACAATGGACGCAAAAATCATTGCAGTTGTAAGGTCTCAATCGGAAGAAACCATCCTTTTGCAAAAGGAGACTGTCTCTTTCACACGTAATCATCGTCTGAGCTTGTCACCTCTACCCGCGAAATCATCTTTGCGTCTCGCCCTTCTGGCTCGTAGTCAAAATGGCGTCGAAAGCTCTCGGACAGTGACTCTGCATACAGGTGACATAAGGACCCAATTCGTCTGGTCCAGCTTTGGCAAAATCTTACCCAAAAAGAGTGATGACCTGTCCACTATCAACGTCACTTTTACGGACAGAATTCATGGCCACCCTGCACGGCGAAGGGGGAACTTCGCCTTCCACGTAGACCGTAGAGGTTTAGCCTGCCTCAATGTTGCTAACAAAGAAGTTCTTTGGATGAGACCCGAGTTTTGGAATGTTCGTCCCTCTGCCTCTTGCGGAGAGAAACTTTTTGCCTGTGACAAAGAGGGGACTGTCTGTTGTTTGTCTTGGTCCGATGGCAAAGTTTTGTGGTCGAGAAAGCTCGAGACTGCTCTTCATTATGAAGGTTTTTTCTCAGATGGTGTTCTCGTTCTCTCCTCGGCCAGAACAGGTCTTTATGGATTGAGTGGCCAAGATGGGAAAGGCCGATGGCATTTGGCAGGCCAAGTACAGACATATGAATGTGTGCTCACACCGAAGGGGATTTTCACTCGCATTTATCCTCAAAAGAAACTCCTTTATGTCACAGCTTCTACTGGGAAAACAAGTGCGCCACTGCCTTTGGAGATAGGAACCTTCACAACAACTCCCATTTCTATTGGAGATGAAATGGTCATAGCCAATGGAGAAAAGCTGTACTTGGGTGACCCAATGAAAGGCAGATGTTTTATCAAAAGGCTGCCAGGAAAGATAACCCATATGGCTCACCTCGGTGATGACATCATCCTTTCATGTCTTGAGCCTCCTCTGGTTTGCGCAATCTCCACCTCTGATGGCAACCTTCGTTGGCAAAGGAGATTGCCTATAAGGAATACGAGCGAACTTACGGCAGCCCGAGGAAAGGTCTATTTCATAGACGACAAAGAACACCTCGTTGTCCTCTCTCATGCATCAGGCCGGCTTCTTTATCGAGCAGACTTGGATTTGAGCGATGATTTCAGTGTTCATCCGCTCAGTAAAGGACTATTGGTGTGCACTGACCGAGGAGACATGAAAATCCTTTTTGACGAATAATAGGATGATAAGCGCTTGCTTAAATGACGGGCGTAGGCTAGAAATAATGCGGCGGGGCGGAGAGGGCAGAAAACTTAGATGAAGATTGTCACCATTGGGAGTGGCCCTTCAGCGAGAAAAGGCATCAAATATGTTGGTGCCATTTTATATGCTGTCATCTTTGGTGCGCTTTCCGGAGCTTATCCAGCCTTGGTCAAACACAACTACGCCACCTCAGCCACTATCTATGTAAGTTTCCTCATTTCAATCTGCAAAATGGTGACTGCCCTTTGTGCTGTAGCCTTTTTGCTGGCTTTCCTCTATTGGGCTTACCGACTCTCAGCTGATGGCACCAATCCTCTGGCTGCTTTTGCACTACCGGTCGTGGGTTTTGGGCTGACTGCCTTCCCTTTGAACATGGTTTTGAAGGACTATATCTTCGCCTATTCCCACACCTTCTTATATTTTTTGCTGGGTGTCACAGGGGCCACTTTGGTCTTTTCCATCTTGATAATCATGTACGTTTCTACTGATGCAGTCATACAG
>CAZXTJ010000330.1:0-9077 GCA_964643655.1 uncultured bacterium
GTGCCTGCTCTTAGGAAAAGTGGTTGGCCCAAAAATAAAGCAACTGAAAGAATGACTGCTAACTGAAGATGAAGTTTCATTATTTTTCTCCTTCCAAGAGTGAAGATACAATATATGTGCCAATATGAAAGGAAAGAGCGAAACCTATTCAAATAGCAGTTTTCAACGAGAAGCCATTTGTCATTTAGTTGCACAGTGAATCACTAATGATACACATGGCTTCATTGTGGTATTTGCTCCTACTTCAGCTTGGTCAGTATCTCAGTGGCCTCTGGAAAGCGGCCGCTATTCAATTTGCTGAAGATGAGATTACCCTCGACGGTTATCTCAAAAGAAGCTGTTCGTCCTGGATTGATCTCTACTTCTAATCCCAATTTTGACTTGATTTCATCTGCCAAACTGGCAGCTCTTGGACGATAGTTTCAAGCAGAGCAATATTCTATCCTCACCATAGTGAGCCTCGCTTTCATTTCATAATCTTATCTGCAAAACATCCTACAACATTATGGGTAGAACAAAATAAATCTGAAAATAATCGAGGGGCACTTTCATCTGGGCCGTTCTTTCAAATGAAGGAGGCCCCAAATGAAACAAACAATCAAACTAGCAGTCTTGGTCCTTATGTTCGTCAGTCTTTTTCCATCAGTAGTTCGTGCCAACCATTCTCTCCAGTTGGTCATTGGCGAGTTCAGCCAATATGAAGAGAATGTGCGTCAACGTTTGCTTTTTGCCGAGAAACTAATGGCCAAAGGTCTTTATGATGTGGCCACAGTACTTCTTTCTGAGGCAATTTCTCTCTCAACGAGGGAAAAGGTTGAACTTCGAGCAGCTCATGCTTATGTGCAAGGTTTGGCGGGAAATGTTGCCAATAGTCGTTTTGTGCTCAGTTCTCTCAGCCTCAAATACAACAATAGCTCAGTGATGAGAGCAAGGGCTTATAGTTATCTTCACTGCCAGCCCACTTATGCACGTGCTGGTGCAATCTATCTTCGCCGAGCTGCAATGATGGAAAAATGAGATCACCCAGGTGCGTTTACTTCGTAACCTGCATCTTTCAATCGGCGAATCTTGTATGTAAGTGTCCTGCGTGACATACCAAGATCTTTTGCCGTCTTAGAGCGATTGTAGCCATTCTTCTTCAAGGTCTGAAGGATGGTGATGCGTTCAATCTCTTCGATTGGTCGAACAGGCTCCTCACTTTGGGGCGCACTCTTCTTGACCATCTTGCCAATTCTCTTGGGCAAATGTTCGGGCACTATTACGTCAGAACCAGAGGTCATGAGGACAGCTCTCTCCATAGCATTTCTGAGCTCACGTACATTTCCCTGCCAGTCATATGTATTTAAAAGAGAAGTGACTGCAGGAGAAAAGCGTTTATGAGCTCCGCCATAAGTAGAAGCAAAGTGTTTGGCCAAGGGGACGATGTCTTCTCGTCGTTCGCGCAGGGGAGGGACATACAATTCAAAGGTGTTCAAACGGAAAAAGAGGTCTTCCCGAAATCTACCTTCAGCAACCTCTTCTTCCAAATCTCTATTGGTGGCCGCAAGAATTCGTACATTACAGTTCTGTTCAGAGCCGCCAATCGGAATGAATGTGCCTTGTTCAGTCACTCGTAGAAGTTTGACTTGCAGTGCAAGGGGCATTTCGCCAATTTCGTCGAGAAAGATGGTACCACCATTGGCTCTGGCAAAGTGTCCCTGTCGTTGAGAGGTCGCTCCTGTAAAGGCTCCTTTTTCGTGACCAAACAACTCACTTTCGAGGAGATTTTCAGGGATGGCGGCACAATTCACTTTGACGATTGCTTTGTTTGCTCTTTTGCTCCATTGATGAAGGAGGTCGGCAATCACTTCTTTTCCCGTGCCGTTTTCACCGGTAATCAATACTCGCACATCAGAAGGTGCAATGAGGGCTACTTCCCTCACTAAATCTCTGATGGCAGGGCTTTCGGCAACAAACCATTCAGGCAAAGGCGGGAGTGGTTGCTCAGTGTCATCGGGTTCTACATTCACCCCCAGAGTATGACGTAGTGTGTCCAAGAGCTCTTCTAGATCCATGGGTTTTTCCAGGTAGCTGACTGCACCATCTTTGACTGCAGCAACGGCGTCACGAATGTCACCATATGCTGTGATTATGAGGATTGGCAGAGAAGGTTTGTCCTCGAGTATTCTCTTCATCAATTCCAATCCTGACATTCCTGGCATTTGAACATCAGTGACGACGAGGTCGATCTTTTCTGAAGTCAAAACATCAAGTGCTTCTTCTCCTCTTGAAGCTTCATATGTTTTGAAACCATGGTTCTCAAGGTATGAACTAAGCATTTGACGCTGAGTTGCATCATCATCGACAACGAGTATATGCGGTTTATCCTGTGCTTTGTTGGTTTCACTCATTGTCCTTGAACTCCTTCTATTCTGAAAACAGCTCCACAATCGGGTCTATCAACATATCGAATGACCCATTTATGAGCTGCAGCAATTTGCTGAACGACGGAGAGACCAAGGCCTGTCCCTTCATCACTCATTGTGAAATAAGGCATGAATATGTCTTCGCGTTTGTCTTCAGGTACACCAGGTCCCTGATCCTCGACTTCTATCCACACCATTCCGGCCACATCATGGCCTAGTTTGATAGTGATTTGGCTGTCAGGTGGTGAAGCTGCCAAGGCATTGATAATCAAGTTGAATAGTGCCTGTCTCAGAAGGCTTTCGTCAGCCATCAAAGTTCCAGCAGTGCCTTCTACTACTAACCTAATCTCCTCGTCTTCTGCATCTGCAGCCAGAAGCCGAGTGACATCCTTGGCCAGTTCAAGTGAGTCTATGGCTTTCAACTCGGGCTCTCTTGGTTTGGAATAAGCAATGAACTCTGCTAAACGGGCGTTGATCCTGTCCACCTCTTCGACGATGGTAGTCGTTTTTGATCTTATCTCATTAGGAGAGCTGAGGAACTCTGGTAAAGACTGGGCGAGTGAACGAACAACGTTGAGGGGATTGCGGGTCTCATGTGCCAAACCGGCTGCAGCAAGGCGCATTTCTTCCAAATGTCTGTTTTTTTCACGTGCACCAACGAGTCTTACAGCCAAATTCGTAGACCGTTGAAGATTCTTCCAAGAAAAGACCATCGCTCCAGCAGCAAGAGCAGCCAGCAAGATAGCAAGACTCGTACGAAAGCGTGCTTTTGACAAGCTCTGTTTTACCCATGAATCGTCGAGAACAAAAATCGCGTTATGTAAGGTAGAGCGTGCGAGATTTGAAGCAGTCAATGGTGTGGAGGCTATGAGCTGCATTTGCTCGCGAGGAACGACTATGGGGCGGACCAAACCGAAGGATACTCCACGTGTACCGGGCAGGGGGCCAGGGAAGACAAAGGGACGGGTCTGGTCTTTTTCATTTCTTTTTCCTGTTTGAGTCTTCGTTAGAAGAGTTCCATCGACGGAATATAGTTCTATGTCTCTAATGAGAGTGTTGGATCTAACCAAGGCTTCCAGTAAAGAGGTCAACTCTTCTCGACTAATGTAAGTACCTTGATGTAGTCGTGAGTTGATAATGCCGTACAGAGCAAGGGATACATCTTGGGCACGTTGCTCTAATCGCGCACTGCGGCTTCGTTGGTTCTGATGGTATTCAGCAATGGTCCAACCAATAAACAGCAGGAAGACGACTACGACTGTAACAGGAAACCAAACTCCACTCTTTTCCACACTGGGAAGAGCTTGAGTTCCTTCATCGTTTTGTGTTGCACCTTGAACCAACGAAGACTCCTAATCTTGTTTAATAAAGATAGTAGCAAAGACTATGGATGAGCGAAAGGACGACCGGCAGCCGGCCGTCCTTTCTGGAATGCTGTTTATAGATTAGCGACGATATCGTCGATTGTTGTATCCATTGTCGTTGTAGCTGTCGTATTGAGTCGAATAGCCAGTGTAATATCCGTTTTTGTAGTTGGCGCTGTTTGTTGCTGTGCCGTTGCAGGCACTGTACCTGGCTGAGCGCCTATTGCAGCGGCGACAATTGTTCCTGCTCACCATTTGATTGTATCTACGCACGTCACGTTGGTATTGGCGGCGAACAGCGCGCTCTCTTCGAATGGCTCTTTTGATTACACGACGGACTACATTGTTGTTGCGGTGGTGGCGGCTGTGGCGGTGGTGGGCCCTTGCTACTGAGCCTGAGAGGCAGAACAATGCAATAATACCTGCGATAATAGTTTTCGTGACCTTCATTGTATTCTCCAATCCTCAAAATGGATTTTTGTTCTGTTTTGTTGTGGCCCCGATATGCAGCTAACGTGCCAAACTCTGAGGTTTTTGTTGTTATGCTCTAAAAAATGGATAGGAAGGGGATTGGTAAAGAAAAAAACTGAATAGTCCGTTAGGGGAGTGAGCAATATTTGCGCACCTACCAAAAAAAGGTGAGCAAAGTTGGTTCAGAAATCTATTGGGCTGGCGGGGGTGCTGTTCCCATTTTCGCATTGATTTCTTCAATACGTCGCTGGCACTTACGGGCAAGACGTGAATCAGGTTCTTTGACTTGCACCTTTTGCCACATTTCCAGTGCAATCTCATAGTTTTCCACTGCAGCCAAAGCACAACCCAAATAAAAGAAGTGTTCGGACTTTTCGCTGCCACCATCTACGAGTTCGGCAAAGTGGTTAATGGCTTCATCGTGGTGCCCATAACGGTAACAAAGGAAGGCATACCAATCTTTGGCCTGTAGATCACTGGGATTTTCGTCGAGTTGACGTTTTGCTTCTTTTAACTCCAATGGATCAATGGGGCGGTCAAGACTGATTGCGTGGTCCGTATAGAGAATGGACTCATTGTCCAAACCCTCATGGCAAGAGCCTGCAGGCGGCTGAGGGGAAAATCTTGGGAAATCATCGAGGGTCGTGACTTCGTGGTCATAAACGGCACCAGCAACTTTCTCATCATCAGTGATGAGGAAGTCTGCAGTTTTTGCGCAGGCCGATACTTGTTGGGATGTTTCGTTCTGGCCTGATAGATACCACTGCAGTCTTTGCCTGATATTTTGTGCCCATTCGACGACGATGGCTCTTTTGTCACCATCTCGTACAGTGATTACACCTGCCGAGGGAGGCGTCGTTTGCAACATTACTGATTGTTCGAAAGGAACACCAGCACCTTTGCCCCGTTGCTCTTGGTTGGCATTGTGCCGATGACAAGCTCGCTGTACTGCCACGACAAGTTTCTGTGGATTGAACGGTTTGTTGAAGACAGCGTCTCCACCACTATCCATGAACTGTTCAGCCTTTTGTCGACTATCTGCCAAAGCGATGACAATGGCTGACTTACCAATAGTCATTTCGCTCGCGCGAAGCGATCTGACCACTTCAGCGCCATCCATGTCAGGAAGTGAGACATCGAGAATGACGATGAATGCCTCCGTTTCTCTAATGGTTTCGACTACTTTTCCCCCCTCTTCGAGGGGGATGCAAGAGTAACCAGCACCTTCGAGAATAGAAGTGATTTGTTGTCTGGATTCGGAATCATTATCGCAGATGACTATTGGAGCTGATGTATTCATAGCGCTACAATACCATAATTAGCCGTATCTAAGCATCACTAACCCTTGGGGCTTGGAGCTTCAAAGACTTTTCTGTACTATCAATTTATGAAGAAACTATTCAAGGAATATAACTCCTTTCGTGAGAAGGGGCACTGCCGAGTTCCTGTTTGTCACGCTCCATCACAGGCCATTTATTTTGGACAAAAAGGGGAAATGAGTCCCTGTTGCCAGAATCGGAAGCAGATTTATGGAGTCTATCCAAGAGATTCCATTCGCGCGAGTTGGACGAGCGCTCGAGCAGTAGAGCTTAGGCGAGCTGTTGAAAAATGGGACTTTTCCAAAGGATGTAAACCTTGTCTCGATGAGATTAAAGCCAAGAATTTTCTTGGTGTTCAAGCCTACTGGTACGACAAATACGCTGATTACCCCATCGATTGTTTGCACAAGTGCTTCGCCAATCAAGAGAAACATGATTGGTTTTGCCACTACCCAAAGATGCTCGATTTTGAGATATCTAACTTGTGTAATCTCGAATGTCTAATGTGCACAAGCTTTTGGTCATCAACTATAGAAAAGCGTGAAGAGGGCAAATGCAATAAAAGTCCCTACGATGAGAATTTTGTAAACGAGATTGCTGAGTTCATTCCTAATGTTGAGCTGATTAGGTTCTTCGGTGGAGAACCATTCCTGATAAGTGCCTATTACAACATTTTTGAAATGTTGATAAAACACAATAGGAATGCGCGTGTCATGGTTACGACCAATGGGACCATTCTCAATGAAAAGGTTGTGAGGTTGATAGATAACCTCACTTGCCACATCAACTTCTCTTTGGACTCCTTGGATAAAGAGCTCTTTGAAAAGATTAGAAAAAACGCCAAATTCGAAGATGTCATTGAACATCTAGAGTTCTGTATAAAAAAGCGAAATGAAGGAGCAGATTTAGATTTGGGACTTTCTGTGTGCCCGCTTTCTCTAAACCTTCATGAAATGGCTGACTTGATACAGTTTGCCAATGAACGGGATCTCGCAATCTATTTCAATACTGTTGTTTTTCCTCCTGAATTGGTGCCAACTAATCTACCCCGGCAGAGGCTCAACGAAATCTTGTCTGCCTTTCGAAAGATGAAACTTCCTGAAAAGACCTTGTTCGAAAGATTGAACAAGAGTGCTCTAGAAGGATTAATCAATAGGCTCACTGCGGATATTGCTGCAATGGAGGAGGGAAAGTGAGTGTAAACACAACACTCGAAAAGTTGTTCAAGATTGCAGCCAGTGATGATGTTAAATCCTTGGATTTATTAATCAGCGAAGGCGTCAATCTAAATCAGCAGCGTGGAAACGGTCGAAGACTCCTTCACGAAGCTACGAGTTGCGGTAGCCACAAAGTATTGCAAAACCTCTTGAGCAAAAAGATAGAAGTTGATGGCCAAGACGACGCTGGACTAACGGCTCTTCATATGGCTGCAGGCAAAGGGGATTTAGTTGCCCTGGAGCTGCTGCTTGAGGCTGGCGCCAAAAGAGATCTGCGCGATGGGGATGGCTTTAGTCCTTTGATGCGTAGTGCTGAGGAAGGGCAAGGAGAAGCCATATCTATCTTGTTGAGTAATGGTGCTCAGGTTGCATTGCAGGATGACCGTAAGAGAAATGCACTCCATTTGGCTGTGCAAAGTGATGATCTCAAAACAGTGAGCAAATTGATAAAGGCAGGTATTGACATTGATCTGCAGGACAATGAAGGAATTAGTCCTTTGATGTTGGCTGCCAGTGCCAATAACACCGACATTACTCAGCTGCTTCTCGATGCTAAAGCCAATGTTCATTCAAAGAGCCAATTGGGCGACGATGCTCTGTTGATGGCTGTGTTGGCAGGAGCACATGACATCATTGGCTTGTTGTTGTCAAATGGAGCAGACTTGCATGCGAAGAACCAAGAGGGATGCAATGCCTGCCATTGCGCAGCGTTCTCTGGACGAGATGACATATTGCCCATGTTGTTGGAGAAGGGCGCTTCACTTTCCTGCGACGAGCTTGGGCAGACTGCTCTACATATGGCCAGTTACGGTGGCCATTTTGAATGCATGGCTCTTCTGTTTTCAGCTGGTTTGTCTGGGAACGAAAAGGATAACAACGGTCGCACTGTTGCTCATATTGCTGCGCGACGGAACAACGTAGAGCTCATTAAACTTCTTGATGAAAAAAAAGTACAGCTGGATATTGAAGATGACTTTGGCTTGTCGCCAGCAGACTATGCAGTATTGGGACGAAATGAAGAGTTGCTGAAGATTTTGGGCAGTTCTGCTGATGATGAAGTCAGGACATTCGATCCTTTCATGGCTGCCAAGTGTGGTTTGTTACCCGTCCTTCGTTTCATTCTCAATCGCACTTCTGATGTAGAAGTATGCGACGATGAAGGCCTTTCCATATTGCAACACGCCTTTTTGGGAGGCTGCGTCTCCACAGCAAACTTTCTTCTCTCCCGAGGTGCTAATCCTCTTCATCGAAGTAACAATGGAGCCACCTGTTTGCACTGGGCAAGCGAAAGTGGTGATTTGGATGTAGTCAAATTAGCCCTAGAAATAGGTGTGGACATAGATAGCACGGATGCCTCTGGCAACACTGCTCTCATGGTTGCATGCTCTTATGCTGGAATTGAGATTGTTCAATGGCTTATCGCTGCTGGTGCCAACTCGAATATTGAAAACTCTCGAGGAGAAAGCGCTCTCTTCGTATCAGTACGAAATTCTTGTCCAGAAGCCTGCGAGCTCCTGTTGAAAAGCGGTGCCAACTTTCATGCAACAGCTGAGGGACGAAAGACGCTAATGCACTATGCTGTTGCCAGCGGAGATAGTTCAGTCGTTAATATTCTGCTCAAAAACTCAGTTTCTGCTGATTTGCAGGATGAAGAGGGTGACACGCCACTCAAATTAGCTATTTTGCAGAAAAATGCTGCAATAGTGAACTCTCTCATTGATTGTGGTGTTTCGGCAAATCAAACCGATAAATCTGGTCAAACCTTGTTGCATTTGGCTGTCAGAAGTGAGCATTTCACAATTTTCCAGAAATTACTTCAATATGGCGTACCTACAGATTTACCTGATGAAGAGGGCATACGCCCCATTCATGTTGCGTCAGAGTCAAGACAACTCGCAATGCTCGAAATGCTCATTAAAAGTCAGGTAGCGGCGTCAACACAAGACAAAAGAGGCAGAACACCGCTTCACTACTCGGCTGAACAAGGCCACGCAGCTGCTAGTGCGTTGTTAGTTTTTGATGGTGCAGCAAATGTTCATAGCCAAGATTTGTCTGGTGCAACAGCACTGCACCTTGCAGCAGAAGGTGGTCATGAGTCCGTCCTTCGTTTGCTGGCCCCTTTGGGTAGTGTCAACAAAAAGAGAGGTGATGGGAAAACGGCTCTTCATCTTGCAGCTACATGCAGTTGTGAATGTGTCACTCATCTTCTACAAGCAGGGGCCCGTCACACATTGAAGGACGAATTGGCTCGCACACCTTTACACTATGCGGCAATTGCTGACAATGTGCAGGCTGTAGAGT
>CAZXTJ010000331.1:0-9024 GCA_964643655.1 uncultured bacterium
GGCATTAACGGAGTTGCCACAGACAACTCGGCTTCCAACGCAGGCGCAGTCTACGTCTTCGTCCACATGGGCACGGGCCAATGGTCCCAACAGGCTTACATCAAACCCACAAACACAGCTGCCGGCGACTCTTTTGGCGCTTCAGTAGCCCTCTCCCAAGATGGCAACACTCTGGCTGTGGGCGCTTACGGCGAAGACTCAGCAGCCACTGGTATAAATGGCAACCAAGCCGACAATTCAGCCACAGCTGCCGGAGCCGTCTACATCTTCACCCGCACAGGCTCCACCTGGTCCCAACAGGCCTACATAAAAGCCTCAAACACTGACTCAGCCGACACTTTTGGCAACCCCGTGGCCCTCTCTGATGACGGCAACACTCTGGCCGTGGGCGCAACGGGCGAAGACTCCTCAGCCACAGGCGTCAATGGCAACCAATCAATCAACACGGAATACCAATCAGGCGCTGCCTACGTCTTCACCCGCTCAGGCTCCACCTGGTCACAGCACTCATACATCAAAGCCTCAAACACAGAAACGAACGACGGCTTTGGTCGCCCCTTGGCTCTCTCTGGAGACGGCCTCACATTAGCCGTTGGCACCTTATCAGAAGAGAGCGCAGCCACAGGCATTAACGGAGACGCCACTGACAACTCCGTCAACCGCGCTGGCGCAGTCTACGTATTCTCCCTCGTCGCCAACTCGTGGGCCCAGGAAGCCTACATCAAAGCCTCCAACACCCAAAGCTTCGACTCCTTCGCCTCATCTTTGGCCCTCTCCCAAGACGGCAACACACTGGCCGTGGGCGCCGTAGGCGAAGACTCCTCTTCATCAGGAGTAGGGGGCAACCAGGCTGACAACGGCCTAGAATCCTCAGGTGCAGTCTACCTCTTCCGCCGCGCAGCTGGCTGGTCCCAACAAGCCTTCATCAAGCCAAGCAACCCCGGCCTCGAATTCGACTTTGGCGGAACCCTCGACCTCTCAGCAGACGGCAACATCTTGGTCGTCGGCTGTTACGGAGAACAATCGGACTCCACAGGCGTCGCTGGCGACCAAGCAAACGTTGCCTATCCCTCGGGCGCCGCCTACGTCTACGAGTTCACATCAGGTTTATGGAGCCAACGCAACTATCTCAAGGCACCCAACACGGGCCGCAATGACTCCTTTGCCGGTCGCTCCTTAGCTATCTCCGATGATGGCGAAACCCTTGCTGTCGGCGCCTATTACGAAGACTCCTCAGCATCTGGCGTCCAAGGAGACCAAACTGACAACGGAGCTCCCGACGCTGGTGCTGTTTATCTTTATTGAGGAAGGAGAAAGGTCGCGGGCCGCCCCCGGTCAAGCCGGAGCGCTGGCCCGCGAAGAACTTTCACAAACATTTACAAAACCTTAACCCTAAATCGCACATTTACTCTGCATAATCTCAACGTACGAAAACGGTTGTCGGTTCATTTTTATGGGCCCGACGACAAGGGAGAAGGCGAGCGCGATAATGAGAGTAAAACGTAGGTTTCAATCACGAGGTTTGACACTTTTGGCCATGCTCGCCATTGGAGCTTGTGTTGTTGCTGCAGGTGTTGTGGCTTACAAGGCTTACACCAATAGTAGCAAGAGTTCCACGACCTATTATGACCAATCACAAGCATATGGTTATGACCAATATTATTCGCCCTACAATCAACAATATGCCGACCCATATAACCAACAATACGTAGACCCCTATTATGGAAATCCCTACGCATCTTCGACGACTGAAAACACAAGCTTTGTGGACAAAGACAAATTCAAAGAGCGATTTTTGGAACGTTTCGACGAAGATGGTGATGGTGAGATTTCAGAGGAAGAGCGGGAAAAGGCGAGAGAAACGCTTGGTCCCCTTCGTGAAAAAATGGGTGGTTTTCGTGATAAATTGTTGGAACGTTTTGATGCCGATGGTGATGGCGAACTCTCTGAAGAAGAACGGGCTGAGGCGGAAAAGGAACGAGAAGAGATGATGTTGGCCCGTTTTGACGAAGACGGCGACGGAGTACTTTCAGAGGAAGAAAAAAGTGTAGCCGAAGAAGAACGCAAAAAACATGGACCAGGTCATCACAGAAGAGGACATGGTCCCAAAGACGACAAAATGATGGAGCACTTCGATGAAGATGGTGATGGTCAACTCTCTGAAGAAGAACGAGCCACAGCCCATGAAGCCCATGAAACCATGCGCAGTGATACTCAACTGAGTGAGCTACATGAAAATGTGAAGACTGCCTTCGAAGATCTCAAGACTGCCATGGAAAGTGGCGACCAAAGTCAGATCTTGGCAGCACGTGAAGCCATAGAAACGGCAAAAACAGCATTGAAAGAGCGCCGCGAAGCCCTCTTGCAGCAATACTAAATTTACCCATAGCCTCCTTGTTGCCTCACAAAGAGCTTTGCTAATGTGAGTAATGGGGAGGCTTTCATCATGCACCGCGAATTTGAAGAGTCCATTTGGCAGTATTTTTTCACTCTGCTCCTTGGTTCGGTCTTTTTATACATCGGTATTACAGTGCTGAGTAATCCTGAAGAAGCTCTAGAATATGCTTCCAAAGGTTCGAAATCTTCTATGTATGTCTTTGGTGGTTTTTTCTCTTTTTTGGGTACTCTTGCATCACTTGGTTCTTTATGGCGAATTGTCAATCCCAGCATTTATTTTCAAACGAAGAGCGACGGAGTCCATTTCAATCTTTCATTCTTCTCTAAAGCACACATTCCTTGGCAGGCCATAGACACCATTTCTGTGGCCAAGAGAGAAATTCCCGTTCCTTCAGCAAATAGCACTCACACTCCCATGCATGAGTTCGAATTCATCGTTTTTTCTCTCAAACCAGGAAGCTTCAAGGACCCGGGGCTCTTACTGCCAAACCACGATGTCTATCTCAAATTTTATAAAAACGGTGAGTTGACACAAGAAGGTGAAGAGCCAGATGAGGCTATCTACCATGCATCTTTGGGCGTCACATTGCGTGAAGCTGCCGAGGCCATTGAGTCCTGCCGCCAAAGTGGTGACTAATCGCTGATTTCTGACAATCGCTGACCTGCGGCTAATCGCCAACTAATAGCTTGTTTCAAAGTAACAATGGGCAAGTTACTGTTTGGCCAGAGCGGAGATGCTTGCTTTTGCATTGGAATTGTTTGCGCTGGCAGCCGGTGGTGGGGCAACAGTGCCAGTTGGTTGAACTGCTCCTACTTTACGTTTAGGACTAATCTTGAAATGCCTAGGAGCCATGGTTGGTCTGTATGTCCTCAGTTGGCCAATGGACATATCCACTTTCAGTTCAGCAATTTTGTCGAGAAAATATCTGTGCTGAGGCCCTTGTGGGAACATTTTTGCATAGAGCCTGGCGTATGAAATATTCTTTCTACCAGCTACACTTGCATGAGCGAAGGCTTTGGTTCTGTCATCGGCCAAGCGTCTTTTAGCGTAAGTCAAGACCAAACGATGGCGCAGAGCATTGTTCTCGGGGTCGAGTTTAACACAACGTTCCAAAGTTGAGACCAAACCATTGACCATTTGTATCTTCTTAAAATATCCAGCTCGTAAAATGAGGGGAGCAGTGTCTTTCTGTGCTCTCAATATTGCCTGTGAAATGTGGGGAAGGGCTTGTTTGCTCATGCCAACTTTGAGCATACAGTAAGCTTGGAGGAGAGCTACTTCAGCACTCTTCTTAGGGAGATTTGCCCGAAGCAGGTTACAACCTGCCCACAAACCAATCGGGTCTTTTGTTTGTTTTGAGGCTGCTTTGTAGAGAAAATCCTCCTCATAGTGACCTATCTCACGAAGAGATTTGCCTAGCCATTCACTGAGTGGGGAAGCGAGTAATGTTCCTGAGGATAAGGTTAAGAGAAGTAGTGCAGCTATAAAACTTTGGCCCTTATTCATATCAATCCTCCCATATCTACAAAAAAATATCTCAAGCGTACGGGCACTTTCCGTGCCAAAAATCGCATGTATGAAGAGTACCCATGAACAGCGGATTTTTAGGCGATTCGCAAAAAATAGAGATTGGCAATGTGCGAAATCACACATTTGCATAGGGAGGAATTTCTCCATGTTGCTGCATAATGCAAACCTTGCTGAGGCATTCTACCTAATATCACTATTGAGAAACCCTGCATAGAAGCTCATTCCCCTTTCAAAACGCAATATTCCGTATCATTTCTGATATTGGCACGATAGATGCGTGGCAAAAGCTGAGGTGATGAGCAATGCGTAAAACCAAAATGAGCCAAAGAAAGAAAAAGACTGGCCAAGTCTTAGTCGAGTTTGCACTTTGTGTTCCATTGTTGATAGTGCTTTTTGGCTGTGCTCTTGATTTGGGCCTGCTCATGTGGAAAGAACAAATGCTCACGAGAACGGCGCGCGATGGTGCTCTCTTCGCAGCACGTATCTCATCAGATCCTGTTGACTGGGCAGATGCCTCACCCATCAAAATAATCGATCCTTGTGGATATGGCCACTGGGAGCAACCAGCCACTAATGAGCAAAGAGCAACTTCATACATCATGGGTGTATCAGATGGTACAGGTCTCGAATCCAGTGAGGTTAGCATAGCAGTCACTTCCTCAGATACTGCCATAAATGGATACGATTCTATTGAAGTATCCATTGACCACAAACACCAATTTTTGACTCCTTTTAGTGGTCTTGGTGGTGACGATTACAGAATAAAACGTACTTGGAAAGCAGCTTTTATTAAAAACAAAGTAGGAACAGGCCCAGACAATTGGTTCTGAGCAAAAGGCGGTTCATCATGCGAAGGCACAAAGAGAAGCGAAGTAGTGGGCAAGCACTCATCGAGATGGCCCTCATCCTGCCAATGTTGGTGGGTTTGCTCTTTGGAATCTTGGATGTTGGTTATGGAGCTTTCAAATATGTATCTATCCATCAGGCTGCAAGAGAAGCACTTCGAGTAGCAGAGATGAACGTTCCCGTAACCAATGGTGGTTCACCAATCGAGAAGTCCGAATATCGCTCAATGCTCAAGGGAGTTGTTGTCGACTCAGCACCAGGTGTTGGTCTCACTAGCGCTGAAGTTTTCATCGTTGTTGACCTTACTGCCAATACACTAGGTGAGGTCTATCCCGAAGCCACAGTACGAATCAATCATGCACATCAGTTTTTTGGTCCTTTTCAGTTGGCAAACCAAAGAATTTCAATTGGTTGTGAATTGAGATGTGAAATCGAAACTTGGAAGGGCAATGAACAGCCCAACTTTGACAGTGATAGCTAACGCTGGAGATGATGGAAAACATGAAGAGATCGCCTGTCGGGTTCAACCGCCACGGATCGGCATTGATGGTCGTGGCGTTGTTTTTGCCAGTGCTGCTGGGCTTCGTTGCCCTCGCAGTCGATGTGGGCCATTTATACAGACAAAAGGCTCGCTTTCAAACGATTGCAGATTTTGCCGTTTTGACTGCATTGGGAAACGTAGATTGGTCCTACAGAAACCATCAGCTCGAACAGGTTGACATCACTGAAACTATAAGACGGGTAGCCGAAACGAATGGTTTGCCTAGAAATTTCTTTGGTACTCCAACCTTTGTCATCACAGAGAACAACGTTACTCGCGTAACAATTACTACCAATACAGTAGTGGACACTTTCTTCTGTCGCTCATTGGGCCGTGGTTGGCAACAAGTAAACATCACAATCACATCTGCTGCAGAAGTTGAATATGACAATACTCGCACAATCCCTATGCCACCAATTGGTGTCTATGGAAGTGAATACGTAAACGTCAATGGCGCTGAACTATATACTTACCGCTCATCTGACCCAGATTTGGCTCCAGCTTCTACCATTCCTCCTGATTGGACACCTGACGATCCTGGTTTCCCTGCAGACATCGCCCATGACTGGGGAATTGGCTGCAACAAAGAGTTGCATTTCAATGGTACCAATGAATGTCATGTCCACTTTTTTGCCTATGAAAAGATTACTGCTAGTGGTCTCCAAGAGATTGATGGCAATCTTCTCAGTCCTTCCATTGAAGTTCCGCCAATCAGTGTGGCTGCAGGTTTTGAGTTGTTGCAAGAGCAAGCTCCCTACATCAGTATGCCCATGCCAACGGCTCCTGCCTCCACCTCCCTTGACCACCCATCTTCTGTACAAGTGACTGCAGATGGCTTGCCTCCACTAGGCTTCGCTTCACCCATTCCTGCTAGCGAAAAAGGTCGTATGTTCGTTAGTTCAGCTAGTCTGTACAACAGTGGGACAAAGGACCTAAGCTTGAAGAACAATGATGTAGTCACATTTTTGGCTGGTGGCGTATATGTCTTTAATGACTTCGATTTCAAAAATGGCTCAGAACTCCGTTGTGAAAATGACATTTACGTTCCCGGCGCTGCTGCGGGTGACCCCGTCAAAATATATCTTTGGGGTGATTTGAATTTTGCTGGTCAATTCACTCAAGGCAGTAACCAGATGAAGATTTATGGACTTAGTACAGCTACAGGCCCCCATCGTCAACTCATCGACATTGGTGGAAACTCATCGGGATATATTGATGTCTATGCACCTGAAGCCGAGGTTGACATAACAGGTGGTGGAACCAACGGTGCTATGTTCGGCCGAGTATTCGCCCACACAGTTACATTGCAATCACGATTTTTCTTTGATGTCGATCTCGGGGGATTGTCTCAGCCAGCTTCCAACATTCCCGAAGTCATTGTATCTGCCCATCTAGTTCAATAACAATAATCTGCAATGTAAACTACTTCCATGAAATCTGTTTTCATCGTTTCCGAAACACGCCGTTTTGGCCGGGAGGTCGTGGAGAATCTTCCTTTGGAAGATTTTTCCGTTTTCACTACTACCAATCTCGAGGATGCCCTTCGCTCGGTACAGGACAGAGACCCCAATATTCTTGTTTATGACCTAGACATGTATTCCCGCATGAGGCCCAAACAAGCCTGTCACCTTTTGCAGCAAACCTTGGGCAAACGCATTCCCATAATATTGCTCCATGAAGCTTCCTACGGTATAAACAGACAAATAGAAGCCATTGGTGCCATCAAAACTTGGCAAAAACCAGTTCGTGGTACATACCTGGCGAAATGGCTCATAGACCATCCCAGTGAGCTCGTTGATGAGGACTTCCTCGATGAAAGTTTTGCCGAGCTCCCCAAAGAGCTAGGTACTATTCTCGTCGTTGAGGAAAGTGGCAAAATATGTGATCAGTTGGCCCAGCTCATTTCTCACAACTCAATGACTTTCGTTGGTGCACGTTCGGTGCAGTCAGCTGTCGACGAAATGGCCCACCTCCGGCCGAGTTTGCTCATCTTCGACCTAGATATTCCTTGTCATATAAACAGCGAAGAGGCACTAACCCTCATCAACTCTTGGGGCAATGAGCATCTACCAACTGTCATCCTCGTACCAAGTCTCGATGACATAGATTGTGTCCTCGAGCGAACGCGAGCAGATGCTTTCCAAGTAAAACCCGTCAGCGGCACCTTCATCGCATGCTGGCTGAAAAACAATCTTGATCTTTTGAGAAATGGTGAAAAGGAAAGCTCAGTCTCTGCAACAATTGAAGCTGCCAAGACTGCCGAGAAAAGCGGGTTGTCACTCCGAGGTGCCAGCGCGGTCGAATATCTCAAAACTTCTGTGGCTATCGAGTTTGCTGAGGAAGTTGCCGAGACTGTTGAAACCTGCGAAATAGAAGCCACTGATGAAGAGTTAGAAGCTAGAGCAGACGAGATATGTCGAGAACAAGTTAAGATACAGCGAGATAAATTACTGGCTAGTGAGAAACCAAAGTTTTTATATGGGAATTTGCTCTTTCTCTTCTGTCTTTTGGTATCTCATCTGTTGGCTTTATTTATCATTCTTCCGCGTCCATTTTCAGCCAAGGAGCTCAGGCCTGCTGGAAGGCCTCTCTCGAAAAGTACACTGGCCCAAAAATGTGACAGAGTCGCCAAGTTGATTGCCCTATCATTTGACCTCACTGGTGTTAACAGTGCATGTGTGAGCACTGAAGCCTATGACGTAATCAAACATATTGAGTTGTCTCAGTCTCTCGTATACGCTGACGAATTCCTGCCAGCCTTTGATGGTGAAAAAGTACTCTTGGCCTCAAAAAAATACATAGCCAACAGGCACTTGGCACCTATACCTGGACGAAAAAACATGTATGCCATCTGGCTCGAAGGCAAAGAAAAAATCGCCTCATTGAAAGCGACAGCCAAGGCTGTTTTATTGCTTCGTTCTCAAGTTCCTTATGTTCAATTGAAGAGCATGGGGTATTTCCTTTGTTTCATGCAGAGAAGTAGTGGCTCTTTTTCTGCCTCATACAAAGTTGGTGGAACTTCAGGTTATAGGCAAAACGTTGCAAACTTCAAAGAGGTGGGAGACACGGCTCTAGCCTTACTCACATTAGATGAATTGGGCATTGTCGGTCCTTGGCGCAAAAGCGCTGAACGAGCTCTTGATTTCATAATGCAAGAACAAACAGAGGCACCATTTGTAGTCCCCCATGTTAATACTATTGAAGCCATAACCATGGTCCTCGCAGATGCGCCCCAATCATCCATTAAAGCAGATGACCTGCATTTCTATTTGGCTCAAGTCTGTGAAAGAATAGCCTTTGATGGTGCAACTCGCTTTGGCACAATCAAAACCTATGGTTCCCTTACTGACGATGATTCTTTGCAGGCAACGGCTTTGAGAGTCGACACTCTCATATTAGCCTATCCAATGTTGAGAAAAGAAGAGCGTGCTTTACGGCGAGGTCTGCCCACTACCATTGAGCGTGCCATGGATTACATACTTTATCGTAATATTGAAAAAGCCAAAGCAGTTTCTTTGAGTTGTGCTCTTTGTGCGATGATACGTTACCAGTCAGCCAAAGGATGAAGATGCAAAAAGATCAGGACTACTTAGCATATGTATTTATCGCCACTCTGTTGTTATCTTTTGCCTTTTTCATAGGTGCTGGATATTCTCGCGGATTGTTGCCAGCAGGTCAGCGTTTTGATGATGGTCGCACAATTCTAGCT
>CAZXTJ010000332.1:0-9016 GCA_964643655.1 uncultured bacterium
CTATATGGGTGTTGAAACGAGCAGAGTCCCCTTTTCCATCACCTACCAGTTCTTTAATCTAGCTGGGCGTGCTGCAAACAAAGTGGACTATCACAAGTTTGGAGAGTTTTGTCGCGAGCTCTATCCTCGCAAAAAGAATCACAACAAACTGCCTGCTTTCCTTCCCCGCTTTTTGGCCAAACGGCATGGCATTTCAGGACCAATGATGGCTACTTCCAATGCCTGCGCCTCAGCAAACTATGCCCTTGGTGAAGCGTTGCGCAAATTGCGCAGTGGACGCATTAAAGTTGCCATTACTGGTTCAGCTGATGAGATGCTCGATGAGTACATGATCATTGGTTTCAGTCGCTTGAAAGCACTATCGTTCAACAACGAAGAGCCTGATAAAGCACTCAAACCCTTCGATGCTCGTAGAGATGGATTTGTCCTCGGAGAAGGAGGAGCCATCCTAGTTCTGGAGACACTCGCTCACGCAAAAGCTCGTGGGGCCAATGTGATTTGTGAGCTCCGCGGCTTTGGAGCCTCCTCTGATGGAGAGAAGATAACGGCTTGTCACCGACAAGGAGCTTGGCTGGCTGAAGCTATGCGTAAATCTGTAGAAGATGGAGACTTATCCCTTGATGATGTTGGTTATGTGAATGCACATGGCACATCAACGAGATTGAATGATTTGTCTGAGTCTCGAGCAATCTCCAACTCGTTTGCTGAACGAGCCAAAGACGTGTTAGTCAACTCGACCAAATCAATGGTTGGTCACACAGTTGCCGCTGCTGGAGCTATTGAAGCTGTTGTAACTTCGCTCTCCATTTCTCGCGGAATTTTTCATCCAACGCGTAATTTGGAGGTGCCTGATGATGGTTGTGAACTCAACTACTGCCAGGGAAAAGCAGTGCAGAGAGAAGTAGAGGCCGCCATCTCCAATTCATGTGGTTTTTCAGGCTGTAACAGCTGCTTAACATTCAAGAGGTACCATGACTGAGATAAAGAAAGCCTATCTCCACGCAACAAAACATCCGTGCACTGAAAACGCGATGAACATGAATGTGCTGCGTCGCTGGTTCGGCTCAAATGAAATAGTGATGGTAGAAAATCCTAAAGTTGCAGATGTCATCATTGTCTCGACTTGTGGTTTCTCGAAGTCCCAAGAAGACTATGAGATAGAGACCATCCGACGCTTGGGGGAAGAGAAAAAAGACGGTTGCGAACTCATCGTTTTGGGTTGCCTTCCCAAGATAAACAAAGAGCGTCTTCAGAAAGTGTTTCAAGGCGAAACCGTTCCTACAGAAGACATCACCAAATTCGACAAACTATTGGACTTACCTCACAAGACGACTGAGTTCGACAATCACTACGTCTCAGCCAATGAATATGCCACAGATCCGAGGATCTCTTTCTTTTTCCGGGCTAGACGTTTCTTCGAAAGATACGAATGGTTGCCTCTCGTCAAGGTACCCAAAGTCCTATACACAGTCCCTTCTGAAAAATGGTGGTGTGTCCGTTGTGCAATGGGCTGTACGGGAAATTGCTCTTACTGTGCCATCAAACATGCTCATGGCAAATTCAAGAGTGAGACCATCGAGCAGATTGTCAAAGAAACCAAGATGGGTCTCGACAAAGGCTTCAAAGAGATTGCACTCACAGGTGAGGATTTGGGTGGATATGGCATTGATCTAAAGATTGATTTAGCTGATATGTTAAAGGAAGTTGTTTCTCTTCCTGGAGACTTCCAGGTCAATATCAGGTTCATCGATCCTTATTGGTTACTGCGTTTACAAGACAAGCTAATGCCTGTCTTTGAAACAGGAAAAGTGAAAGCCTTTTGCGCACCTGCTCAGTCTGGTTCAGACCGAATTCTAAAGCTAATGAATAGGCGTTACACCTTTGAAGACCTCAAAAAGACGATTAATGCAATCATGCGTAAGACCAAGGTTGGTATGATCTCTACGAACATCATAGTCGGTTTCCCCGGAGAGACGAGAGATGAACTCAATGAGTCTCTTCGTCTCGTCAGTGAAGTTGATTTTGGAATGTATATGAATTTCCGCTATGAAGACCGACCTGGCACAAAAGCTTCTGAACTCCCCGATAAGATTTCCGAGGCTGAAAAACACTATCGTTGGGGTATTGTCCATAGAGCGTGCACTCGAAAACATGCTCGCAATCTAGTCTTTGGTTAATTGCCTTTCATCCAGAACAAGAATGTAACGAAACTCACGATGAAAGAGACAATTCCGCCACCGATAGCTACATAGGTTGTAGTCTCCTCAGAGCCAAGGACCTGTTCTTCGCTCTTGTTGGACACGATGAACGCCTCGCCACCTTCGACAAAGGTCAAACCTCGCCCTTCACGCTGCACTCGACCCAAAACGTAAACTGGCGACCCAACTTCTAGGTATTTTGCTGTCACTCTTTGGCCCAATGACTGACGATTGGAAAAAAGAGACATCATGAAACTCGGAGCTTTACTGCCATCGTAGGAGCGACTATTTCCATCCAAATCTGCTCCCTTGGGATTTACCCAAATGGTGCCACCTTTGTCTTCCACTTGAAAGGAACAGCTTTCTGTCCGAGAGTCAACAGTTCGCCATCTTGTTTTTGTGTGGCCGTCGGACCTGTACTGCACTTTCTCCTCAACAGTAAAATTGTACCAAACACACTGTGTATCCCAGTTGGGTACAGAGATAGGTTGCTCACAACGCACTTTTCCTTTGACCTCATAAAAGCCAGCTGTCTGGATCTTGTTGGTCCGTGTCGTCGGAGTCTCGCTGATTAAAGCCGCTTTCTTTCTGGCCTGCATTCCATAAACGATTGCAATGATACCCACGATAAGAAAGAGAACACTAGCTATCTCCATACCCCGCCCCTTTCATCAACTGATAAAAGCTCCCAATTGCTCTTTGACCAATTCGTTTAATTCGTCGCGATGCGTAAATCCGATATTTTGTCCACAGAGGACAAACAAATCACTGAGTCCTTTGCATATCTCTTTAAGGCGCTCTTTTGAACTTGGCGACAATTTAGTTGCTGCTATCAAGGCAGCTTCAAAGAGCAAATTCGAGAATTGACAGTTCTTGTCACTCGTCCCCAGGGGAGAGCCCGTAGAAATCATGTTCTCTTGTTTGCAGCCTCCTCCGCAGCAATATCGAACACGACATGTTTTACAGTTGTCTCTATCGAGAACAGGTACTCGCCAGTAGTCAGGTGTTGTCGAGATAGCTGCTAAACCACCTTCAATTGCCAAATCTTCTCTGCCAATAATGCGGTGACAAGGATGAACAGAACCATCTGGCGATAGAGCAAAATAACCTATTCCGGCTCGACAGTGATTTAACGCTGCGCTTCCCAACAAGATATGACCAAGATACCTATTGAGTTCGAGACAGCCTTTGAAGATATTGTCATCATCTCGCAGATATTCATCATAACGGGCAGCAAACTTGAGGTAACTCTGCCTGTATTCATCGGACATATAAAGTTTGCCACCATCATCGTCTTCAATGGCAGCACTGTAAACTGAACAATAATCAAAAATATTGAGGGCGCGAAGTTCTTCAATCTCCTCGCAAAGGCGACCTGCATTTTTGTAAGCAGTCATACGGGCAACAGTAACGAGATGTGGAGCTTTTTCCTTCATCTGTGTCACATTTTTGATGATCTCGTCGAATGTACCGCCGCCACTCTTGTATGGACGCTGAGCATTTTGCGTCTCTCTCGAACCATCGAGGGAAACGGACAGAATGAAACTACCCTTTATCAATTCCGCTTCTAACTCAGGTGTCATAAATGACAGACTAGTAGAGACCCTATTTATTATTGGTTTGGAATGAAGATCTTGCCCCTCTTCCCACTTCAGAACTTTCTCGATTGTCTCCCTGTTGAGAAGAGGTTCTCCGCCAAAAAACTCAAATCGAAACTGACGATTTTCGTCGATGACATCACGGGCTGCCTCTAGCGTTTCAACGATGGTTTCAAAAGAGAGATCATCAGTAATCCTCTCGTAGTCTCCACCTTTGGCGTAACAATAAACACAAGCCAAATTGCATTTGTCTGTCAGATTCAAATTTAAGGCAGAAACTTTGGGCTCGAAGTCTTCGCAAGCCTTACGAACTATCTTCTGACTAGTTCCAGCTGTTTTGCTAAGCTTTTCAGTAAGTTTCGTAAGAGCTGCAGAAAACTGACTGTTCACTCCTTCAGAACCAACACATTTGTCCTCGGCAAGTTTTACCAAGAGAGCAGGTTCAGTCAAAAAGACGAAAAGCTCTCCATCATAACGAAACAACAAGTGTTCTGAGTTACTAGACAGGCCTTCGATTTTCTCGTTCACGACTATTTACTCCCTATTTGCGAGGGCGCATTATCTCATCCAAATTGTGAAGACTCTTGATGTCGTCTTTGTGCACTTCACCATTCAAATTTACTATAGCTTTTGTGGGACACTGCTTGGCACAGGCTAGGCATTCACAGCACTCTTTCGAGAGATCTGCCAAGGCCTTTTTCTCTTCCAACTCAAATATCCCTTTGGGGCAAACTTCCAAACACCTCTTGCAACCTACGCAAGCTTCTGTCACTTCTGGCTGAAAAAGGCTCTTGTTATCTAAGGATGTTAACCAATGAGCAATTGTCGTCTTATAAAATGGTGTAGAGCCCAACATATCAATTGCTACGAGTAAATTGACAAACACAGCCGCTGCGAGGCGAAAACCGATGGTACTGACGGGTAATGAACGTAAATAGAGCCCATCAGCGAGTATGTAGGCCACTGTTGCCAAACCAATGAGCAAAGCGTTGTTCGATGGGTACTTGAAAGGCAGCACATTATATAAAAGGAATATGCCGTAGATGTTCACGAAGTTTAGAACAAGAAAAAGGTGTACTCCCGGTACTCCCCAAATGAAAAAAGCTAACAAAGGCAACAACAGGAAGATGTTGAACATTCCCACGGCATTGTACCATCGGTCAGCAAAAGGAAAACGCACTACACGCATATCCTTGTCAGCCTTTTTGCCGTTCTCTAAATATCGAGGGATGTCAAACATCGAGGCTGGCCCCCAGAGCCCGCGAAAACCAGATTCTGAACGCAATTTCTTCAAATCAACACCAACTGCAGCAAGTTGGGGCAATATCAATTCGCGGTGAGTGACCACATCGGCAAGATTGGTTGCATGGACAGCATCTGCAATCTTATGTTCATTGAAGTCACATACACCTGCTGCACACCATGCATTGATGCCAGCAGAGCAGGCAACGAGGATGTAACAATCCACTCCTGCAACTGCTCTCTGTAACCTCTTCACTGAATGGAAGTAGTTGCCAGAAACCAACACTGGAGATTCAGGACCAGGATTGCCGGACTCGAGCAAACATATCTGGTGACGAATGGGATTATAGCGGAGCATGACGCAGCGGAAGCTTATCAGTCTGTCCCGCAGAGACATTAGGACTCCTGTCCTCTAGCCAGCCAAAGTATTGACATTGCACCACCCAGAAGCTCTATACGTTTTTTCTCCTCCAGCTTGGCAGCTATGGCATCTTCCTTAAATCCTTGCACCGGTTGAATGAGAGTTCGCGTCAGGATGAAGTTTGGAATGAAAAAGATCCAGAAGAGAAAGTGATAAGCCAGACTGCCCAAAGCTGACTCTGGCCAAAATTCATCACAGACAAGGAAGTGACCGTCGTCTTTCAACAGGTTTGCTGCAGCCTCAATAGTCTTTGTTCTGACAGGAGCAGGCAATTCACCCAACATCAAAGAGGCTGTCACCAAATCAAAGCGTTTTTCGCCTAGAATTCGCTCGATGGATGCTGCACCACATTCGTGGATTTCCACTCTGTCCTTTAGCTCTGGCTTATCGGCTAGGTTTTTTCGGAAGAGACGTAACATCTCTGGAGATGCATCGACACAAGTTACATGCGCCCCCTTGGCTGCTGCAGCCAAGCCAAACTTGCCCGTGCCACAGCCAATATCCAAGACTTCAAATCCCTCTTGAACTTGCTCTAGAAGGATCTCATGGGCCTTGGCATGGTTACCAAAGGTGAGCATATTCATCACCTTGTCATAACGGACAGGCACCTTTTCTATGTATTTCATCAATCCATAGATGATCATGTATTGCTACCTAGCGAATAACCTTTCTTCATCACATCTAGCTGGCGTTCATCAGCTATTGTGGCAAAATCTTCGAGGTCCAACAATCCATCCATTTTATTGAGAAGAAAACCCAAAGCAAGAAGATTTGCATCCAATGGATTAGAGGTGGTCTCCTCAGCCAACTGACGAAACTTGTGCACAAAGAGTCGGCACCCCTTGCTCTCGTAATGTTCTGACAGCTGAGCTATGGTGAAATATTCGCCATCCTGCCTGCGAACATTGGTGGGCGGAACGATAATTTCGTCAGTTACGAGCACCGTGCCTTTGCCCAATTTGGCTGAGTAACGCAAAGCTTCGCTGGCCTCTAAACTGAGAACCCAGTCTGCACCGCCATCCTTGAAATCCAAGGCTATGGGTCCATCATAGTTTCTCTCGTCGCTAAAGCGTATAGCCGCTGCCACAGGACCATATCGCTGAGCTCCACCTCGTTCATCGAATCCAGCAAAACGGCCAAACTTCGTACCAATGGCTCGCCTCAACAAAGTGGACAACAACTTGATACCTTGGCCGCCCATTCCAACAACGATGAGGTTTTTAATCATTTCTTCTCACCACCATTTGGCAAAGACCTGTTGCGCACGTTGACGATAGCGCTATTGGGGCAGATTTGGTAACAAACTGAACAGCCCGTACAAACATAAGGATCAATGACTATCTCACCCTCGCTGTTTTTGGAGATGGCAGGACATGTCAACGTAGAATAACAACGATTACAACGCCTGCAGCGGTCCTCAATAATGGCATAATGACTCTTCCAGTCATCTGTTACGGGCCTTCTCTTCTCCTGTAGTTTGCATTCTTTCTCCACAACGACACAGGAGAACCCCTTTTGCTCGAGCATCTGTAAAATGACGCGTCTCATTTGAGGCACAGAAGCTGGATTCACTTTGACGACAGGTTCAACACCACAGGCTTTCAACAGGGATACAAGGTCCACTGCCCGTTCGTTCTTTTGCCCAAGAACGTCTTTGGCAGTGCCTGGTGTGGGCTGATGGCCTGTCATGGCAGTCCACGAGTTGTCGAGAACAAAACAGAGTTGATTGGACTGCTGCTGAACACACTCAATGACAGTTTGCAAACCAGAGTGATACAAAGTGGAGTCACCTATGACTGAGATGACACGTTGCCTTTCTGGAGCTTCATCTAGTGCTTTCGTCAATCCAGCAGAAATCGATGGTCCTGAATTCATGCAGGTCAACCAGTCAGAGAAGTGAGGAGGCAAAGAAGAGCATCCAATGTCGCCTCCAATGACATCCTCATCATCGAGGATATCCAAAAGGGTATCGAAAAAGGCGCGATGAGGGCAACCAGGACAGAATGTGCCTTCACGATGAACGGCACTCAGAGCCTCTGAGAGCTCACTTGTCTCTCGTTTGTTCTTGCCATAAAGCTGAGCCAGCTCATCCTCGACCTGTTGATATTGAATTGGGCCCCAAGGTGGGAAGATGTCCTTGCCCTGCAACTTGAGCTGAAGACCTTCTTCGGCCAATATGGAAGCAATCTGCAACTCGATGAACTTCTCTAGATCCTCAACGACAACAATTCGCTCACAACCACTTTCTTTGATGGCAGTCAGCAGTTCTGTACGACTGAGAGGATAAGTCATAGCTGGGATGTGGACGGCAACTTCATCAGCCAAGTCTAGTTCGGAAAGGGCTTCCCGAACATAATCACCATAGATGCCTGAAGTAACAACGAGCTCTTTCGCTTTTACTACATTCTGTTTGCCTGCTGGTAACGAAGCAATGGCACCTTTTTCTGCAGTTCTAAGCTTGTCAATCTTGCCCATTAACAGACGATGGCGCTCTACGGCTCGTGGGCCAACATTCGTCAAATCTGGTGTATGAGCAAATGAAAGCTCAGCATTTGGTTCTTTTGGTTTGCTCGTGATGACAGTTCCCATGCCGTAACATAGCTTCGAAGGTATTACCACCATCACTGGCAAGGATAGGTCTTCTGACAATTCGAAGGCCGAGCGAGTCATATCCAATGCTTCTTGAAAGTCACCTGGCTCCAAGATGGGCAAGTGTGTGTGTAATGACAACAGACGACAGTCGAATTCACCAGTAGAGCAATTGGCCCCAGGGTCCGAACCGACGAGTAAGACCATGCCGCCCTTGACGCCCGTATAACCTGAATAATGGACAGGATCAGAAGCCACATTGAGACCAACATGTTTCATAATGGCCAGGGAGCGACCACCTGCAAAGGCATAACCCATGGCTTGATGATAAGCCACATGCTCGTTGATAACGATATGGGATTTGTCAGTCAAAGGGCCGTTGGCAGCTGCCAGTACATCGTATGTTTCAACAACAGGAGAGCCAGGATAAGTAACGACGAGACCAACACCAGCTTCGAAAGCTCCTCTGGAAACAGCTGCTGCACCTGAGAGAATGAGAGACTGGGAAGGCTCGGCAGTGAAAAAATCAGCCAATAGTTTGGTCCCCAATCTCGCACACCACCTCTCTAGGCAAGCCTGTCATATCGATGACTACTTTCTCTTCTTTTGGCAGCTTGTCACCAGAAGATAGAGAAACCAATGGCAACGATAAAGAGGCAAATTTCTCTGCTTCACTCGAAAGATGATCTGCAGCAAAGGGGCTTACTACGATGTTAGCGCCTGCCTCCAATTGAGTCTGCAAGAGAAAGACATCACTATCATGTAAAAAGGAGTTCTCAACCAAGACAGCGCCAAAATCACCACGGCTCTGAAGCAATTCGAGCAGAGTTATAGAGGACTCATAATTGATGACTCCTGGGAAGGTCCAATCAGGCTCTTTGAGGAAAACATGCTTAACACCAAGCTCTCTTGCTGTCCTCAAATCAGTGGTCAGAGCAGCATAATTTTTGTCGCGCCCATGTATACAC
>CAZXTJ010000333.1:0-9005 GCA_964643655.1 uncultured bacterium
CATTGGAGGCTTTCACGTGGACGCCACGAACTGGCTTCTTCTCTTTTCCTTCGAGAACAGTGACACGTACTGTGCCTTCGTATTCTTGCACTTCCATTGTGAGCGGAGATACGAGGGCCAAACAACTGGCGAAGACTTCGTTTGAACGAGCCAATACGAGGTAAGCTCCTACCTCTTTGATGGGCAAGGTGAACTGGGTTTTGCCTGTCGTTCCCGTTTGTACGGCTTTTAGTTCTCGTTTGAAAGTAAAGGTCGGAGTAATGCCAGCGAGGTTCACGCCAGCTACTCTATCCAAGTTCTTCTCTTTCAAATAGAGCCTCATCAGGTCAACTCTGTAGGCCATTACTTCAACAGTCGTTGCATTGCAGTAAGTAACGTCCACATTGACAGGACTACCAGCAGTACCTGTGACCACCTCAGGCAGAGACAAGAACCGTCGCTCTAAGTATTCAATGGCCAACTTGGCATCGGAGAAGTCATTTTGCACTTTCCTGTAAGAGGCCAATGAGTCTTTGAATTTGCCCAAGGCTTGATACATCTGGCCTAGCAGATAGGTGGCATAACGACTGTCTTGTCCACGGCCCTTGGCCACTGCAGCAGCAGCGTCGATTGCCTGAGTGTATTTGCCCAAGTGGAAGGCAGCCAATGCTCTGATGTAACGGAAACGATCCACATATTTACTCTTTGGATAAAGCTTTACAGCTTCTTCTGCGCGAATGATACAAGGTTCGTGAGCTTCCAAATCACGAAGAGCATTGAGCTGACTGAAAGTTGCTTCATCAGCATAGGGCTCGTCCGCAAAGAGTGCCAAGAAGTCACGGAGAAGATCGAGTGTCATGTAGACGAGATCCTCTTGGACCTTGCCATATTCGCTCGCCCGTTTTTTGTGTGCATACACATCCTGAGACAAACCATAGAAACCTTGAACTACATTGGGCTCATCAGGATAACGCCAATACAAGTCGCGCAGATATTTGACGGCGCGCATGTATTCGCCAGCTTGTTCCAGTTCTGCTGCTACGGGTACGTCATCACGGAAGGATGAAGCCAAAGTGGAGCGCCAGAGATAACATGCGGCTTCATCTTCTCCAACATCGTGGTAAGCGCGACCAATGACGAGCAGTTTTTCGTAAGGTACGTTCACATTGGAATACTTTTCGGCCAAGACTTCGAAGAGGTCAACGACCTCAGAGGCTTTGCCCCTGTAATATTCATCCATACAGTAAATCCACAATAAGGCACGAACTACGTCTCTGTAGCTGTTCCTTGTAGATTTTTTCAACTTACTCAAATGGTGAAGTGCGCGACCATAGTTACCATCATTGAAGTATGCCTCACCAAATCTACGGTGTTCTGATGATGTCCATTCGTAGGCTTTGTCAATCTTTTCACCAGGAGCCAGAACCTTCATCGTCCGGCCCTTACTCAATCTCTCGTATTCACCAGGTTTTTCTGCAGAGGCGTATTTAGCTGGCAAGACTCGATAGGTGCCAGGACAATAAGGCAGAAGTCGCATTCTGAATGAGCCTGGTCTCGAGCGGAAGAGCATGGTCAACTTGCCACCGTTCTCCTCGACGTGCATTACAGAGGAGGGGAGGGAGGTTTTGTCCACGATCATTCCAGCAGGAATCCAGCGAGTCAATTCGACGAAGTCTCCAGCACTTCTGCCAGAAGAGCGTGACGTGAACCAGAGGTAATCTTCCACGAAATCCTCGTTCACTACAGATGAAACGTGCATGGAGCTCTTGGTGAGTTCCCGCCCTCTATAAAGTTTGGGACTGTGGTAAAACTGTTCACCACCAAGACCGTGATAGAAGATGGAGCGCTGTTTGGATACAGGTGCAAAACCTGTGAGAAGTGCACGATAACCCAAGACGCCCCTTCCTCGATAAGAGAGAGTAATCTTCATTGGCATTCCACCAGCTTTTTTGGCTGGAATGGTCAGCTTCACTGCTTTGCTGCCACTACGACCTTGGTAGGTTTTGAACTTCTTACCATTGACGAAAACTGTCACATCAAAGGCTGGATCAGCTGAGGCAGCTTTATGTCCGCCTGTAGCCAGAGCTGCCATAGCCATCCAACGTGCATCTGTCGTCACTCCAATAGCCGAGAGATTTCTGTGTAACAACTCAGCCAAAACGGTGGCTTCTGTATTAAAGCCGCCAACGTAACGCAGAAGTGCAAGGGAGAGAGCGTGTAGCCGAATTGGTGGAACGGCTACCAAACGCCTTCGTCCACGTCCGCGTGGAGTCAATGAGGCAGAAACCGCTTTGGACGCTGCTTCACTTGCCAGTGTTTTTGCATAGTCCATTTTGTTGCGAGCAACAAAAGCTAGACCGAGTAAAACTTTGTGAAGTGGTTTGAGTTTTCGTCTGTCTCTATAGAGACGGTTCAAGTGAGTGAACTCAGCTGAACCAACGGCAGCGAGAGCAAACTGTGCATAGAAGGTTCTATCATCGTTTTTGCCATATCGCATTGCATTTCGTTTTACATAGTTGAGAGCTCTTGTTAGTGGGGCTGCTTCAGAGAGCAAACCGTGCTTGAGAGAAAGATCCAATGCCATCAAACCCCAAGCTGTCGTCGTAACGTCAGCTGACACTTCCCTACGTCGGGAGCCTCCTATATAACCCCAAGAACCATCGTTCTTTTGTCCCTCTAATAATGCACCTAAGGCAGCCTGAGCAGAGTTGTGCAAAAGGGCAACTCTTCTGGAGTTGGCTTTTCCGCCACCGAGATGTTCGGCTGCTCTTAACAGGGCAACTATTCTCGTTGCTGTTTCACGCATTGTAGAAATGGAAGTTCTATTGGAAGTTGCCATGTCAAGTAGAGCAGCTTCAACACCGGGAAAGAGAGTTAGTTCAAGAGAAGCAGTCTCTGGACGGACGATTGAAGGCAAGGTCAGCTTGAAGACCTTATCCCTATCTGTAGTGCCAAAGTGGCCATCTCTCTCCTCAACACCCCAAGGGCGAACGATGGATATTTTCTTAAGAGCGTCAATGACTTTGCCGTTAACTTTGGCTGTCACATTTGCCGTGAGGCGGCGAGCCGTTGGCACTGGGAAAGCTGGCAATACTTTGGTCTTGATGCCAGGTCCATCGAACTTCAATTTCACTGTGTATTTTTTACCAACAGTTCCACTTTTCAACTGTACAGAAGTGACTACAGTGCCTTTGAAATCACCATTATTGTGAAGGGTAATGACAGAGCGTACTTTGTCTCCTTCCATGAGCATTTCGGGAATTTTCAAGTCAGCATAGAGATCACGGCGAATAACTAATTCGGAAGTTTTTTCACCGAGCAATGTGTCTGCTGAGACTCCGCGCAATTGTACACGATATGAACTCGTGCGTTCGGGAAGAGGCAGAGTCACTGTTGCTTTTCCATCTTTGCCTGTTGTCACTGAGCCCAACCACAAAGCGCCAACTGTGAATTCTCGCCTTGGTTTGGCAGCTCCAGAGTCTTTTTTCTCCTTGGCTTTTTCTAGTCTGAAGGCACCGTAACCACGGCCTCCATTCCCTTTCATCCCACGAGCACGACCAATGAAACCAGCCAGTCCTTCTGCGTCTTCAGCGCTAAATGCATCGTCGTCATCATCAAGGGCTTCAGCCAATGATTTCATCATTGGTGCAGGTGAAGCCAGAGAAGCACTGGGAGCATAACGTTTCTTTGCTCTTCGCGCATACTGGCGGCGCACCTTGTCTCGGCGTGCCATTTCATTGACACGCTTTCGTTCTGCCAAAACTTCCTTGGCTATCTTCTTCTTTGCACCTGTGCGTTTGAAAGTGATGGAGGAGCAGCTCAAGAATTTGGCTTCACGTTTGAGACCATCTTCAAAGTAGGAGACAACGTTTTTGGTTCTGTCAGGATATTTGGCTAAAACGCCTTTGTCTACGAGTGCTATGGAGAATTCGGCTTCGACAGGATTCCCTTTTTGGTCAAGGGCTTTGAGTTTTGCCTGTACCTTTTTCCCTGGAGCGTGAGGCCCTTTGGGCAATTCGAAAGATACGACCAAACGACGTTTGACGTCAAATCGCTGTTCCGCACGATTGAGTCTCTTATCGCCAGCAGCAAGTCCAATGAGTCTCATTGATGGGAAATGGGCGTGACCCACTTTGAAAGAGAGTTTTCCTTTACCTTTTTTGAAGTCGTGGATTTTGTAGGAGAGGATTCTATCACCTGTGAAGAGGAGTAAGCCAAGACCTGCTTTGTCTTTCGATGTGACTGATACCTTAACAAAGTCACCAACGGAGACAGTTGCCGATGAGACATCAAAAGCCAACTCTGGTGAGGGAGGTTTACTAGCAGTGAGATTGGAAACTGCTGTTGCCTCTCTACCTTTGTCATCGGATGTAGTGGCAGCAATACGCATTGAACCAGGCTTTTGGGGCACAAAGGACAAGATTGCGCGACCATCTTTGTCTGAGACGAGTTTCTTCTCTAGTAGTTTGTCATCGCTCTCAGCTAGCCACTGATCAACAGCCACGCCTGCATTGCGTAAAATGTCCTTTGGTACATCTGGGCAGGCTGCTTTGGCTCGGTAATAAACACGGGCCATTATCTTCTTGCCTACGAGTGGTTTTCCATCGGGAGATTGAACTACTACGGGCACTTCAACACGTTGACCTACAGTTACGTTTTTGGAGGTCACTTTGAGGGCAAGTTTCACTGCTGCAGGTAAGAGATGTAGTGCTGCTCGTGAACCGACATTTTCTCCAGCTACTCGACCACTGAGATGGATTTGTGTCTGAGAAGAGAAGGGGGTGGTGTCCAGCCTGTAGGACGCCTCACCTTTGTCGTTGGTTTTCAGTGTAATGACTCTTCCATCTGGAAGTGTCAGAGTGAGATTACGTTCAACGAGGGCAAGTCCTGTGTAATATGCAGCCTTCAGATTGACCTTGACGATGTCGCCAGCAACGGCTGCAGGTACTTCAGGTTTCAGTTCCAAATAGATTTTGGAAGGTCGTACACGTTGGACTTGGAATGTCGTTGCGTAGCTTTCAGAGTGTTTTACTCTTTTGACACTTATTCGATATCTTCCCAAAGAACAACCGCCAGGTAGTTTGATGGATGAATGGAAAGTACCAAACTTGCCAAGTTTTACGAGTCTTTCGCCAATGGCTCTGCCATCAGGTGAGAAAAGTGAAACACGGTAAGCTGCACCTTTGTTTACCTTGTAAGCACCTTTGCCAACATCACGAATGATGCCGCGGAATTTCACTGTTTCGCCTGGTAGGTAAACTGGGCGTGATGGATAGATATAACCACGAGGTTTGAGACCGATGACGCTCTTTGTGGGCAGACTACAACCAGCTACGGCAACATTACCTTTCCAATTGGCGAAATAATAAGGCGCAGAAGATGGAGCAGTCTTAAATTTGCCTTTGGCTACACCATCTTCTTTGGTTGTCAAATCAATAGTCTGGTTTTTGTTGGGGCCACTCCAGATTGTGACCTTTGCATTTGTGACGCCTTTTTCTTTGGTGGCATCTTTGACGAAGGCTATGACTTCGTCTTTTGAGGCTGCAGTAATCAACTCGATGTCAGACTTCAACACCAACACTGTGGCTGTATAGTCCTTGCCTTCGACCGTAACGGCAAAAGCACCTGGACCATCAACTTCGAGGGCAAGTTTGTGTTTGATGTCTTTGTATGAACGATAAGAAGGAATCTTCTCTTCCCAAGTTCTGTCTGGGCTCACCAAATCGAGATCGAGTCGTTTGATGTTCACAGTCGTGTGATACTTGCGGAAGAAGTCCTCCAAATTGATTTTATACAAACGGACTTTGACTTTGTCCACATTGCGCAGCTTCAAATTGATATATGCTGCCTCTTTTGTGCGGAATACTTTAGGAGTCTCTAGTGCCATCTCGACAGCTGTCAGTTGGCTCAATGTCAAAGACGCAAGTGATGTTCCTGCGGCGCGATATTCTTTTACTGCTCTTTCTAGTTCGTTTAAATCGTGATGAAGAATGTGAGCTCTTCTTTCGTGAGCTTTGCTCTTCACCCAATCGCGGTAACGTGTACCAACTTTGCCTATTTCATCAAGAGCTTTCTCAAAAAGAGCGTCTTTGCCACTTTTGGCTGCTCGTGCTTCTGCTTCATAAGTACAGGCAAGAGCCAAAGCCAACCAGGCAGCTTTTTGACCGAAAGAGCGGCGAGCCAAGACGTCTTTCCACACTGTGCGAGCTGTTGCGAAATCACCTTCTGCAAGAGCTGTTGCACCTTTGGCAGTTTTGGCGCGGTAAATGCCCTCTTGGGATTTGTTCCAGTCACCACCATTGGGATAAGCCTTCAAATAAGAGGCCCACACTTTTTCAGCTTCTCCAAAGAGTCCCATGGAAAAGAGAGTGTCACCTTTGGCATAAAGTGCTTCTGCCTGATATTTTTCCAGACGTTCTTTATGTTTTCCACCAATGGAGAGTGTTTTGCCTTTAATCAAACTTTCATAGGCTTGCAAAGCTTCATCAGTAAATCCTGCAGTTTTCAAAGCACGAGGAATCAGTCTTTGGAGCTCGAGGGCGCGGACGTCTTTGGGATATTTTGTGATGAACTTTTTCGCCAGAGATACTGCACGTCGGGCAACTCCAGGAGCTTGATGGCCAGATGTAGATGTGGCATTGAATTTTAATCTCAGACCAGCTACGAGAGGGCGATAATAAAGGGCTCTATCCAAGCCTTTTTGCTCGGATATGTCAGCAAGATCAATGTCTCTTGCTTCGAGATGTCTAATGAGATTGTCCAAAATGGGAGTGACATAAGAGGCAAGGGGAGAGGCATATTCTTGAGTGACTTTGTCGCCAGGAAGTGCTCTGTAACGGAGCAGTTCCGCCTCAACCAAACCCAAACGTGCCCAAACCATGCTTTTGCCAATGTGGGCTTTGTTTTTGGAACCTGGTTGTTCACCTTTGATTTCTGTGCGATAGAAGGGATCGAACTTCTGCAGATAAGCGGTGAAGTGGTTAACTGCTTGGCCATAACGTTTTGCTTTAAGTGTGACAACTCCGCGCTGATAATAGGCTTTTTCCAGAATGTCCTGAGGAACGTCCATACCGACTAGGTAGTTGTACAAACGAAGAGCTTTGTCATAATCGACAACTGCTTCGATGAGTTCTGTCCCTTTTTTGGGTTTGGCTGCGGCGCGGGCAAGCTCGAGATATATGCCAGCAACTTCCCTTTTACGTTCTTCAGAGAGAAGTGAGAGAGCTTCGGCTCTGAGTAGGGCTTCAGCTTTGGTAAACTGCTTACCTGCTAGATATATTCTCACTTTGAGCATTCTTGCCTTGGGAGCATAGATGGAGTTTTTGAATTTTCCATCGAAGGCTTTGAGTATATTGAGGGCAGTAGTGAACTTCTTTGCCTTGAAATTGGCGTATGCTCGCAAGTAGGTCGCCCTATCGTCCTGCTTTCTTCCTTTATATTTACTGAGGACTGTGGCTGCTTTCCCATAATGTTTTCCAGCCATGAGCGTTCGTGCTCGTTCTATTTGAGGAATACTCTGATCTTTTGTTGCCGTAGCAACATTGGGTGAGCAAACAAAAAGTGCCGCCACCACTACTAACGCCGTAGTGAGGAGGCACCAGCCCACTATTCTGCCTTTTCTTTCTTTCATGTCAAACCCCTTCCTTCTAATACATGAACCACCCCAAAAATGACTGCTGCCATCCATTCTACAACTATCAGAAGTGACGAAATGTCTCCTTTTCGTAAACTTTTCGTGCGCTTTTCGTCACCCTTCTGAATGTTTCACCTATAGCTTCAACAGAATGACCTCCCAGAAGCTTCTCCCAGAGTGCCTCTTGAGGAACATTTTTCTGGGCCAAAAAGAAAATTCAAAAAAATTAAAAAAGCTGCATCACATCGAAGAGCTTGCGCGTAAAAGCTGCGAAATCAAACAAAAACCTGGGAACGACGGGAAACAAGGAGGAAAAGAATGAGAACGTTAGCAGTGAGTTTGGTCCTAGTGATGGTTTTTGCAGTCGCTTTGAATGCACGTGGTTTTGCTCCTCGCCGAGGACGAATGGGGCAATTTGGCCAAAATGGCGGAGAACGACCTCCCCGTCCTTTTAGGGTGCTTGGTATGCGAGGATTTGCTGTATCTGATGACTCCTATGAACTACTTGGTCTCAACATTGTTGGTCCGCCCAAAGGAATGAAAGCTGATGATGAAAGTGATGAGACAGAAGTAAGCGACGAGACTGAAGAGACAGAGATCAGCGAAGATGGTGAACAGCTTCCTCCTCTTCGTGGCATTATCCACATCGCAGGTGATGCCTATGCTCTCAAAGACGTTGAAGTGACTTTTGAGGACTTCTCTGTTGAGACTCCTGAAGGTGAAGAGATCTCTGGGAAACGTCCATCTGCCTTCACTGCCACTCTCTGCAAACTTCCTGAGCGAGAGTCACTTGCAGATAGCGAAGCCAGCGAAGCCAGCGAAGCCAGCGAAACCAGCGAAACCAGCGAAGAAGAAAAACCTGAGTTGGAAGAAGTTGGCAGCCTCTCTCTCACCATCGAACCAAAAGACATTGGCAAAATGAAGCGACCAGCTGCCAAAGGTGAAGCCACTATCGATGGCACCACATGGACACTCTACGGAGCTGTGGATGGTCCAAGGCCTCCCCGCCGCCCCAGAGAGAATAATGAAGATAGTGCGAATGGCCAAGAGGACGACAGCGAAACAGCTGATGTAGTTGAAGAGGGATTTTAAGAAGTAGTGATGAAGATGTCGCTGGTAACGACAAAAATGTCGTTGCCGGCGACATTTTTTGCGTTTAGCCATTTTTCATCTTGATGCTATCAACGCCGGTACCCACTCTAAATGCCTATCAGAAGCGACTTTGAGTGAATATTGCACGAATTTACCATCGCTGGCACGTTTCCTGTAATCCCTTATTCGTTCATTGAAATCAATTTGGCAAAGGAGAGAGATATGAGACGCAGAGGAATAGCCATTTGGGTGGTCCTCTCCGTTGCTGTCGTCATGGGTGTATTGCTCTTCTCTTTTAATC
>CAZXTJ010000334.1:0-9004 GCA_964643655.1 uncultured bacterium
CCAAATCTAGCAGCAAGGGCAAGTAACTCGACGTCGAAGGCGAAACCAATCTCTATTTGGTGTTCAAAAATGTCTTTGGCTGCATCTGCACGGAAGAGTTTGAAACCACATTGGGAATCTCGCACGCCATATACGCCGGCCCAAGAGACCAACTGGCGAAAGACCCAGCCCATGACTTGCCTATGGAAGGGTTGTTTTTTATCGAGATGGGAAGAGTGAACAGCTCGAGAAGCAATGACTACGGGTGAGTGTTCTACCCTTGGTAGCAGCTTCCCTATCTCTTCCACTGGTGTGGCCAAATCTGCATCCATGAACATACGGACGTCGCCTGTGGCTTCGAGCATTCCTCGTCTGACTGCAGCTCCTTTTCCTCTATTGGTTTCTTGTCTCAAGAGGCGAATGGTACAGTCAGGGCCTTCGTCGATGTATGCTTGCACGATGTCCACAGTGTCATCTGTAGAGGCATCGGATACGACAACAATTTCTGCATCGATTTTGTTGTCTGCAAGGTATTGGGCAACCTCTCTTAGATTGGCACCTATTCTGTCTGCTTCATTGTATGCAGGTATGACGACTGATAGTTGGGGCATGGCCCTAGTGTACCACCTACCACCTGCTCTTTGACCAAATGATGTTTGTCAGTTTTTTCTCGAGTTCAGTCCGACCTTCGAGAAGCCACCAAACTTCGCGATGAGCTCGCGTTCTTCTTGGTGTTCCATGGCTGATGGCATCGATACGGTCTTTGAGAGCCGGTTTGTCAGCTATTAGAGCCGTTTTCTGGGCCAGTACCCTCCCTTTTACTCCTTTTTGTTTGTTCACGAAAATATGCTCTGTTGACGAAACCAACTCCCCATAAAAGTTAATGGGCACGACTTTCATCTCTCGTCTTTTGTCTAGTAAGTCGCAGCACAGCTCCTCCAACAAAACATTCATGACTTCATACTGAGTAATGGCGTCGACGACGATGTTGGCTCCGTATTTGACTGCCACGGCCTGATCTGAAATAGAAACTGCGCGGCGGAAACTGCGGCCCTTGAGGGAAAGCAAAACGTTTTGCGCCAAACGAAAGAACCACAAGGTGGGATTTATCCAGTGACCGAGGCCACTGCGACAGCCATATGCTTGACAGAGTAGAGCCAAATCATCATTGAGCTGACGAACGAAAGAGGCGAGAAAACCCTTGTCGTGTGAGCGCTCAACCATGGAGCGAGCAAGGAGGACCTTCATTTCCTGCACTGACAAGAAGGGAAGAACCATAGCGCCAAAAACCAGCTTGTCACCACTGCCAATGGGAAGGAGGGGGAGGAGACTCGTCCTGCGCAGACCAACATAACGACCAGGGCAGATGACTGTCTGGGGAACAGTGACCTCATAGTCGGGGAGCATACGTTTTTTAATGGACTTGAGAGCTTTTTGCAGGCGCGGGTGGCGGTTTTGTGGCAGGGGAGAGTGGAAACTTCGGTCGCGAGCAGGCAAAAGAGCCCAAGCCAAGAAGAGGAGCAAAAACAGCGGAGCCACTATTGAGCTGAGACCACCACCATTTTGCAGGTTCTGCGAAATGAGCAGGAGGGGAAGGGCAAGCAAGGAGATGGCCGAGATGTACATCAATATGGCACCAAGACCGAAAATCATAGATATGACCAAGTCAGAGGCTCCTTGGGCCAAAGAGAGCTCTTGGACGACTTTGGGCTGAGGAAGATGTTGAGATTGAGTGAGAACTTTTTCTTTGGCTCGCTTGAAGTCCTCTTCATCGACATGTTCATCATCGTCGTGAACAGAATGTGCTTCATCTTCCACTAGCTCGTCTTTGATTTTTACCACTTCTTTGTCGGGTTGAAGCTCTACTGAGGCGTCTAGCTCTGAGCGGTCGAGCTCTGAGCGGTCGAGCTCATTCCCTTTTCCTGTGTCTTTCCCTTCTTCAAAATCCTCCTCCACTGCAGCATTCATGAGGATGGCTTTGCTCGCTTTGAGAGTATGATCATCTGTGGCTCTTACCTCGACCAAGGCTTGTTTGGCCTCTTCGTTACCCTGCTCGGCACGGCCCTGCAAAAAGAAACGAGCCCGCTCGCGCAACTCTTTTTTCTCATGGCGAAGAAGAAGGATGAGCAAAACGGTAGAGCTATTTGTGCCCATGACTCCTGCTGCTTCGAGGGCTGCCCGCGCCAGTCTTTCGTCCATGGAGGTCGCCATGAAACTGAGGACACGGTTGAGTTGTTTTTCTCCTAGTAGACCAAGGAAAAAGAGGGCTTCATTACGTAGCTGCTCATGCTGACTGGAAAGGAGCCCCACGAGCAAAACCCAGCAACTGCCGTTACCTATCATACTGAGGGCCAATACAGCTGCTGTTCGCACCTTGGCGGACTTGTGGTTCGTAAAAGAGACGATTTCGTTGGCCTCTCTTTTTCCACCCAAAATACCGAGTGCTTTTAGGGCTGTAATGACCACTCGTTCATCATGATCCTGACGAGCCAACTCGACAATGGGGCTGATGAACCCAACATTGTGAGCCAAGGCTGCTGCTCTAATGCCAGCACAACGAACTTTGGCTTCAACGGAATGAAGGGCACGCTCGACGAGGCGGTAGGAATGACCAGAGGCCTCTTTGAACTCAGGAATACGCTTTAAGATGCGTTTGACTATGCCATTTTCGCAACGGGCAAGAGCCTTTTTGCTGAGTTCGCGAATGGTGCGGCTAGGGTCTTTTTTGCCCATCTGTTTGAGAGTGTGGAAGGACCACAGGTCAGCCAATGTAGAGAGTGCTCGCACTGCCTGTCGACGAGAAGCCTTGTCGGCAAGGGTGACGAGGCGTGCTACTTTGCGTAAGTCCATTTTCTCCCATTCAGTTTTTGGCTTTATTTAGTGATCACGAGCCATCATCAACTCGAGAAAAATCCCTGAACAATAGAGGATTCCACCTGGTACTGGCACAATACCAAAACTGGCCTTCAGATCTGTCGAACGAGACCAGAGTAGCTCACCTGTCCGTGGGTTGAGACAGTGAAGTACTCGAGCCTTTTGAGCATCACAAAAATAGAGACGGCCAGCGTGAAGTATCATTCTGGCGTCTATACGTTTTTTCAACGGAAAACGCCAAAGAACCTTTTTCTTTTCTACATCAACAGCGAAGATGGTCGTTGGTCTTCTCATCTGACAATACAAATAACGTCCATCACTTTCCAAATGATCGACTGGACCCTCATTTTTCTCGAGAACATCCAAGTCGAAAGAGGAGAGAGAACCTTTTTCGCCACCAACAACTCGCCCATCAAAGGTAGGTACAAAATATTTAGAGCCTACCTTCACAGGTCCGTCAGGGATGTCCGAGCCTGGTGTGAATTTGAGACCATCAATTGCCTTGCCAGTCACAGTATGGAGGGCCATAATCTCGTCAGGAGCACTATTTACCCAAATGATGCCATCAGTCGTCAGCCGCCAGGAAATGCGCCTCAAATTCGTTTCGACATAATCATACTGCCAGAGAAGTTTACCATTGGCGCAAGAATAGACACGCATTCCCTGGCCAACTATCCACACAAAAATGCGTCCACCATTTACATACATCCCATACATGGGTTCGGCTGGCAGCTTTTGCGTCCACTTCAAGGCAAAATCCTTCGCTCGCCAACGACACATTTTTAAATCATCGCTCAAGGTGTAGATGTAATCTTCGTAAATGCGCAGAGTGCGCAAATCCTTGAGCTCACGATTTTCTTTGATGATTTTCTTTTGTGCCAAATCGACTGTGAACATGCCATAAGTCTGCAAAGCGTAGACGAGATGTCCCTGCCAAAGCTCTCGTGACGAAGGACAGCGACGAATGGTCTTGCCAAAATAGGAGGTGAGCTCTAAAGTCCCAGCCTTTTGTTTCATCACCACATGGCGCTTCACCAGAGGATAGAGTTCTACCTTCTTCGTTTTGAGAGAGAGATCTTTGCGCAGAGGACCATGACTTGTGATAGAACTTATCCGCACACGATAGGGATTGTTCTCCCGCAGAGTGTCGAGCGTGGTTTTCCACTTTTTTCCCCGCCCAGGCAGGACAAACTCTTTAACCTTATCACCACTTTTTTTGTCTTTGATTTCAATTCTCGTTGTCGTCGCTACTGTAGTTTCAATAGATAAAAGTGCACTCGTTGGCTGAGTTTTGAGGAGCTTCACCACCAATTTGGGCTGGACAACATAGGTTTTGCTCTTTGGCCCATTCCCTAGGCTGTTGGGACTTCCTGAGAAAATGCGACCATAAAAAAGAGCAAAGACAAGAACACTCAAAAGCAGTGCGCTGCCGAAAAAAAGCCGCTTTTGCTCGACGATGGCGCTAATCTGAGACTTTGATTCCTTCTTCTTCCTCGGTCTCTTCAGCTCTTTCGTTGGAGCCGTAGGCTCAACTGCTGCCGTAGGTTTCGAGTCTATGGCAACAGCCTTTTGGGGGTCATTGGCCTTTTGCCTCTCGGCCAACCATTTTGTCCAAAACTTGGGCAAATTTTTCCCTGTGCGCAGAGCGTGGATGACTTTTCCTATCTGGTGCATGTCTTTTGGTCTGTCAGCAGGAGCATGAGCAACCATAGCGTCAACGAATTGTGCCAAATCATCATCGAGCCCAGGCACGATTGTTTTTATGGAGGGAGGGGACTCGCTCATCTTGCGCAAGAGGTCATTTGGCCGTCGCGATGTGAAGGGAGGTTCTCCTGCCAGAAAAACCCAAATCATCGTGCCGAGAGCATAAATGTCCATTGAGGCTGTTGGTCGAAAACCATGGAGCTGTTCCGGAGCAGCATAAGCCGGAGTCCCAACTATCTGCCCCGTTTTTGTGAGCGTCTTGTCTACGCCCTCTCTTTTCCCGAGACCAAAGTCGAGTATTTTGGCCCCTTTGCCTTTGACGATGAAAATGTTCGCCGGTTTGATGTCGCGATGAAAGATGTTGGCGTCATGGGCTGCAGCCAAACCTTCTGCCACTTGCTCGGCGTACAGTAAAGCTTGGGGCAGGGGCAGCTTTCCATTGTCATCGAGTATTTCATCAAGGGGGCAACCATCGAGGAATTCTTCGACAATGTAAGGTACGTCACCATCAAAACCTACGTCATAAAGCCTGACGATACGCTCGTGGTTGATGTCCTTGAGGATTTTCGCTTCACGAATGAAACGCTCTTCCATCTCTTTTTTATGGTTTTTCCGCTCGAGCTGATATTTGATGGCCACGTGACGGTCGAGAGAAAGTTGTCGGGCTTCGTAGACTATGCCAAAGGCTCCTCGTCCCAAACGTTTGATGATTTGGAAACGTTCTCTAAAGTCTTTGCCAAAGTCTGTAAACACAGGCCGAGAGCCCCCTCATATTGGTGAATGACCGTTGCCCCCCATTGTATAAGCCTAGCTGTGGGCAGAACAACTTCCGTTCATTTCCTGCACAGACCTCTCCCAAAATGGGATAGCCCTCGAGCTCTCTATAGAAGCCCTTTCCCACGATGGAGACCAAGGTGACAGTCTTTCCTCTTCAGAAAGCTCCCTGGCACGGCCATTGCCTTTAAGCCTTGGAAAATGAAAGGGGTCTGACAATGACCTATAGAAATTGGCGAATATTCAGCCTTAGCTCTCTTCTCCTGTTGTTGCTACTTTTCTCCACTCCCCAAAGAGGTTTTGCTTTGTGGCCCAAGGTCGAAAATCTCCAGTTGATTGGGGAATCCGCTGCTTCCTCCACTCCACAAAAAGAAAGGAATTCACTGAAAAGTACTGCTTCCTCACCATCAATACTCGAACAAGTGTCTGCCGGTCTCTCCAAGTCACTTCTGCCCATCGATACTTCCAAGTTCCCTCAGGGAGTGACATTGAGCCTCGACGAGTTGACGACGGCCAAAGATGGAACACCTGTGGCGTTTATCACCATAAAGGTGAAGAGGGCTGTGAATATTGACTCTTTGCTCGCACAGTTGCGCGCTTCCTCTGCTTTGAAAAGTGCTGGTTCTTTCATTTCCTTGCTCGGTGCCGTTCACCGTTTTTCAGGGCGGGAAGCCATGGTCGTGCGAGCTGCTCTGCGCTTGGCTACGCCGAAAAAGCTTCTGGCCACACGAACCATAGTGGGCACAGACAAAAAAGATGGCGCGCCTTTAAAGGGCCACAAGTTGGTCGTCGTTGAGTCATTGCTGCAAAAAGGTTTGGCCAATTTGGAAAAAGAAAATGGCGGATTTTCAAAGGGAATTTCTTATGGAGTAAAAATACCTACCTTCTGGTCACGATATATTCCCATCCCTACTGGTTACAGAAAAATACGGAGGGAAGGGGATGTGAAGCTCAAGAGGCTCAGCCTTCGTTGTTGTGATGGATATTTGTCATATGGCGGAAAAGTGTCAGGTTTTGTGGAGGTTCTTACCTCTTCTCGGGGAGTGGAAATCAAAGAATCGTCTTTGCAAGGATATGTTTACGTACAAAAGGGAGCAAAAAACAATGAAAGCTCTCTGAAGATGGATTGTTCTTTGCGACCGCATTTGGACACAGGTGTGCCAACGCTCTTTTTGCGAATGTTCAAACCAGCTCTTTACCCATCAGTTTTGGCTCTTTCCATTATCACACAGAGGATGGTGGCCAAAGTTCTGCGCAAGAAAATGGCTGTTCGATTACCTGCAGCCAAGGTGAAACCGAGAGTGACTTCAGCAAGTTGGTCACGTTGGAATTTCAGCTGGGGACCTGTGGCTGCCGACCTGACTGAGCTGCTGCGCAAGCTCGGTGGAGTCTCTTTCAAGGGGCGTGTGGCAGGAGTGGAAATCAAGAGTGGCAAAATCGAACTAGAGCTTACATCAACGAAGTGAGGAGAATTAATGATGAGATATCTCAAATTGAGTGTGTTGATTCTATTTGTGCTTTTCTCTTCTTTTGGAGAAGCCAGCGGCCGTTCGGTAACAGTTGGCAGTGCCATAAATACAGGTTTGAAGGCTAGTGGACATGGAGGAACCTCTTTTAATAATCTCGCCACAACATTGTATATTTTGTACAAAAGTTCCTTGCCTCTCTCATTGCGCAATGTGACCTTGGGTACCAAAGATGTTTCAGCAAGTGATTGGAAATCGCTTCGCAAGAAGCTGGACGACTTGTTATCCAAGAACAATCCTTTGGTCTTTCGTTCGCTCAGTCCTGCGCAGAAGTCCTTTTATGGACGAATAATGGCTTTGCCCAAAGCTGCGGCCAAACTGAAACTGGCTGTGGCCACCTTGTTCGTGGCCCAGCGAGCAGTATCACCTAGCGATTGGTTCGATTGCACGACAAGGACAGTGCAAGTCCATGCTCAGGCCATGTATCTTGCGCGTTTTGAGGGAAATTTTCGCCATGTAGGTTCCAAGCGAGTGAAAAACAGTCGCCGTAAATGGCGTTATGTGGAAGAGCCTATGGGCTGGCGCGATGTACTGAATGCAAAGGGAAACTTGCGGGGCAGTGGAGCTGGCAATGTGTTGGCGCGGCGTTTGTATCTCAGTGCCATGTATAAAAAGGATAAAGCGCCTGTTAGGTGGCTCGGTGGTTGGAAGAATGTGGCTCCTTGGGCCAAAGGTGTGCGAGTGGGTGATGTGGTGGCCAACTTGCGCGGCAAGAAAGTCTTTCACTTGGGGACCATTGTCTACATCAATCACTCTGCAAAGATTGCCGCTGTTTTAGAGACATATCTCAAGAGAGACAAAAACCGTCGCCCACTAAAAACTCCCACCCATATTTGGGTTTATTATCAGAGAAGCAAGAGTCGTAGGCAGTTGCCCAAAAACTTCATTGTGCCCGGTTTTGAAAAACAACGACATTTGTATCGTTTTTCAGGTCGCGTGAAAAATCACTTTGGAGCCACAGGTATAAGGATAGGTAGATATAAGGATACTAGGGACATTTCCTTGTCACTTTCTCCGACGATAGCTGCTTTGCCAAATGGTCCTCGCGTAAAGGGCAATCCACTTGGCCAAGGCCCAAAAAACAAGGGTTCTTTGGGCTTGCTCGGTTTGCATACGGGGCCGACGGTTCCTGTGGAGCCTGGTCAGAGGGTTCCAGCTCCTGAAAGAGTTATTGTTAGCGATCCTTCAGGTATGTTCGTGCAGGGTATTCTTTGTGGGAATGAGCTCATTTATGACCCAACTGGCTGTGGTGTCCCCATAGTGGAAGAGCTTGCCAATCCAATGACTCAGCCAGCTCTTTGTAATCTGGTGCAAGACTGTTGCCTCTTGCTTCATAATCCTTGCAATTTTGTAGCCCTGTGCTACACTACGCGGTTTTAATTTTACCGTCGTTTTGCTCGTTCGTGTATTGATGAGGTTTTCAGCCTTTTGGCGCAGCTGTTGCGAAAAGACTGGCAGCAAAGAAGGTCTCACTAAATATTACGAACGAAGGGATTGTGAATGAAAGTGTACAAGTCATTGTTGAGGGGAAGCTTGGGCCTTGTGTTGGCGCTTTGTTTTTTGAGCTCGTCTGCATATGCTGCAGACAAGCTTGGTCAGCTGAAGCAGCCAGTCAAACCCACCCAAGTGGCGATGGCAATTTTTACAGACAATATGGTCGACCATTGCCAAGCAGTTTTGTCTCGCGTCGTGCGATTTCACAAATTGCACGCCATGGAAAAAAGGCAGGAAGTCGTGAAGAACAAAGTAGCTGAAGATGTGACTCGCTTTGACGAATGTTGGTATGAATGCGAGTCTTGCGGTTACATCTATGATCCGGCTGATGGTGATGACTCTGGCGGAATCAGAAGAGGCACACCTTTTAGACTCATCCCCAATGATTGGGTCTGCCCTGTCTGTGAAGTTGGCAAATCTGCCTTCAAACGAAGCGAAGAGTGACCTTTTGGGGTCTCTTTTGCGACCATCTTGATAACTGACTAAAAGTTTTTTGTAGCGGCGCTCCTCTGTGGGCGCCCTTTTTAATGTACCACACAAAAGAGTGGTTGCCTGTTCGGTATGCGTACGGTACTATCGTTTCCGATGGGATACGAACGGTAGCCGAACGCAACGGGTCGCTAAGGTTACCACTGAAGGAGGGTGATAATGGG
>CAZXTJ010000335.1:0-8971 GCA_964643655.1 uncultured bacterium
GATCAGAGATGTGCAAAGCATCGAGGGAAGCGCCATAACCGATGATTTCAGCGATGGGTTCGACACCTCGTTTTTTGGCATGTTCATACTCTTCGATGACAAAAAATGCGGCACCTTCACCCAAGACTGTGCCTTCTCTACTTTTGTCAAAGGGACGACAGGCAAGTTTGGGATCTTTTCCTTCAGGAGCCAAAGCACCCAACACGGAAAAACCACCAAGGCCCAATGGATTGAGCATGGAATCACTGCCGCCAGCTAAGGCGATGTCCAATCGACCTTGGCGCACGAGACGTGATGTATGTCCTATAGACTGAGTTCCCGAAGCGCAGGCAGAGCAGTTGACCCACGTAGGACCACCAAGACCGAGAGCAGCGGCCACGACATTGGACGGTCTATCCAATGGTGTTTGCAATAAATATCGCTCTTTTCGCTCTACGGAAAAGTAGCTGTCGAGGAAACGATTGATGTCAAATGTGACAGGGCTGTGTTTTAGAAGCTGGTGTATGAAGAAAGACTCTAGACTCGTGCCCAAGTTGAGTCCTGTCTTGGCCAAAAGGCCTTTGTCAGAAACTATTCCAGCACTTGTCAGGGCCTCTTCTGCAGCCACAAGGGCCAAAAAGACCTTCCGGTCGTAATCGAGGCGTAGCGAAGGAAATCGTTTTTTTATCCCTTCCACATCAAGGGTCAAGACTTCACCGACAGCAGTAGAAGGTATTCCTTTGCCCTGAAAGTGTGTGAGAGATCCCAATCCGGTGTTGCCTGCAACGACGGCTTTGGCCACCTCTTCTGCATTGTTGCCCAGGGGACCAATGACACCTATGCCTGTTATCATTGAACGTCGTTTGGTCATTTGTTCACCCCTCTAGCGGGCCCAAGAACAAAGGCTGCCCGTTCTCGTCCATTGCCAAAACAGTTGACCAAGCCAACTTGTCCCGTTTCTTTGACAACTTCTGAAGCCAAAGCCATTGCAATTGCACCGGCCGCGGCAAAGGTGTCACCAAGAAATGCTTTTGGTGAATAGATGGTCACATCATCACCCAAGACCTCTTTGATGGCTTTCTCTTCAGCTTCGTCACTAGCTTTGAAACCATTTTTTGAAGACATGACAAATTGGGGTTTTACGCCGGCTTTATCAACGGCCTTTTGGATTAAGGAAGTCAACTTCTGACTATCTGTAGAAAAACCCCAACCAGCTTCAGGATCTGAACATTCAGAGTAGGAAAGCAACATGGAATGTATGGGTGCTTTCCGCTCTTGAGCTGCAGCCAAAGACTCCAGCACGAGGTATGCGGCACCTTCACCTGGAGGGCCTAGCGGTTCTTTCTCATCGGGATCAGGCAAGACGCCTACTTGATTGAGAAAGACAAAAGCTTGTGTATGTGTCTTTACGTCAGATCCACCCACGACTACAGGTCCATGTCCATCCAATATACGATGGAAACCTTCCACGATGGCTTGTCCAGTATTGCCTTCCCAGGGATTGAAGATGAGATTGTCTCCTTGCAATGTATGCAAGATGGACAAAAAACAGGGAGGCATATTGGGCAGTATTCTAAAGGAAAGAAGGGGATGGATTTTTTTTAGACCAATTGTCGAAAAGAGGTCTTCGTCAAAAAAGCCGTCTTCTCCGGCCGAAGCATTGACCATACGTAAGATGTGGCGAAAATCGAGTCCACTAGCACCGGTACCTGTATAAAGATCAATCTTGGGGCGCTCTACATTTTCACCAGGAACGAGCTCAGCATCTTCGAGAGCAAACTTGGCGGCTACGATGGCCAAGGAAGCTTCACGGCTCATCAATCTTTTGAAACCAGCAGCTTTGTAATAGTCGGCAAATTTGAATTTTTCAATTTCACCTACTGCTGTGACACCGAGTCGTTTTTCGTCATCGCTAGCTTCGCGCAGACCTTTGCGCCCTTCTTTCATCGCAGCAAGAACATCTTTTGGTTTGAGTCCTAGGCAGGTGAGGAACCCCCTACCCGTCACTGCCACGGCTGTCATTTTGTGTCCTCACAATTACGCAACCACAACTCGAGTAGTCCACCACGAATGGTGTCGAGTTTGTCATCGTCAGTCTTTTTGAAACCAAAGGTCAGCGCAGTCTCTGTGATTTTTTTATCACCGCGAAAAGCTTTACAACGAGCTTTACCGCCCATCTCATTGACTGACTGTACTTCTGCTTTATAGACCAGTTGGTCACCAGGTTTGACCATATCGCGGAACTTCGTTCTTTCGATAATGGAAACGACAGCTTTGACGGATAAACCTTCTTGTTGTTTCAAAGTCTCTTCGAGCAAGACGCCACTCAGTTGTGCCATGCCTTCAATGATTAACATTCCTGGCATGACTGGACGGCGAGGAAAATGATCTTCGAAAAAGTCTTCACTGAGGGCAACGTTTTTCACGGCTTCGGCAGATTCACCGGGGCGCCATGAAGTGATTTTATCTATGAGAAAAAACCTCATCGTTTCCCCTCCTTGCCGCGGTGGAGAACGTTGTATGCACACATGGGATATATCTTTCCGTCTTCTTTGGGATAGACGGAACAACAACGGCGCACACGACTGACATCAAAGTTGTGGGCATCCATGAATTGATGGATGAAGATGGATTTCATTCTTCGCTCAGCAATACGTATGTTTTGTTTTTCTACGCCATCAGAAGCATCAATCTCTTTGAGGATGGACTTCATGGTTTTCAGAGCGCCTTCACTTTGGGGCAAGCGCATTGCAGGACCTGACCAGAGGTCGTAGAGAAGACCTTTCATTTTGTCCACATTGTCATCATCAGCGCTGATGTATGAACGGTTACGAATGAGATCGAGATAATCGTCTACGGCGAGAACACGTTTGATGGGCAGCCAACCGCCACCTTCTACTTTTAGCAAGAAGGTCAAACAGAAACAGCTCGGATGAGAACAGGGCAAGGGAGTAAAGTCAGCCTTCTCGACTAGTCCGCCCGATCCTTTGGCCACGAGGTCGATGACTTCTGGAATTGTCACTCTATCCATTGGATCGTGAGCAAAAGCCAAACCTGAACCTTCGTGGCTAAAAGGTTGAATGGTCATACTGAGCAGATTGTCGTGAGCGAGGAAATATTCCACGATGGCAGGAAACTCATCTTCATTCACACCGCGAGCGGCAGTGACTGTCAAAGAAGCAGCCATGTCTTCTTCATCGATGATTTTCAACAGGTCCTCTTTGATCTTGGCGTACTCTCTTTTCCCGCGCAGTTTTTCATAGGTCTCTTCTTTGAAACCATCAAATTGCAGTGAGACGACTACGTCCAATTTTTTGTGTAGAGCGCGCAGTTCGGGATCTCGCGCCAAACGTAGACCATTGGTGGAAACACTGACACGCAAAATGCCGTCCACTGAAACGAGGTATTCCAATATCTCTTTGTATTGGGGATGACAAGTTGGTTCACCACCAGAGAGGGAGATAACCTGTATTTGTCCCTCTTGCAGAAGTAGTTTATCCACTATCTTTTTCAGTGCATCGAGTTCCATGAAATAGGAACTTTCGTTTTGCACCAAACAGACAGGACATTCCATGTCACAATAATCTGTAATTTCAACAATTGGCATACAAATGTGCTGTTCGTGGTCAGGGCAGAAACCACAATCCTGCGGACAGCCATCTTTCACTTTAGAGCTGTATACTCGCTGCATTGTCCCCGGTTTACAAAATGCCTGAGCGTCGAGATAAAACTTCTCGTCTGAATAAACTAGGGCCTCAGTCATTCCATGTTCGGGGCAAAAGGTCTGTAGATAAACACGTCCCTCACGTCCAATTGTTCGCGCTTGAACTATCTCCCTGCACTGTGGGCAAGTTGATGTAGTCGCATCGTAATAGTGGACATTATTATTGGTCATCTTCGACCTTTCCTTCCTTGCCGACCACTTTGCCTGGCACACCAAAAACAACTGTTCCAGCTTTCACACTGTGCGTAACAGCTGTCAGTGCGCCGACTTCCGCATCTTCGCCAATATTGATACCTGGACGCACGATTGCACTAGCTCCAATAATGCATCGGTCGCCCAGTTTTACACGGCCCACTCTGTAGGCTCGTTTAGTAATTTCGTGAAAGAATATCTTTGCGTCATAACCGATGAGAACATTGTTTCCAATCTCGAGGAGCTGTGGATAAAGAGGATCGATATACGCTCGCTGCGAAATGTAGACTCCTTCACCAATGGTGGCACCAAAAAGACGAAGAGCAAACACTTTGGGCCAACTCCAAGGTAGTCCCAGAGCAAACATGATTACGCCATATCGCAGGTGTAACCACAAAGTCTCCAGGGGACCGTGAATGGAAGAGCGACAGATACAAAAATCGACTTCACCACGTTCTTCATCAAAACGGTGGATGAAAACCCGTCTCTCTTTATCGTCGAGAAACTCACGATAACGGGCTTCTATTTTTTCGAGACTACTTTTCTCCATCGTCATCTACCCAGAAACGAGAGTCTTTCATTCGGTAAAACACGTTGTAAGCACAAGCAGGTGTCAAAGTACCTTTGACGTCGGGAACAAGATCAGGACAGGTGGACACTCGCGACAAATCGAAGTTGTCCTCGTCCATATGGGCATGTATATAACAGGTCACTACGTGACGTTCGGCAACTCTTTGTCTCTCGAAAGGTGACAAGGCACCGTCAGCTGGATATGTCTCTTTGGTCAGCTTTTTGAGAACATCCAGAATTGCCGGGTCGCCACCTTCAGCCCAGAGACGATTGAGTGCATCTTTGAGGATGTCGTGGAATTCGTCACCTGGTCTGATAAGATAGTTGGGACCAATAATCCTTCGAATTTCCTCTTCACTGAAAAGTCGCTTGAAGGGATAAAGTTTTCCTTCACAGCGGAAGAAATATGAGATGGAATAACAGAGGGGATGAGCTGCTGGCATGGGATGGAAATCGGAAGCCACATATTCACCATCAGAGGCCGTTTCAATAGCCCTGATTGCGCCATCTATTGTCATATGCTCTGTGCGAGGGAAATCTTTGCCGCCAAAACCTGTGTAAGTCATCGTTTGGATGGTCACAGAACGAATGTGCGATTGAGTAGCTGCCAGTTCGAGGACCTGGCCAATTTCGTCTTCATTGACGTCTCTGATCATGACATTGAGTAAAGTGGTGCCAATGTCATATTTGCCAAGATTTTCAATAGCTTTCTTTTTGATGTCCACAATGTCGCGGCCATGTATCTTCACAGATCGTTCAGCGTCAAAGGTGTCCATGGACAAAATCACGTATACACCCAAACGAGCCAACTCTTTGCAGAGCTCTTCATTCTTCGCCAGAATGAGCCCATTGGAATTCATGGTCACTCGACCAATTTCAGGACGGCTCGTCGCCTTTTCCAGAAGCTCGATAATTTGCGGATGCATGGTGGGTTCGCCACCAGTGATGTTAATCAAATCCAAGGTTCCCGCACATTCGATGACATAGTCGAGTACCTTGTCCACTTCCTCGAGAGGCATATGCCAAATCTTGTCGGGACGGTTGTATGTAAAACAAATGGGGCAATTGAGATTACAGGCATTGGTGATTGAGAAAACTGGCAAGTTACAGCCCGTGGCGTGGAAGGTGCACATTCCACAATCGTGGGGACAACCACGAGACACTTTTGTCGAACGTTTTTTTGGTTCACGTGGTTCAATGGGCCGTTTCATCACGTCGAGATACCAAGCAGAGTTTTCAGCAATGAGCGCTCGAGCTTTGCCATGTTCTGGGCACATTCTTTCCTGATAGATTCGGCCGTCTTCCTCGATAATACGGGCGTTGACTATCTTTTTGCATTCACGGCAAACACCCTGAACAGTCTTGAGATAAGTATATGGTCTATCTGGTGCTACACCAGAAGCGCACATACAGGCACATTTAGGTGTCTCTGTCATTTTGAAATTCACTTTCCTTTGGGCAAAACGAGCTCTCGATGTGGAATGGCCTCCACACCAGGTGCAATCTCTTCAAAAAGGACACGCAAGTCTCCGGGATCTTCAAAATCAGCCAGTGGAGCAAGAGTGGCAATACAACCCTTGCCTTCTATTACCTGTTCGTCACCTATCCACCCCTTGCCGTCCAACAAGGCAGCTTCGCTGCGGAGGGAAGAGATGCCAACTTCAAAACGAACACGTTCTCCTCGTGTTGGTGGCCTCATAATTTCTATCTTTTTGATTTGTACGACCAAACCAAGCTGAGTGAAATCAGAGCTGCCAATAATCAACCAATTACCTGATTGAAGCATGGCTTCTACGAGGAGAGTGGGAGCCCATTGGTCATCAATACCCATAGAACGAGCAAACTGATACTCTTCGAAGGAGACGGCTTTGACAGTTTCGATGAGCTTGCCCGACTGAAGTGACAATATCTTGTCGACGAGCCGGAATCTCATCTAGAGACCGCCATCCACGAATACTTTCTGGCCGTTCATGAAACTTGCACGCCCAGAGGCCATAAAACTGACGACTTCGGCAACTTCCATAGGTTCCCCCAAACGACCCAATGTACAGAACTGTTTGTATTGATTGCGCTGCTTTTCAGGAACATTGAGGCCTACACCAGCTTCAATGAGACCAGGGACGACACAATTTACGCGAATATTATAACGGCTCAGTTCCCATGCCAATGAGGTGGTGAATCCCCCCATGGAGCTTTTTGTGGCTGCATAGTGAGGTGGAACTTCCATAATGCGCTCACCAGCCAGAGAACCAATGTTCACAATGGCCCCCTTGCGTTTGGAAATCATATGCCTAGCAACGGCTTTGGTAACGAGGAAGGGACCTTTCACGTTGATGTCCATCAACTTGTCCCAGTCCTCTTCGTCGATGAGGGGCAGTGCCATAACTTGTGCCAGGGCAGCATTGTTGACAAGAACATCGATAGTGCCCATGTCCTCGACGACTTCTTTAGTAAACTTTTGGATGCCTGCTTCGTCCAAAACGGAGAGCTGATAACCCTTTACTTGATCGCCCAGTTCTTTCTCCAAAGCTTCTGCCTTGTCAGCTGCTTTGTTGTATGTGAAGGCGACCTTGGCTCCTTCTCGACAAAATACGCGACAGATGGCTGTGCCAATAGCTCCTGTACCACCAGTAACTACAGCAACCAATCCAGATAGTTCGGCCATGGACCCGCCCTCTCATAACCGTTTTCCAGCATTTGGAAAGTTGAGTGAAGCGGGTATGATACCACAAAGACTAGCTTTGGGAAGACATTACTGTAGCCAATATGGTGGGCAAAAGCGATGCCAAGCCACTTTCCGGCGGCGGTTTGCGCAAAATAGTGTCTATGTGCGCCTCTGGCTGGGAAAATCGCTCGTCCAATGTTGGCGAAGATGTCCATACGACAAATCTGGGCAAGGCACTCTTTTTCGTCTTACGAATGTGCTCTATGAGCTCTAAAGCAGTGCCATCGGGCAGCTGACTGTCAGATATAATGAGAGTCACATCTTCTTTGTCGAGGTGTTCCTTTGCCTGAGCCGAATTGGCCATACGCACAGCCGACAAACCAAGCTGCTTCAACAATAGACATAAAGAGTTTCCCTGCACCTCAGAGGTCGCAACAACGAGAGCACGAGATTTTTCATCAAAAGGTTGTGCCCTTTTTTCATCGAGCCAGCGCAAGATAGCTGAACCGATTAGTTGGTCTCGCAGCGGGTCATCTTTGTTCTCCAGAACATTGACCCTTTCCCTTGCCTTTTCAGCCCATTTTTCCATTCGCTGACAAGCCCTCTTGATTACGAGCTGACACTCCTCCTTGGCAAGAGGTGTACTCAGATAACCCGTCAATCCTCGATTGAAAGCAGTCGTCAGATTGGCCGCTGTGGGAACCTCGCCCACGATTACACTCTCGAAAGGAGGTTCGTGGCCTGCCAACTCCTCCACGAATTTCACAGAGGCCAAATCCTCCCAAAGGGCAGGTAAAAGAACCAATCCCACAGGATGTTCGTTTAGAAGCTTGGGCAAATCACCGTGATGCTCAGGAACAAGCAGGAAAGTCCAAGTAAGCTCCAGTTCTTGCAATAACTGCAAAAAGCCCTCAGGGAACTGCTCTTCATTTTTTGCCAGCAGATAAATTGGCCATTTCATTTTATGTAAACCTCGTTACGTCCATTCTCGTCACACCAAAATGTGTCATCAACAATTCCCGTAAAGGTTTCTCAAAACTGTCCGGTTCCATTGCAGTGGCAAAGAGCAGCTTGAGAGAATTGGAGACAGCTCCTCTTTCCAAATCAGGAACAGAAGGTGATGTGCCAAGGACATCGGCTAGTTGACAGAAACGTTTATAGATGAGGCATGCCACCAAAAATGGAGGTTGCAAACCGCTATCGAACTCGATGTGACATTGGTAAAAAGGAACACCCTGCTTACGCAATAATGTCCGTCGATAAGAAGCTTCACTGGAAAGTCGCACTTCACCATCGTCAACGATAAGGTCTCCACTCGTCTCTTTGATGGGTACCAACTTGGCTGCACGTTCCATGAGTTCGTTGTCGGCTCTGTCTTCTCCTTCTTGCCGTACACTCTCCTCCACAAAAGAAACACCATCCATGAGGACATCAATGACAGCACTATCAAAGTTTGTTTTGCCTGCCCGGACACTGTCCAAAACCTCTTCCACTGCGTGAACTGTAGCACTAGCCCGTGGGCGTCCAGCCATTACGAGGTTTCCTTTTGTCGTATGGAGGAGACGGAAGGCCGTGTTCACGAGTTTTTCGTTGTGACCATCAGCCTCTAAGCGGAAGATAGCGTCATTGAGTTCGGGGAGGAGGCGAATAGTTTCGAGAATGAACTCTTCTGTGCCAGCGTTTTTATCTTTGGGAGAAGATTCTTTGGGAGAAGGGAGCCCCTTCGGAGCGGAGCTCTGGGCTACTTGGGGCAAACTGTCTGCGAGCTCTTGCGTGGACTTCAACCGTCGAGCAAGCTCGGAGGACAAACGTTTGGTTCCACCTGCAACCATCTCCAGGAG
>CAZXTJ010000336.1:0-8908 GCA_964643655.1 uncultured bacterium
ATATACGATAGTGTTGCCAAAATCCAAGAATAAAAAAGAAAGCATTGGCAGGCTTCCCATAATAACACCAGCTAAAGCAAGAGGTAAAACCTTGCTCCAGTTACACTCTCTTTTTTGTGTTCTAACTCGCCAGATAAAGTGTGTCAACAGTAAAGGAGCTACAACTGCAGCGTTGAGTCTATGGAAAAATGAGAGGGTGAACAAAAGAAAAAAGGTACAGTTATATAGCGCTCGTTGGGGAAATTTGTCCCATAACAAATAAAAGAGCAATGTTGCCAAAAACAGTGCTGCTTCTAGGGCATACACTTCTATGCGAGTTGCTTGTATCCACATTTGCCCGCTGGCTGCAAAGAGCATGCTTGCTCCAGAGGCTTCAACCAATCCAAAGTTCATCAATCGAGCAAGTAAAAAGAATAAAGCTACGGCCAGAGCCCCGTAGATTGAGGACAAAAATCCACATCTCCAAGCGGCAGTACCAATTGGAAGTTTATGGGCAAGACGCAAAGTCATACCATAAAGGGCGTATCCTGGTGGGTGTAAAACACGGCCCAAAATTGCATTGGCAGCCAATTCACAGGAATCTCCTGCCGTTGGTTTGGCAGGTAGAGTGAGCAGATAAAGAGCGAGAACGACTGAAAAGAGCAAGGAGGCAGCCAAGAGATCCTTGCTCTTCACTTTTTAACCTACTGTCTTGGCCCAAGCTCGTTCGATGAGTGAGCGGCTTCTAACCATAATGACTGAAGGTTCACAGCGAGCAGCCAGCTCTTCGGGGAAAGTTCCAAAGAGCACTTTCTGGAAACCACTTGGCGGACTTGCACCAATGATAACCAAACCATGTTTGTTGGCCTCTTCTACAATAGCTTCCAAAGGATCTTCATTCATGACAATGTTGATTGATATGCGATCTGTTGGTAGCTGCTCTTCAGCCACGATGGAGTCGAGCATTCGCTGCATTGCGTCAAATGAGGCACCTTTGCGTAGCACATGGAACACCTTGATCTTTGTCTCATCATTTTGCAAGGCAAAAGCTGCCGCCATTTTTATGGCAGCGCGGCTATGAGCTCCTCCGGCGACTGGCACCAAAATGGATTTGTGTTCTGTTGTTTTTCCCAACTTGATGACAGCTGTTTCGCAGGGCGCCATTTCAACGACGGGATCAATGGTGGAACCCAGAATATAATCCCTTCCCAAAGAGCGTCCGCGCCAGCCCAAGACTACGAGATCAATTCCGCGATCACGGATTGCTGTCAAAATGCCTCGTGCCACATTGCGGCAATAACGGATGGAACTGACGACTGGAATATCTTCTGGTATGTACATAGTTGCTTCAATAATTGCTTCCTGGCTCAGCTCAATATAGGCATCGGCATCTGAGAGAGGCACCTGGTCCGGAACGGCCACCATATTGAAAAGATGGATTTCACCGTCACGGGCACGAGCAACTTTGATGGCATGGTTTACCAGTTGGATGGCATTTTTTGGGTTTCCAACAGGTACCATAATTTTGAAATGTTTCGGTGTTTCCACCTCATGGGCTTCAATGGCTTCTTCTTCAATGGAGACAATCTTGCCAAAAGTATCAATACATCTATCCTTGGAGTAGGAATGGAAAATTACAAAGGAAGCAGCCAACCACACACCTGAAATTGCCCAAGCAAGAGCGCTCATATGAAAGACTGAGAGAGCCAAAGCGATTTGGCAGACGACGGCTATTATGGGCAATATGGGAAACAGTGGCATAAGGAAGCCATAGTGTAATTCGTCACCATAACGGTGTCGAACTCGGATGACTGCCAAATTGACAGTCAGGAAAAGAAGCAGAAACATGATATCTGCACAAGATGTGATGGCTTCCTGGTCTAGCGTTATTATTGCAGTAAGGATGAGAACTGCCGAGGTCACGAGAGCATAAACTGGTACTTGAGTTCTTTCAGATATCTTGGCCAACACAGGTGGCAACATCTTGTCTCTACCGAGAGCAAATGAGGTTCTCGAAGCCGAATAAATTGTGGCGTTGAGGGCTGAAGTTGCAGAAAATATGACAGCGATAACGACGAGGAAACCACCGTAAGGTACAATCAATTTCGTTGCTTCAGCAAAACCTGTTGCCCCAAACTGCCCAATCCACTGATAGGCAGGCATGCCCGTGTCCTTGACCGCAACGACTGTAGCAAAAGAAAGGCCGAGATAGGTCGTTACCACAATTATCAAAGACCAAATGATAGCTTTGGGAATGTTCTGTCGAGGTTCGATGGCCTCATCACCAGCTTGGACAATGACTTCATATCCCTCAAATGCCACATAAGTAAATGCCATGGTGATGAGTACTTTTCCCCAGCCATTGGGTAAAAAGGGAGTGAAGTTCTTCAGGCGGACGGGATCACCAAAGGCATAGCCGAAACCAATGACGGCTATGATGGCCAAGGTGAGGGTTTGCCCAAGAGACATGATGGCGCCTGCAGTTCCTGTTTCCGAGGCACCTCGGTAATTGATGTAGATGAAAAAACAAGCAACAGTTAGCGCCATGGCTTTGTGGACGAAATAATCATGGCCTGTCAGACCCAAACGTTCCACAACACCTATGTCCTTGAAATAATGGAGAACGTAAGTGGCAAAAGCTACAGAATAGAGGCTTCCAGCCATAGAAGAGGCAAACCACTCCATCCAACCTGCAAGGAAACTGATACCTTTACTGAATCCAACGCGAGCGAAGTTATATGCACCGCCGGCTTTGGGTATGGCTGAAGAGAGCTCAGCATAAGAAAGGCCTGTAAACAACGCAATGACGCCGTTGAGGGCAAAAGTTAGTAGAACACCACCAGGACCAGATTTACCGATGGATATGCCAGTACCTACAAAGACACCGGCACCAATCATCATCCCGACGCCCATCATAGTGATGTGGAAAAGGGTGAGCTCGCGGCTCAATTCGGTCGTAATTTTAGGTGTGTCGTGATGTCCTAGATCCGTTAGATTACCGGCCATCGGCGGCCAATCTGTTCTGGATCTCTCGAACCGTTTTCGCCCCACTTTGTTTTATGAAATCAATTCGGCGTAAACTCGCGATTGCCAGCCACATGAAAGATACATAGGCAATTGCGAGAACAGCCAGACCAAGATAGAGATCATTCATTGAGACTTCTCCAGATAAAAAGGGGATAGTAGAAGTCGATATGGTACCAAGGAAAGCAAAAACCATCAAGAAGAGGTACACAATCATTAGCGAGTAGTGCTGATGGATATTGTTGCAAAACGTTGCGTGTTGCTGCGTGACAACAAAAAGCAACAGGCCTGTCTTTCTAAAAGCCCTTTAATACATTGTTTTCTTTTGGAACTCTCTTTGCTATTTGTCGAGTGGAAGGAGCTGACCACAATACTCACTGAAATGAAACAAACTACAGCTTTGTACTCAAGGAGGTTGAAGTGATTAAGAAACTTATTCCTTTAGGGTTGCTTTTACTGCTCTTACTAACACCAAGAGCCATTGCACAAGTTCTGGGACCCTGTGGAACAGAAGATGTGGAAAAAACAGGGGCTGCATTGCAGAGTGCACCTGCTCAGGCAACTGAGCGAGTTCAGAAGGTTTCACGAATGCCCTTACCAGGTGAGCGTGCGCCCAACTTTGAACTCTCAGCACTGATGGGCAATGGCAATGTAAAAAAAGTCAAGCTCTCAGACTACAACGGTAAGTGGAAAGTTGTTTGTTTTTATCCAGCCGACTTCACATTTGTTTGACCGACAGAATTATCTGCGGTCGCAGATGTATACTCGAAAATCCGAGTTTTGAATACTGAGGTTTTGGCAATAAGTACAGATACTATCTTTTCCCACATAATGTTCAAAAAACACTCTCCAACTGTAAAGAAGGTTCCATATCCACTTCTTTCGGATAATAGCGGCGCCGTCGCTAGAGCCTATGGCGTTTATATGGAAGGCGCTGGTTTAAACCAAAGAGGTCGCTTCATCATAGACCCCAAGGGCGTAATCAAGGCTGTTGAAGTAGTGACTGGTCCAGTTGGGCGAAATGTCCAAGAACTCATTCGTCAACTACAAGCAATGCAGGCCGTTTCAAACAATCCAGGCAAGGCAGCCCCTGCTGGATGGAAGCCAGGAGACAAACTGATAACAACGAACATACCAGAAGACGTTGGTAGATATTGAGTCGCCTAATGAAGCTCGATGAGCTCTTCTAGCGAATCTTTCAACAAATCAGCTGCACTGAGTAGACGACGTCTCTCTTCTTGCAGAGCTCTGATCTGTGCTTCAGTACCAGGTACACCGCTAAGAATAGTTATCTGAGCATTTATATCAGAAACACGAGCACCACTTTGTTGAAGTGCTGTTCGCCTTTCAGTGATGAGCCGTCTTGTCTGCAAGCGGAGATCCTCGCCAAAGATACGTTCACGTGTGGAACGGCGCAAATTGTCTGTTATGCGATGAGGTTGTATCCAATGAGACTGATCTTGATTGAGAAGCTCAGTTTCCATATTACTCAACAGAGTTGAAAGTCTTCGTTCGCGCCAGCGGAGGATACGGAGGTTGGCTTTTTCCTTTTTGGGAGAAGGCCCACCTGGGATATGTCCTTTGGCTTTGGGTACACCTTCTGTGGAGGCAACCAAATTGTCGTCGTCTATCTGACGTTCATAATCCTCCCGCCTTTGGCGAGCTTCTGTGTAACGTTTGAAAGTCATATAATGTCGACGTTTGGCTGGTGATTCCATGGCTCGCAAGCGTAAACGAACCCAGTTTGCATTGGACTTTCGGTCTTTGCGTCTAGATTTGGCCGGTTCTGGACGGCGCAAAGGTTCCTGGTCCGATCTCAGTTGCCGTAGGAGATCGTCGTCACTGTGGTCTGGCAGGAATGCAGCGCCAGGACCTTCTGGTTTCCAACCTTCAATAAAGCGGTCCAGCCCTTTTCTTTTATCGAAACGACGTGGTCTGCGAGGTGGTTGAAGACCAACAACGACTGTTTCTCTGTTGGCAGAGAGGAAGCGCGACCATGGTCTACCTTTTTGACCAAGAGGTGAAGATAGTTTGGCAACACCACTATACAGACGGACAGTTGTTTCTTGGGCTGCAGGATGGTGAGTCACTTCAATGACCCTACCTGTAAGATTGATACTGGCAACTTGAGTTGCAATGCTCGTTTGTCTGTCGTCAGCTCCAACTTGAACTAGTACAGTTCCTTTGTTCAAGACTATGAGGCCCTTTTCCATGGTCAATGAAAGGGGGCCGAAGGCTCGCAAAAGTAGACCATCAGTTGTTCTTATTTGGATGCGAGACAGAGGAGCTCCCTCAATGGATGCCCCCCAAGAGAAGGAAGAGCGGTGAGGGACTTTCACCCAAGATTGCCAATCCTTTTCTCTTATATGCACTTCTCCACCTAAGGGAGTGACAGTACCTGCCAGAGCAGGCGAGGGAACACTAGCAACTTCTTCCTGCTTAAGTTTTTCTTTGGGAGCAGGCAATTTCAGTAAAGGAGTGGGAAGTCCAAGTTCCGTTATTGCATCTTCTGAAACGACGTAAGTTGCTCCTGCACGCAAACTCTCAGAAGGACCATTTGGTGGAACCATGACTGTAACTACAGAACCTGCCGTAGGTTTAACGTGGTCTCCCGTATAAAGAGAAAAAGTGCCAGTCACTTCAAATGAACGTTCAGCACCAGAAGGCATGACTGCCACCCGTCCAGAGTTGACTTGCACGAGTGCTCTAACGGCGTTGTCAGCAAAGGACAAACTAGGGAACAACAACAATACGAGGAATAACAAACAAAATATTTTCACGTCAGCTCAGTCTTTCTTGCGAAGTCTGTCCAATAATCCAGATCGACCGGGCGCGCTTTTGGTCGTCGAGCGATTTCGCAATCTCTCAGCAAAAGACTTACTCACCCCATTATTACCTTCGGTATTTTCGGCAAGGCGCGCTAGAGCTGACTTTGATTCCTCTGGTGGAGCTGCTTGCGGAGCCGCAGGTTTGGCTGCCGCTTGCGGAGCCGCTTTGGTAGGTTGTGGCTCTGGTGCAGGAGGAACTGGAGTGGCTGCTTTGGGTTTGGGGGTAGCTCGAGCAGCAGGTGCTGGCGCTGGTGATGGTTTCTCAGCAACTTCAGGTGCTGCTTTTGGAGCTGGCATACCTGCAGAACTATCACTCATTGTTTTTAAGCGAGCAGCCAATCCACCTCTACCACCGCTGAAACCGCCTCTTCCTTCACCAGGAGTGCTTGCAGGTTGGACCGCTTTGGGTGTTGGAGCAGCCTTGGGTGCTTCTGCTGCTGCTGGAGCTTTGGCTTGGGCAGGTTCATCACCACGACGTTTGAGCCAGGAGGCCAATTTGCCTTTGGATTCTCCTTTGGGTGTTCCCAAACTCTGACGCAATCGGGCTAGCTCTTCCTTCTCGTCACGCGGTGAGACGGCAGCTGCTTCAGGAGCCGGTGGAGTCGGTGCTGGTGTAGCAGGTGCAGCTTCTGGCTCGGGAGCTTCACCCTCTTCTTCCACGCCGTGGGAGAAGTGATCATCTGTAGAGGCAAGACTCTCTGTTGTTTCCGAGGGAAGAGCGAGAGCGCTGGCTTGCTGTTTAGCTCGTTTAAACTCCTCAAAGGTAGCAAAGTCTTCAGGTTTGAGTTCAGGTTTGGCTTCTGGAGCAGCACCCAACATGATAAATCCGCCAGGTTCTGCAGCCTGACCACCGGGCAATGCAGGTTGTCCTCCAACTTCTGGTGGTGGTGACAACTCTTCTCCACCTTCAGCTGGAGCCTCTTCACCTGTTGAACGTAGGTGCTTTGGCATTACACCCGTTTTCATAGCCATGTCCAACTCAGCCTGAGGTATCTTGCCGTCTTTCACCATCTCACGAAGAAGTAGCTCTTCGTCATAGTCGAGAGGAACAGTCGTACCAGCTGAACGAGCTTTTGCTCTTTCTAGTTGTCTTTGTGCTCTCTCTCGCGCTTCACGCTCTAAGCGCTTGAAGGTTGCATCCAAATCGAAATCAGGACCAAAGATGCCATCGGGCAGGGGGACTCCCTCTTCTTTGAAGCGAAGGAGGAAACCGGGAATCTCACCTGATGGTACGAGATCACCTTTGACTTTTCCCTTTTCGTCAACACCGTGCTGTTGCCACTCGAAAATGTTTCGAATGTCCACCATGCCGTTATGGATACCGCGAATTTCGGTAATGTGTGTAATCTTACGAGAACCGTCTTGCAAGCGGTTCTGCTGAACGATGAGATCGACGGCAGAGGCAATCTGTTCGCGAATGACGCGCGAAGGCAAATCCATACCAGCCATCATGACCATTGTTTCGAGACGGGAAACCATATCTTTGGGACTGTTGGCGTGGCCCGTTGTCAAAGAACCATCATTACCAGTGTTCATAGCAGAGAGCATGTCCAATGCTTCTCCACCACGACACTCACCAACGATGATACGGTCTGGATTCATACGTAAGGAGTTACGGACGAGATCACGAATATGGATGGCGCCTTTGCCCTCAATGTTGGGCGGACGAGTCTCTAGAGAAACGACATGTTCCTGCAGCAACTGCAGCTCAGCAGCATCTTCGACGGTGATGATACGTTCATCGCCAGGAATGAAGCCAGAGATGGCGTTGAGTGTTGTCGTTTTACCTGAACCCGTACCTCCAGAAACGACGACGTTTAGTTTGATTCTAATACAGGCCTGAATGAAGTCAGCCATGGCCTGAGTCATCGTGCCAAATCCGATTAGATCTTTGATACGGAAAGGATCTGTGGCGAATTTACGAATGGTGATAGTTGGACCACAAAGAGCCAGAGGTGGAATGATGGCATTAACACGAGAACCATCGGGCAAACGGGCGTCTACAAGCGGGCATGAAGCGTCACAACGACGACCCAATGGTGCGATGATTTTCTGAATGACCTGCATTACAGCTTCGTTGTCTTTGAATTTGACGTGCGAAAGCTGCAGCTTTCCTTTGTGCTCGATGAAGACCTTTTCAGGTCCATTGACCATGACCTCTGTGATGTCTTCTCGGTCGAGCAACTCTTGGATGGCACCAAACCCAACGATGTTGAAAACACACTCTTGCATCAAACCATCGATGGTTTTGCGCTGTAAGCCAAACTTGAACTCGTCATCACAAGCTTTATAAGAATTGCGCAACATCTTTTCGAAATAGTCACGCTCTGCTTGTTCAGATTCAAAACTTTCGGGCACCTCTTCGTACTGCAGAGCAGCAGACATGTGGCGGAAGACGAGATCACGGACTTTGTCCAACTTGTCTACGTCAACAGTTGCATCTTTTTTCGCAAGCTCTGTAAGAGCCCGCAAAGAACGTTTTCCCAGACCCAAACTAGAGCCCTCTTCTTTTTCTTTATTCTCATTATTCTTGTGGGTACTAGGTAAAACTTCTGTTTCTTGCCAGCGGAATGGTGGACGTTTGGCTAGTTCAGCTTTCTCTTCTGCTGATAGACCTACATTGCTGTGGCCATCGCCCATGCGACCAGCACGTTCGATCATCAACCGGCGAGCTTCGGCTTCATCTATCTTTCGCTGTTTTTCCAGCTTTTGGAATACCTCTTGGACGTTGAAGCCCTCACCGAAAATGCCATCGGGTAAGGGAATGTTCTCTTCTTTGAAGCGCAACATGAACGTGGGAATGATGCCTGTTGGGACTAGGGCACCAATAACTTTCCCATTCTCATCGACACCATGCTGCTGCCACTCGAATATGTTCCTAATTTCAACGTGGCCTTTATCATCTATACCAGCAACTTCCGTCACGTGGGTGATCTTACGAGAACCATCTTGGAGGCGGTTTTGCTGAATGAAAATGTTGATGGCTGAAGCTATCTGCTCTCGAATGACCCTTGAGGGCAAGTCCATACCAGACATCATGACCATTGTCTCGAGACGGGCAACCATGTCTTTGGGAC
>CAZXTJ010000337.1:0-8903 GCA_964643655.1 uncultured bacterium
CCCAAACCGTGAGCCCCCTCATGTGTGGAAAAGAATGGTTCCAAGATTCTCTCCTGGCATGTTGATGGAATACCGCAACCCTCATCTCGAACAGATATTCGTACGTAGCTGCCTGGACGCAATGTTACAGGGTAATCCTCGCCAACGTTTACATCATCAACGGATATTTGAACTGTTCCTTCATCTTCCATGGCTTCACAAGCATTCTCAAAAATGTCTTTGAGAGCTTGCCCTAGCTGATCTGGATCGGCTTCTATCGATTGCTGTTCCCTGTTCATTTGGACAACAAAACTCGTTTTTGTAGTCGGAGCAACGTCAGCCAAAACGGCACGTAGAGTAATTTCAAGATCAATTACAGACTTGACTGGTGAACCTCCACGGCTAAAAGTAAGCAAATGGTTTGTCAAATCAGCGGCTTTAAGGGCAGCTTCTTCAACAGTATTGAGATATTCGCTAACATGGTCGCTCTGAGTAGTTGTCAGACGAGCGATGGCTATGTTGCCAAGAACTATAGTCAGTATGTTATTGACATCGTGAGCAAAACCGCCTGCTAACTCGCCCAGACACTCTATGTGATTTAATATTTCGAAAGATGGATCGTCGACATTGGCTGCCTTCAAGTCAAAACAGACCAAAGCATTGATGCCTCTTTCATCAACAATTCGTATGGCTGATAAAGACAAGTCACCGCCCATTTGCGAACCCGTTCTAAGGAAACTTACTTTCATCCTTTCAGATGCACTTGGAGCTTTTTCCAAGAAGATTTTGCGCTGAAGTGAACAAATGGCACAGTCAGAACAATTCTCTTCTCTCGTCTTCTCCGAAGGTCCGCGGATACAAGAAAGGGCATCACAAATGGTTTGTCCATCCAAACTTCCTGGAGGCAATCCAATAAACTGATGGGCAGAAGGATTTGCCCTCAAGATAGTCATGTTTTCATCGACAAGGAAAAACATTGAACGACTATGCTCAAAGCAGACACAGGCCTCAGTACGATAATTGGCCATCTGCTCTTCGAGACGTTGCCTTTCCACTCTTTCTTGACCAAGCTTGTCGCTTAGGTTTTCGATAGCAGCCCTTAACTCGTCGTTGATTACTTTCAACCTTTGATATCCGCGCTCGTCCATTGCTGCCCCCTATTCACCAGCTTCGCCAAGTTCAACTGCTCGGCGGAACAACTCGTGAGGAGCAACCTCAGTTGGTGAAAAAGCCAAAAGACGACCTTCCTTGAAAGCCGGAGTCGAAGACAGATCATTCTGTGGATAGTGTTCGCATAATAGGTAGATGTTGGCCCTCGTTCCTGAACCGACCTCTGATTCTACCTGCAGTGTTCCTCCTTGTTGTTGGGCAATCAGACATGCAGCGCTCAAACCCAAACCGTGTTTGTCTTCTTTGGTTGTAAAGAAAGGTTCCGTCACCTTTTCACATTGCTCTGATGGAATGCCTGGGCCAGAATCTGAGATTGTGATTTTGACGTACCGTCCGGAAAGCAACTTGATTTTGTTGGCAACTGGCTCAACAACATTCTCTGCTGAGATGTCAACTCTGCCATATTTGGTCGCAGCTTCACATGCATTGTTCATGACATGCTTCATGGCTTGACCAATAAGATGGCCGTCTCCTTCGACACCCCAGAGACCGTTTTGACAGTTAACAGTTATCTCCGTAGAGGTCTTTTGCCGAAATCCATCTGCAACAGCCTCTAACAAAGAAGAGACGTCCAACACTTGCACCTTTTGATTACCAACACGTGCAACAGTCAGTAATTCAGAGGAAAGATCTGCTGCTCTCAATACTGCTTCTCTGGCTGAAACCAATTGTTCTCTGATTGTCTCGTCAACATCTGAACAGTCGAGTGCCCCATCAACACCTTGTCGTATGCCGTCGACGAGCTGACTAACGTCCATTGCAATAGAACGAGCCAATATGCCAAGACAATCGAGCTTGAACAGTCTTTCTAGCTCTCTTTGTCGCGAACGATCATGGGGTTCTCGCTCGAGACTGAGCAAGACCAGTTTGTCCTTGCCATGTGTAAAGGCGTAAGAAGAGACTAGCAAACGATGTCGTCTCCCACGACCATCAGCAAGCAGAGGCAATATGCGTGGATTGGCAGCATCTGTCTCCTCGAAGGCACGACGAAGAGGGCACTTCTCACAGGCCACAGCTGAGTGATTGGGATTGTCCTCGTTTGTAGCCCGACTGCAATTGAAGACAGTACAAAAATGCGCCCCTTGCACAACATCTATTGGTTGGCGTAAAAATCTCGTCGCAGCATGATTCGCCTTTACAATTTTCCCATCTTTATTGACGATTACATCAATGACAGGCGCATTTTCAAAAGTGAGGTCTGCTTCTGAAATGTAACGCTGAAGCTTTGTTTCCACCTCCCCCCGCCTGGCTAACTCGCGGTTTAAGACTTCCCTGGCTCCTTTTAGCTCCTTTGTAAGCAGGGTAAGTTCCTGCTCCTCTTGCCTAACCATAGTTCCCCCCTCTTGGACCCCGGTTAGCTCAAATGTCCTCTAGTCGAGGAAAAATCCTCTCTCCATTTGAGAAGCTGTGTTTCTGCAACTCTTCATCATCTAATAACAGGGCTTCTGCTCTGTCAGCACGAGCTGTTGATTTTCTTGCGATCATGGTGTCTGGCGCCATTTTGCATGCCACACGCCACATCGATATTGCTCGAGCTATGTTTCCTCTTTTGTAGAATGCGTTAGCACAATAGAAATAGTATTCTTCTCGTGGCTCGAAAACATCTATCAATTTTTGATAGTAGTCGATAGCTTCTTCGAGCAAATTGTTTGAATAGAGAGCAAATGCCAACCATTCGCATGTCATTCTGTCACCGGGATTGAGAGCTGCTTTTTGTCGAAGCTTCTGAACCATCTTTGAGTCTATTGTCATATTGTATTGTGTGACTCTTCCGACGTTCGTCCTCGTATTGGCAGCAACGGACGGACAGCGCAAATGGCGAGCACCATCAGGTGCAACTTTCATTAACGCAGGAAAACTCCCAATGTAGTTAACGAATTTGTCGAACACCTTGGCAGCTTGTAGACTATCAACGGTCTCGAGAAATTCGAAATATCGCACCCTCTTCCTTTCTTTCTCTGTAAAAACACCTCCTTCCACTAGGTCTGTAAGGCGTCGCCTCAGGCATGCACTCCACTCGACATATAGGGGCTCTCTACCGCTATCGTAGAGGACGAGAACTCCTGGAGATGCAGGGGTTTCAGCCAATGACGAACTACCAGCATAAGGTATTATGAAACCGCACATTGAATGTAATGAACGGGATTTTTCGTTTTCGTCACTCTCAAGGCTTTTACAAATAGAACGACCCGCCTCCGTTAAAACGAACTTCAACCTATCCTGAGAAACAGGTTTCTTGATGTATTGGAAGTTACCCGTCTGCGCATATTCCTCACATGCGTCGCAAGGCTGTTTTCCACCCACGGCGACAACGGCACAGCAGCAATGGGCACTTTCAGACTGCTCGAGTAGCCACGGTATCTTTTCAACAACTTGCTCACTGTCAGAGTCATACTCTAATAAGAGGATTGCTCCCTTTGTTTGGTTGAGTTGGGGGACAACGGCTTGGCAGCTATGACAAAGTATCGTTCTGAAACCACAGCTTCGTGCCTGGCTAGTCAATTCACGGCCACCGGCAGTTTCTTTGTTGACGACAATTACACGAAGAGAAGAAATGCAGCTGCTAATGTTGAGACTTGGCATATGGCCCCCCATCCAGTCTCATTGGAGATAACAAACCTCCAAATATACAAATATCTCTCTCAAATCAATGGCGCAACCTTTGCGAAACGCAATTCCCGAGCAGTTTTGGGCGATTTTTATTGCATTATGAAACGACTAAACTGATTGGATCATTGGCCAAAACGCATGCAACCTCTCAGAGACAGGAATACAAATTTATGTGATTATTTTGTCCTGTTTTGCCTTTCACGGAACAGCCATAGGCAATGTCACCGTTTTGTTACATTGGGCAAACAAAAAAAGTGTCAAGCTGTGCATTTAGCCATCATTTTGAATGTAAAAACTAGATTGAAGCTATGGAAAAGAAGCCTTTCACATGGCCCATAAACTCAGTCCAAGTTCCCATTGCAAAAAGGCGACGAAGCAGAAAACTCGGACGCAGATAAAAGGCTTTGTAAGCACCATCGAGAAATCTACGATATCTCCGCTCATCGAGTCCTGGTGGCACATAAACGAGAGCATCATGATCCAGAGTGGATGAAGGACTATCAATATCAAATTCAAAACCCTGCGAGTGGAGGGATTCATAAAGCTCCGTGCCAGGGAAAGGCACAAATTTATTGAAGTGAGCAAAATCAATGGGAAGAGACAAAGCAAGATCGAGCGTCTTTTGAAGAGATTTCGGAGTCTCGAGTGGTGTTCCAACAATGAAATCGGCCCGAACCCTCAATCCTGCTTCAACTGCCCAGTTTACGGCTTGACGACCTTGAGCAACCGTAGTTCCCTTTTTCAAACTGCTCAGGATTTTGTCATCACCTGACTCTAAACCAAAAAGAATTTGCCAGCAACCGGCTGCACGCATCATTGCCAAGCTCTCTTTGCTGACTTTGTCTACTTTGGTCAAACAGGTCCAAGGAAGCTGTGGGGAAAGAGAAGCCATACCTTCACAGATTTTTTCTAGTCGTTTTTGATCTATGGTGAAAGTGTCATCAAAAAAGCGTATCTCACGGGCCCCATAACGTTCTTTCACCTCTATGACTTCGTTGAGCACATTCTCTGCTGAGCGAGCGCGATAGGAGGTACCAAAAATGCCCCTGTCGCAGAAAGTACAACGACTGGGACAACCACGCGAGGTCATAATGTGTGCCAAGGGTAATGCGCGATAACTAGCAGGTGTTGGAGAATAATCAGAAAGGGGTGGAAGCAAGTGCCTAGCAGGGAAAGGTATTGTGTCCAAATCTTTTATCTTTCCCCGTTTTTCTCCTTTGACATATTCTCCTTTATCGAGAAAAGCTATGCCTTTTACTTCTTTCGCTGCGCCTGAATTTTCAGGCAGCTTCTCAAGTAACTCGACAAAGGTCTCCTCACCTTCCCCTATGATGACATAGTCGAATGGACCAGACCGAAGAGACTGCTCAGGCATTACAGTAGCGTGAGGCCCACCAAGAACTATACTTGCCTTTGGCTGAATCTCTCTGACCAATGTAGCAGCTTTCACAGCATTGGCAAATGTTGGTGTTGTTGAGGTCAAGCCAACCACATCGGGCAAGAATGATTTTGTCTCGTCCTTAATGGCTGTAAGAGGTAGCCCACGAGCGCAATCGAGTATTGAAACCTTATATCCTGCTTTCTCGGCTACAGCAGCTAAATATGCCAAACCTAGAGCGGGAATGACATTGCGCACCAAAGAGAAGTTGCCTTTAACACCTCCGACTTCCATGGCGCTAAAGGGTACATCAATGAGTAAAACCTTCATTGCTTCTTATAAAACCTCTTTGAGTGCTTGTGATACTTCCATGACTTCTTGCTCAGTAAGATCATCATACATTGGCAACACAATGGCACGGCGATATAGGTCTTTCGTTACAGGACAGTCATATCCTGAAACCATAGCAGTACAATCATCTGCAATCTCTTTCTCTACTGCGCAGTCGATGCTATGCCACAAGAGTCTTCGTCTTATAGGGAAGGCAGGTTTGTTCAGTAATGCCAGAAAAAAGTACCAAGTGGTTTTTCTGTTTTCTTTAATAAGTTGTGAGGATATCTCATTGGGAAGATGTTCTCGATATAGATTGGCCAAGAGAGACCTGTGCTCTATTCGTTTCTCTAGCGATTTTAAAGAGGACAAACCCAATTTTGCCTGCTGCGGAAGATAAGGAATGGACTTGGGTGGTGGTGGTTGAAAAAAGCGATAAGCAGTTTCAACGAATGCTCTAGTTGTCTGCATAGTCAATAGTGACAAAGGGATGTAAGCCAGTCCTGTACGGAACAACATTCGCTCACGTTCTATTGCCTTCGTCTTGGCCAGCACTGCCGCAAAACCATCGCTGTCTGTTTGCAGAGCAAGTTTTCTAACCTGTTTAGCCAAGTCATCATCATTCGTTGTGACTGCACCGCCGCCAAATGTATTCACAGGTTTAGTAGTCTCGAAGCTAAAAAAGCCTGCCCTTCCGTAACTCCCCGTTTGCTTCTCACCAATTACGGCACCAAGAGAATGGGCACAATCTTCGACAATAGGAATACCTGCATTTTGTGCAAGCGGAACAATCTCATCCATATCACAAGGATTACCAAAAGTATGAAGTACGATGATTGCCTTTGTTTTTTCAGTCAGCCTTGCACTGATTGATGAAGCAGAGATGGTGAGAGTTTTTTCGTCTATGTCCGCAAGAACAGGCTTGAGTTCAAGACTACGCAGGATGTTAACCAATGCACCTAAAGTGTAGGCGGGAACTATTATCTCATCACCAGGCTGCACTTTGAGAGCTTTCAGAATGAAGGACATTGCCAATCGCCCTGAACTGACAGTGATTACATGTTTCACACCGACATACTCTGCAAGTGCCTCTTCAAACATGGTGATAGAGTGATCATCCATCGATTTATCAGTAAGACCAGACAGGAACTGTTTCAGCTCCTCTTCAGGGACCAACACCTTACGTCGTGCAATCACTTCTTACCACCTGAAATGTAAAACCCAATGTCTTTCCAAGTTTGCCCAAAATGCCTCCAAAGAGAGCTCATCTTCAACCTTAGACTCAACTCGGCATTTGTAGTATCCCAGCAAGGGCTACTGCATGAACATACCCTTTCACGCATTTGCTCAAACTCTTCGCTAAACCAGATATCCTCGAGAGTTTTGTCTTTTACTGAAAGACTGCTGTCCATATCACAGCAGGGTGTCACCATCCCTTTTGGATTAACAGCGCAAGAAACGTATCCCGCAAAACAGAAAAAATTCCTCTTATCGCTATAGAGCGATGGAATTCCATCAAGAAACATCGTTGAAGTAGTGTCGAGTTTCGAGCGCTCAACGGCTTCTTTCAGCTTCTTGATCTCTACTTCCAATTCACCCAATAAGTCTTTGGAAAAAACCAATTCATCTTGCCCTTCCAAAGGACGATGGCGATGCTGCAGGTTTGTATGTATTGGTGCAAACTTAAGCTGGTGGACACCCAGTTCCTCTGCGAATGTCACCATAGCTGACAAATCACGAAAATTCTTTGCCGTTATACAATAGTTAATGCCGATTTTGGCCTTTGGTGTATGTTTCAGCAGCAGCTCTATTCCAGTGACTGCTGCTTTATAGGAGTTATTTCCCCGTAGCTCTTCGTGCCTATCTTTGTCATGACTCTCTATGGAAACGGATACTGAGTCCACACCACATTTATCCAATTTGCGAGCAATCTCTTCGTTTATCAAGGTGCCATTGCTACAAAGATGGACAGACATACCCAGCGATTTGGCATGACTCAAGATTTCGAAGATGTCAGGGCGTAAAAGAGCTTCGCCACCAGTCATGGAAACTAGAAATGCACCTAACTCATGGCCACTGTCTAGAACAGCTTTCCACTGTTCTGTCGACAACTCATCTTTGCCGTTTTCAGAAGTATTCTGCTCACAATATCCACACATCTGACATTTCAAATTGCAGCGATTTGTAAGAAATAGCAACAAGATTGGTAAATAGGGAGGTCTCCAATTGAGCTTCCTGCTTAACCATATGCGCGCCATCCTATATGCGAGCTTGGCCAGGAAAGCCAACTTTCCACTTCCCATCATTAAATACCCTATTCCCTAGTAACCGCTCATTACTTGCAGGACCTATCTATGACTCGACAACGAATGGCATAATCTGGTGAAAAAACGCGCTCTCCTTGGACTTGACGAGCAGGTTCAAGAGCCAAGTACTTTCTTCGGATAGCCATCTGTTCTTTGGCGTCCACTACGCACTTCTTTACTAACATAGAAGGTTGCCAATCTTCAGGAAAAGCTGAATACCATGTGAACAGTTTTTTTGCCCTCCACTCGTGGTCAGGCAATACTAAATCCAAACGAGGACAAAACTCATTAAAGAGCAAAACTGCTGACACCAAGTTTCCTCTTTCGTTGTAATGCTCGTCACTTAGAAAGCGCCACTGCCTGTCATCGGTCTCACCTGTGAGTTTACTTGCCAATTCGTAAAGATCGACTACCCTACACTTCTTCGACAGGACCTTTTTATATGATGATTCTTTCTGAAATGCCAACAGAACGACAGTGAAAGTTGCATTGTTCTCGTGGACCTTTTTTTGGAATGCTTCGAGAATGGCATTAAATAGAAAAATCGTCTCTGAAGCGTTCTTTCTTATTTTGGCAGCTTCCTCTGCTTCATTCGTATTCCACAAGTGGATATGTTGCCAGTCGCGCCATGTTCTTTCAAAACCTCTATCAGTCAGTTCTCTATCACACTCCACCCAATCAGCCTTTGGAAAAATCCGAGCAAGTTTGTCCAAGACAAAATAGGTCGTATAAAGACGTGCTGCACACTTGACCCACCAAGTTGAATATCTTTTTGGACTCTGCTGTAACTCACCTTTTTCATTGATTGAGAAAAGGTCATTTTCATAAACATTGCGCAAATCGTTATTACAGAAAAAATAGACAACATGCTTTGCCTTGTGAGCCTCTGGTGACTGCAAATAGTGAATATATATTTGGTCCAAGCCATAACCTTCGACACCATAATTGAGAACGTCATATTCATCGCGAACTGAATTGAGTAGATAGTCGAAAATCTCATGAAGCGTGTGTTGTGTTTTGACACGTCTGTTTTCAATGAAAGAATCGCCGAAAAAGGCTATGATATTTCTATCAGCCAAGTCCTTCTGATTGAACTCTCGATGCTGACGCATTCCAAGACTATTGTGTAT
>CAZXTJ010000338.1:0-8880 GCA_964643655.1 uncultured bacterium
ACAGATGATGGCAAACTCTTCACCACCGAGACGGGCGACGATGTCTACCTTGCGGACACATTCAGTCAACTTCTGAGCAACGTGAATGAGAACCAAGTCACCTTGTTGGTGACCATAGGTGTCGTTGAATTTTTTGAAATGATCGATGTCCAAAATCATTACCGTGCAGTTGTGTTTGTAACGACGGGCACGGCGCAACTCTTCAGTCAGACGCTGATGGAAAAATCGGCGAATGTAAATCTTCGTCAACTCATCAGTAATGGCCATCAAATATAAACGAGCATTGTCGATGGCAATGGCTGCTTGATTGGCCAAGGCTGTGAATAATTCCAAATCCTTGTCATCAAAGGAATAAGCCACTGACTTACTGACGTTGAGAACACCCAGTCGTTTTTCTTTGGCAATGAGGGGCACGGACAACATAGTTCCTGAAGCTATCTTGCCATCTTTCAGTTTTTCCAGACTCTGGCTTCTCTCTGTGTCAATGATCAGCAGAGGTCGGCCAGTTTCGAGAACATAACCAGAAACGCGTTCACCCAACTTGACTCTGGTGTTTTTGATGACTTCAGGAGGAAGGCCCCGAGCCGCTTTGATACGCAACTCATTGGTTCTATCGTCGAGCAACATGATAGAGCCACGTTCTGCTTTGAGAGTCTTGATGACTAAATCGAGAATCATCTCGAGCAACTTGTTGAAGTCCAAAGTAGAGCTAATGGCACGGCCAACATCGTATAGAGTCTGCAACTCGCGGATACGGTCTTTCAGGTTGGCCTGATAACGACGTAAGTTCTGCCGCATACTCTCGAAGGTTTCTGCAAGCTCACCAATCTCATCACGGGAATGAACATCAACTGTCTGTGTCAAATCACCTTTGGCGATGTTAGAAGCCGAGTTGACGAGCAGATGGAGGGGACGAGTGATACCAGCGGCAAAAAGCAGCCCCAGAGCAACGGCCACAATACCGGAGACGAGAATAATTCCCTTGAGCAGATAAGCCAGCTGGTCGAGTGAACTATGTGCCTGAGGCCTCGTAATCGTAACTATGCGCCAAGGTGGAGACTCGTAACTGTGGAATTTCTTGATGGAAATCTCGAAATAACCGCCATCGGATGTGCGGGACAAACCCAGATAACGAGATGGATCCATACCACCAGCCATTGTTCTACTGGCAGCGATGAGTTGATCGTCTTGATCGAGAACATAAATATCCAAGTTCTCGTAAATCTTCGAAAGCCCCTTCAACACTTCATCTAGTTTCTTGGTCAATGTTTTCATGTCCAAAAAGGCAATGAGCACACCTTGCAATTCACCGGCAGGTGACCAAATGGGCATAGCAATGTTTGGCTGGTCTTCCAACCCCCGGACAGAACGGCCATAACGGTCAAAAAGAGCGTCCGTAAAGAGATAACGCAACCGGGGCATACGCACTTCGCGACCAACACGTGCCACTACACGTTTGGATTTATTGAAGACGACAGCGCCATCAATGGCTGGAGATTCTGAAACGACTATTTTGAGGAGCTCTTCAATGCCCTTTTCGTCCAATTGGCGAAACTGATCAGAGTGAAGAAGCTTTTCAAAGAGAGCACGAGAACCACTGATGAAGGTGTAGACCTTAGAGGCAATCAAGGTGGCAAAACCTTGGTTCATAGAAGCCACATGACTGTTGACGAGCTTCTCCTGTCTGTCCAGTGAGATATATCCCAAGACAGACAGAGGAACAACAGCCATCACAATGAGGAGGAGGCTGATCTTCAATCTCATCCTCAGAATTCCCACGGCCACCTCTCCCCAAAAAAATAGGCCCATATACAAAACCAGGCGGCCAAGCCGCCGAAGTCTCTATACTATCACGCGCGTATTATGTTTACAACAAAGGCCCAGAGTTCAGGTTCAAACATTTTTACCCACCACAGAAACATTTTTGTTCGATTGTCTCTCTTTCTGACCGATGAACATTAGAGACAACAAGCATTTTTCTGTGGAGGTATCGCGTGCTGCGCTCTCACGTAAACATTGGTTACACAGTTTTTGCCACCTTCTTTTTGTTCATGATTTTGGGCTGTGGTCCCCATGATGAGTTCACTTGGGTTCCTGGCAATGCGAAGATTCGCGGTCACATTAGGGACGCCACCAATGCCCCCTTGGGTCAGGCTTCCGTCGTATTGGAAGGAACGCGAACCTTCTCTACTTTCACTGATAAAAACGGTGAATATGAAATCGAAAACATCGAAGAAGGTATGTACGACCTCGTCGTTCATCGCACTTTGAACAATACGGACTATCGTTATCGTGTTCGTTTCCTCGAGCTGCAAAACGATGCCATCATCGATATGTTGGACATTAGGCTCAACACACCGGGAACCATTCAGGGACAAGCCAAATTGCGTGGTTCTGGCCAATACAATCCCACTTATCCAGACGACTCCAACATTCAAGTCGAAATCGTGGGAACGAATATTGAAACTCTCACTGATGCCAACGGAAATTACACTTTGGCTCCAGTTGAAGTTGCCGTGGCACTGGGTCAGGGACTTTCCATCCCAGCTGCAGCCACATACGAGTTGCTTTTCACTCGTGACGGTTATGGTGCCGAGACTGTGCAAAATATCTCTGTAACACTTAGTGCCATCACTTCAGTACCAACTGTCGAGTTGCTTCGCCTCTCACCATCACCCATTGGTGCACTGGCCGGTCGCGTAACTCTGGAAGCTGCTCAAAACGACGATTACGCAAATGTGCGCGTTTCCATCGACGGTACGACCAAATCCCTGCTCACCACATCTGGCGGTTACTACCGCTTTGATGATTTGCACGCTGGTGTCTATAACCTGCGCTTCGAGCGAGATTATTATTTTTACCATCGTCAAACGGAAGTTGCCGTCGTTGCTGGCGTACCTGTAAATGCAGTACCTGACGTGAAACTGTCCAACCATCGTGTCATCAATGATAACGTTGCTGCTTACGACTTGGCTCTTTCACCTTCTGGTAATCAGATTGCTTACATCACCAGTGAGGCCACAGAAGGTGGCGAGATTGGCCTCATCCATCCTGATGGTCAAACTTTCAACCAGATCATTACAAGTGGTGCCCACGCTGTTGGTCATCGTGGTCTAACTTGGACACATGACGAAGAAGAGTTGCTCTTTGTTCGTTATGTTGGTGGACCCATCAATGCTTACACCATTGGTGCCACATCCAACACTGGATCGGAAACTCGCTCTATCATGGCTACGGGCACAGACTATTTTGGTGTTGCTTGGGCGCCTGACAAAAAGAGTTTTGCTTATTATCTGACAACAAATTTGTACTCTGTCGACGTTGACCGTTCGACTGGTAAAACAATCGCGGAAACGGACACCATTCGACAAATCGTTCCCATTGGCAACGTCACTTCTTGGAGTGGCATGGAGTGGGCCAACACTGGGCGTATCGTTTACAGTCCCGTCATCTCAGGTGCAACGAGCGAAGTCTTTGTCGTTCTTGCCGGCGGAGGCACGAGTATGGCACTCAATCCAACCCTACCAGGTGGAGCAACTACTGTCTTCCCTCCGCTTTATTCACCAACTTTCAGCCCTGACTGGAGTCGTGTGGCTTTTGTCGTAGACTCACCTTCCACATCACCTCACGGTATTTATATCAGTGACGTTGATGGTGTAGATGCAAGGCGTATCACAGAAGAGGTCGGTCGCCACCTGACTTGGGATTCTCCTGGCGACAAGATGTATTACATCGATGAAAATGATCGTATCTGTGAACTTCTCGTTCCATCCTTGTAGTCAATTCTCTTAGCGTATTAAGCTGGCGAAGACATCTCCTCCCTACGAGGAAACTTAACGAGAGGACATAAATATGTTTCAGGGACAACCTGTAGACAAAGTACCCGAATGTTTTGGCGTTGACATTGGTAAATTCGAAGTAAAAGAAGAGTGGTCAGGCAAGACTGGTGTTGACCCACAGCGCCAAGAACGATGCGGCAAATGCCCTCTCGTAATGGCTTGCGCCCTCATCCACCTCGTGGAAAAAGCTCGCTAATCAGATTACTGATTAGTTTTTCAAAGCCCGCCTGAGCAAAAATATTGCGGCAACTCCTGCTGCAATGTTTGGCATCCAAGCGCCAAGCAAGGGCGGGATTTTTCCTCCTTCGCCCAATGCTTTTCCAACGGCGATGAGAATGTAATATACGAACATGATCAGAATGGACAGACCAACGCCGATAGAAGCTCCAGAGCGGGCATTACCCACGGCAAAAGGAGCACCTATCAAAATGAGGAAAAAGCTGGCAAAAGGAAAAGCTGTCTTGAAATAAAGAGAAGCCCACTGTTTTCTCGTTGGTAGACCTTTTCTTTCGTTCTTTTTGATCTGGGCATATAGCTCACCAATACCCATTTCTTTATCGGAACGATTGACCTTTTTTACTCGTTCGGCATGGCGCGTTTTAATGGGGTAACGCCATTGTTCGAAATAGATTTCTTCCCGTAGCTGTCCCTCTTTGTCATCGAGAACGATTATGCGACCATTGTCAAAAGTCCACACATCGTCTTCTATCTTTGCTCGTCGAGCTTCCGTGATGACGGGGAAACCATCTCGCTGGAATTGGAACATGCTGATATCCATCATTATCTCTTCAGCGGGATTATAATTACGGACAAAAAGACGAAACTCGTCGCCACCATCAAAAAAGATGTCTTTGGCTACTTTTGGCAGGGGTTTTTTTAATACGATTTCATTGATGAAGGTATGTTGTCGCCTTCTGTTGGCCTCTGGGACGACGTATTCATTAAATGCAACTGCAACAAAAGAAACAAAAAGTCCCACAAACAAGAGTGGAATGAGAATACGGCCAAAACCAATGCCACAAGACTTCATGGCAATGATTTCAGAATCGGAATTCATGCGCCCCAAAGAGAGCAGACCTGCGAGCAATGTGGCCATGGGTAAAGTCGTCACGACAATGGCTGGTGTGGAGTAGAGGAAAATCTCGACAACAGCTTGCAGAGCCACTCCTTTGGTAACAAAGAGATTGACCATTCGAATGAGCAGATTGGCCAACCACAACGAACCAAAGATACAAAGACCAAAGATGAATGGACCAACCATCTCGCTGAGTATGTAGCGGTCGATGGTTTTCATTGGGCCTCCTGCTTTAGTTGGTCAAAGCTCGGATAGGCGCTGGTAACCGTCCCCCACGACGAATGAATCCCATAGGTGATGCTTTGGTCGTTGCCTGAACGATACCTTCGCCCAGAAGACCACCAAAGTCATAAGTCTCTCCAGGACCGGCACCAGGAATGGGAATCAAACGAACAGCTGTCGTTTTGTTGTTCACCATACCAATAGCCATTTCATCAGCAATGATAGCCGAGATGACCTCAGGAGGAGTATCACCGGGAACACAAACCATGTCCAAACCAACGGAACAGACGCAAGTCATGGCTTCCAGTTTATCCAAGGACAGAGTACCTGCTTGAACGGCTCTAATCATTCCACGGTCTTCACTGACGGGGATGAATGCTCCTGATAAACCACCAATATGTGTTCCTGCCATCAAACCTCCACGTTTGACGGACTCGTTGAGTAGCGCCAGAGCAGCTGTAGTGCCGTGGCAACCACAACGTTCAAGCCCCATGGCTTCCAATACTTCGGCAACACTATCACCTTCAGCCGGTGTTGGTGCCAAAGAGAGGTCGATAATGCCAGGTGGCAATGAGAGGCGCTGGGAAGCTTCATCAAGGACGAGCTGGCCCACGCGGGTAATCTTGAAGGCTACTTTGCGAATCAGATTAGAGAGCTCATCAAAAGAGGCATCTGGATGTAACTCGATGACTCGGCGAACGACACCGGGACCTGAAATACCAACGGACAAACAGGCTTCACCTTCACAGGCACCATGGAATGCACCTGCCACGAACGGATTGTCCTGAACGGCATTACAGAAGACGACAAACTTGGCACAACCAATACCACCTTTGGTTTTGGTTTTATCGGCAACGGAACGGATGGTATGTCCAAGCATTTGAACGGCATCCATGTTTATTCCCGCCGAAGTGGAAGCGATATTTAGGGATGAACAGAGCCGCCCTGTTGTTGCCAACACTTCGGGCAGAGATTCGATTAACTCTCTATCACCTTTACTCATGCCCTTTTCAACGAGTGCTGAATATCCGGCAATATAATCGACTCCTACCTCTGCAGCTGCTTCATCAAGGGCACGAGCCACTCTGACAGCACTACCATGAGGCAGAGAATCGAGCAGAAAAGAAGCTGGTGTAACAGCAATTCTTTTATTGGCAACAGGAATGGCATATTCCGAAGAGATGGCATCGACTGTAGAAACAAGGTCTTTGCCCAAGGAAGTAATTTTCCTTTTTATCTTTCGTTCTGTTTCACTTACGTCCGATGAAATGCAGTCTCGCAGACTAATCCCCAACGTCACTGTGCGGATGTCGAAGTGGTGGAGGTGCACCATCGATATGGTTTCGACTACCTCTTCGATTTCGAAGGGCATGGTTCCTCCTTAGACGCGATGCATATATTTAAAGAGTTTTTCGTGCTGAGCAACGACTTGCAAGCCAAGTCTATTGCAGGGAATGCGCAGAGCATTGTTCAAATCGTCGAGACACATTCCATGTGCTGGAAGATCAGCAACAATCATCATTAAGAAGAGGTCATCAACGATTTTTTGTGTGATGTCCACAATGTCTACGGACTTGTCAGCCAATACCTTACTAACAGAAGCCATGATGCCAGTCTGGTTACGTCCCATGACCGAGATGACGACCCGGGGGCCTTGGTTCATGAATCCACCTTCAATTCAGCTTCAACCCAACAAAATGTCAGGTAAAACTTTGACGATGAGAGCGAGTATACAGATACCACCGAGCATGAGTACAAAACTCCAGGCGGTCTCTTTCAGCGTTTTTTCCACAACGTCACAAGAGGTCATTGCATAAACGAGACTTACCAACAAACACAAAGCAGCCAAACAGCAAAAAACGAATCCAAAACTCACTGTAGCCACTTCTCCCGTCTATCCTGTGCCGAATCCTTGAACAACTCTTCGTTATAAGCAACGTCATAAGCGTCCATCATAACGAGAATATTGAGTAAGCCTGAAAGGAGGGCAAAACAATAACCAATATCTTTCACTGTCACAGGGACAGTGCTCAGATCTTTTGCTAAACCAAGAGATAAGACGACGGGCCGAAGGCCATCTTTCATGGCAAAACCAACGACATAGGTACCAATACCGACGATGAATGGAAAGATATAGGTAAAGAGGTATTTCCATATCTTGTCTATGGCACCTTCGTCAGCTGAGCTGCCGCCTCTATCTTCAATTGGTTTGAATTGTTCCCCCATGGGTGAAATACCAAAGCGATGGAAATAGTCAGTGTCGAAAGTTACACCGACAAAAAACATTCCCGTCAGAATGGCAAAGAGCAGGACGCCCTTGGCAAAACGGCCCATGAGGACATGGCCAAGACCAGGAAAGAGAAAACCGGAGAGAGAAACGAAAAATTTCTTCACGGTCGTTTCTCCTCTAGTTCCACTTCGTTTCCTTCACTTTCACCCAAAGGAGCCGGAACAGCACCTGTCAGCCGTTTCAAAAAGCGGCCGAATTTCCACAGAGGGCCTGAGATAAAATAGGTGAAAACGAGAAGGAAGACTACTTTTTCTTGATAAGAAACGAGAGCTAGAAGGAATATGAAAAAGAAAACCACACCAAGAGGAATGGCTCTTCTTTTACTATCAGGTTTACGCGGTTTTTTCATGGACGGATAAGGCACAGAGCTAATCATCATTAAAGCCCCAAGCAATGTTATGCCCATGAAAGCTTTCACGCCAGCTGTGTTACCCATTCCAATGTCAACGAGGACTGATGCAGCCAATAAGGAAGAGGCTGCTGGAATTGGACAGCCCACAAAGAAGAAACTAGGTGCTTCTGTTTCGAGGGCAGCCTTTACATTGAATCGTGCAAGCCTAGCTGCTCCGCACAAAACAAAAATGAAAGCAATGGTAGGTCCCCAAAATTGCTCTTCTTTGAGGACATGGTGATAAAGGAGTACGCCTGGTGCAACACCAAAAGCTACCAAATCAGCCAATGAATCGAACTCCACACCAAACTTGGAAGTAGCTTTGGTCCAGCGTGCGACACGACCATCGAGTGTGTCGAAAATATTGGCCAAAAGTATGAGCCAAGCAGCTTGTTTTAAGCCTTGGACAGTACCATTGCTGATTTTGAGGATTGCACAAAAACCACAAGCCAAGTTTGCTGCCGTAAACAGATTTGGCAGTAGGTAGATACCCCTCATCCAAGAACTCCAATCGCGGAGGTTCCGCTGTAGGTAATTATCCCTACATCCACCTGAAGCGTAACACACCAAAGGAGAGCCCCGCAGAGTGTAGCCGTAACGCAATCAAGGATGGTGATTAATCCATTCTTGGCGTCAGGCAAGCTCATGGAGCCCTCCCAGTTTCGGTCCTCACCGCGTGAAAGCTTGTTAAGCTTCCTTTACGGGTTCTACCGAAACAGACCGTCGTTTAGAGCGATATTTACCAAAACGAACTAGTCCGTCGATGGTTGCGAACAATGTGTCGTCGCCACCTTTTTTAACGTTGCGACCTGGATGGATCTTTGTGCCACGCTGACGAACGATGATAGAACCAGCACTGACAAACTGACCACCAAAAGCTTTGACACCAAGTCTCTTTGAATGGCTTTCGCGCCCGTTTGACGAGCTACCGACACCTTTCTTATGAGCCATGTTGACCTCTCTCTTCGGCCTAGGAGGCCACTATTTCGGTAATCCGAACCATTGTGAAAGGCTGTCGATGGCCTTTTTTACGGTTGGAACCTTTACGGGGACGATGTTTGAA
>CAZXTJ010000339.1:0-8875 GCA_964643655.1 uncultured bacterium
ATTAGACAACTCATTGCTTTGCTCAACGCACCTGACACCAATGTGCGCCAAAAGGCTCTCGAACAACTGCGCACAGTATGCGGTGCCCGTTTTGGCAATCTCGTGCAAAGGCTCTACGACTCCACGGAACCAGCTGTCCGTTATGCCTCGCTTTATGTCTTGTCCACATTGCCTCGTGACGCCTTTGCTCTTGATGGTTATTCCCGCTTGGCCCGTGATAAAGAACCTGGCATAAGATATCAGGCCATCTCAATGTTGGCAGCCTTCCCTGATTTACAGGCGGCTTTTACGCTAGTCGATTTGGTGCAATCAGCATCAGACGAGCAGACACGTAGCCACTGTGTGAAGTCTCTGAGATACCTGAAGTCTACGGCTCCTCCCAACATTGGCCAGGCAATTCAAAAACGACTCATGGAAGCCCGTCAAAAGTTGCGCTCCACTGTGGCCCAAGCCAAACAGCCTCCTCCTCCACCAGTCAAAAAACCACAACCCAAACCAGCGCCTAAAACTGAGAGTTCCTTTCAATTCCCTTCTATGGAAGAGCTCGAAGAAGAGGCTGAGAAGGTTGTCTCCTCAGTTTCGGAAGGTTTCACTCTTCAAATTGAGGAGGGCCCGGCCCTTCCTCGAGAGGCTGTTGACGAAGCGCGCTCATTGTTCGAAGCTACGGGTACTTTCCGACTGCCCAATGAGCTGGCTGACTTTTTTGACAAGGTGGAACAAGCAGCTGCCACACCAAGTGAAGATGACACTCTGTCAGAAGATGAGGTGGCCAAATTGATGACAAAAATGGCTGCCACTCTGCGCGAGTTACCTCCCCGAGACAGGTCAAAAGCAGAGGCATTGATCAGAGAAGGAAAAATCAAAACTGCAGGTAAACTTAAATCTTGGGCACAAAGACAATCTCATCGCCAGGCGCAGAAGAGCCGCGGAAGGGGAAAACGCGGCAAAATTTAGGCAGAACGGTTAGCCATGCCATTGAGCTGCTTTATGAGTTCATCTTCTGAAATGGCATACTCCAAAAACTCGACTACGACAGAGTGTGCTTTCAAAAAATCGGCCCAATCTCTGAAGAGCCTGCTCATACTCAAAGGATTACGCAGCAGATAAAATGCGCTCTCTCTATAGAGCTGCTCAGAAAGCTCCTCAGCCCAGGACTCCCAAGAGGAAGTGTCTTCGTCGAGAACCAACTCCCAAATCTCGACCATTTTCTCTTCTTCATCAGTTGGTTCGTCGAGATCAAAGATGTGATACCAGCGAGAAAGCTGTAACAGCATTCTTCTGCTGAGATTTATCATCTGCTGAAATCCAGAAGAGTCTTCAAAAACTTCATGAAGTTCTTTTCTCATTTTTAGCAGTTGCAGAGTCTCCTCAATGAGCTTTGTCCACAATCTTTCCGTGCCCGCCGGAGGATTTTGTACACCCTTGAGGAAAGCTCGCCCCCAGGTGACAGCCTGCTCCACATCATCACAAGGGATGAAATCATCGAGCAGATCTACTGCAAAGACTTCCTCTTCATCGTCTTTTGTATCTTTAGAGAAAACATGCCAATTATCTAGAACTTTATTCGCAGTAGCCATGTCTCGATTGCGGATAGAGCTGAAAAAGAGAGTCGATTCGGCAAAGAACATTTCGCGATAAACGGGTATGCGACAATAATCCGTAACATCCTTGATGACTGTTATGCTCGTACAGATAGGCAAACAAACATCTTCTATGTAGGAAGAGAACTCTTGCTCATCATCATCGAGAGAATAAATCTCATCACAGATGTCCAAACATTCGTTGTATTTGTTTTGCTCATAAGCGTGGAAATATCTAGCCAGCAATTTGTAGAGAAGGTCAGCCTTTTTTTTGTGCTCTTCTAGCTGTCTCTGCTCTTCGAGGTCCTCTTCATCGGGCTCATAATCCTCGTCCTCCTCTACTTCCTCTACCATATCGTCGAGGTGGCCCACATATTTGGCGGCAAGCTCATAAAATATCCTGTGATGAGAACCTTCCAGGGATTCACTTATCTCATCAGCAGTGTCATCACGTTTGTCCAACCAAATAGATAAGTCGCAGCAATAATCTTCGGCCTTTTGGGAAAAGCCATTTTCGATGAGAGGTAAAAACTCTTTCGCAATGTGCCTGCCGTAACGTTGGTAGGTTGCGTGAAGCAAATACTCCACAATGTCCGACAGTTCAGTGTCTTCGGGCAGCCAGCCTAGATCAAAAGCTGCTTTATCGGCCTCAAAGACATCATCGATTTTTTCCTCAAAATTCTCTAAAAAGTCAATGGCTTCACGAAAGCGAATAGGTTTCCCTTTAACGAGGGACTGTAGCTGCTGGCGAAGATTGATGAGCACAGTACGCACTAGCGACGGCCTTCTACAGTAAAACGCAAGATTGCAGGCAAACGAAATGCCCAGGCAGATTCATGGTGGGCACCACCGGGAATTACTGCACAACGGAAGTCTACGCCCTCTTGCCATCCCAATTCTTTCACCTGACAATATGCCAGCCAGAGATTGTGGACAGAGTCTTTACCTTCTTTTGTACCAATGTCCATCCACATTCTTGGTCTTTCCTCATGGTCTGCCAGCGGTAACTCGACGATTGCTTTGTCTGCCCACCACACACTTGGCGAAATGACACCTATGGCAGAAAAGACGTCAGGATGGGTCAAAGCCGTCCAAAGACCAAAGAGACCACCGAGGCTAGAACCGATGAGTACGGGTTTGTCTTCAGATACTCGGAAATTGGCTCGTACATAGGGTTCTACTGTTTCTTGCAAGAACTTCAAGTGTTCGGCAGCGCCACCGCCTTTGGGTGTTTGATCTTGAGAACCAGGAATGACACCTTTACAGAAAGTGTATTCATGCAAACGACGCGCACAACCATTGTCTATACCAACGATGATTATCTCGAGACCCTCTTCTTGAGCCAAACGATGAGCAACTTCGTCAGCACACCAATCTGCTCCGCCAAAGGAAAGAGCTGGATTGAAAAGGTTCTGGCCATCGAGCATGAAGACGACTTGATACTCTCGTTCGCTATCGCTGCCATAACTAGGAGGCAACCATACTCTCAATTTTCGTGGTCCAGAAAGAAGTGGTGAAGTAACCTCGTGCTCTTCGACTTGACCTGTGACTGTACCTTCTTGCGCCTCAGGAAGACGGTCCTTCCAGGCAACGGGAAAAATCCAATGAGGACCAGCTGCTGGTGCAACTGCTCGCAAAGGCAATCCCTGGCCACGATAACCCACTTCAGATACACCAGCTGGTGCACGTTTCACCACAAAAGTACGTTCTAGAAACTCTGAGGCTACAAGTCCTGAAAAATGGCGGTTCGAGTGGCGCTCCAACAGAATATCAGGACCACCAGTGAGAGAAAGGCTCACTCCCTCTCTCTGACTGATGCCTTCAGGCAATAGGACAGTGACGAGTCGCTCTCCATGTTCTTTGGCCTGAAGAGCCTGGGAAGAGAACAAGAGCGTTGCCAGCAAAGATAGGATGAAAAGCTTTCGGCCAAGAAAAGACATGCAAATCTCCCTTAAACATGTTCCATGAGTATTAGCATTATAATAAGCCGATAAGAGACCTTCATTGAAAGGATATTAAATGATATTTGGACAAACCAATAGTCGTCTTTTTTCATTCCTTGCAATCTTCATCCTTTTGGCCTCCCAATGGGCCCCCCAGACCTTGGCTGAAGAGAGTGAACATTTAATAGACCACATCCTCAAAGATGGTGAGTTGAAAGTGGCCGTTTCACCAGGCTTTGTGCCCTTTGTCGTCGATGGCGATGAGGTAGAAGAGGTACAAAAGAAGGTCGTAGGCGAACTCGAAGTGGATACTGCCACAGGAGTAGTTGGTTTCGACATTGAGCTGGCACGGGCATTGGCTGCTTCGTTAAATGTGAGGCTAGTGCTGGTGAAAGCGAGAAACTTGGCCCATCTTCAGCAACTCGTAGATGACGAGCAAGTTCACATGGCTCTTTCTGGTTTGACTCGCACCTTGGAAAGAGCATGGTCTTTTTACATTTCAGATCCCTATTTCGTCTCTGGACTCATCATCTTGGTCCCAGAAGAGAGTCCCTATCGCACCTTGGCAGACCTCAACGTTTCAAATGCCACTGTCATCGTCAAACCAGCCTCTACATCGGAAGCCTTTGCCCGTAAGAACCTGCCCAATGCCTCCATTGAAGTCATCAACACTGAAGCAGAACTGGCCAAAAGACTATCGACAAGAGACTCGGCTGCCATTCTCGATGCCATCAAAGCGCGTTCCTTGACAATGAGTGGCCAAGTAAAAGGAAAGTTCAGACGATTGGAGAGTCGTCGTTTCACTGATGAATATTTCGGCATACTCATGCAACGTGATACATCCTTAGTCCGTTATGTGAACCTCTTTTTGGAGGAGTTCAAACGCAGTGGGAAATTTCACGAAGTTGCCTCGCGGTTCAATCCCTGGTTCCGTTCGGAGGATTAACAATGAGTGAAAGTCGTACACAGGAGCAAACCAATAAGTTTTACGAACGAGTTCTCGCTCTGGCAGAACGTTTTGAATTCAATGTACAAATATTCGTCGCTATCGTGGCCATTGCCTGTCTCGTGGAAGTCATCTTGGGCTGGAATGCCTTTCTCAAAGAGGTCACCCTCATACGCGGACGCCTCGAGAGAAAAGCAGTCAGTTATCTCGGAGTTCTTTCGCGCGCAACACTAAATCCCATTCTTTCCTACGACTGGGATCAAATGGATCTCTACTCACGTCAAATGTTCGAAGACGAAGACGTCGTTTTCATTCGTTTTGTCGATGCACGTGGCCAAGTAATTTTCGATTCTCTGCGGCCTGAGTTTGGCGAAAAATTCAGAAAACGCTACAACAAGGCTCTGAAAGAGAAGCTCTCGGCCGTCTTGGCTCGTGACGTGAAACAGGTCATGTTCTCTCCTGAAAAACTAGATGAGTTAAAAGCGCTCGAAACAAAAGAGACTCTCATCAACAGGTTCAATAACTTCGTTTCGTCCATCGAAAAGAGATTTGGTGTTGAAAAGAAGAGCGAAAAACAAATCAAGTCGCTCATCCACTACCAAGACAGCCTCAAAGGTGACGTTGATGACTTTTCCTTTGGCATAGTCGTCATTAGCGACAAGAGAAAACGAACTTGGGGAGCCGTCGTTCTCGGTTTTAGCCTGACTGCAGTAAATGAAGAGATAAATGCATCACTTATGCAGAACCTGGCCATGACCCTTTTCTTCGTATTGCTCGTAGCTGTGAACCAATATCTAACACGAAGAGAAAAACTGGCAGCCAAAGCCATGGCTGATGACATTGCCAAAGCCAAGGAGTTCTTCTCTGCCATCATTCCCGATGAACTTCCCCAGATGGAGGGAATGCATGTTGAGGCAAAACACTTCCAGTCACCAAACCTTGGTGGTGGGTTTTATAGTTTCGTCAAATCAGGAGATGACGCCAGCCTCGTCGTGGCCAATGCTGCCACTACTGGTTTGGCCTCTTCTTATGCAGCTTCAATGTTCGAGGCACTGACCTTGAGACGATTGCACTCACAGCCTGAGTTGTTACCCAAAGACTTTGTCAAAGGTGTGCGCAAAGACTTCGAGTTGGCCAACGTTGGTGGCTCAATCGACATGGTAGTTGCCCGCTTCAAAAAGGAAAATGATGAGATAATCGTCGACTATGTTGCTGCAGGAATGGAACCACCAATCGTCTTTCATGAGAGGAATGATTTGCTCGCTTCAGAGCAGCTGCTGCGCCGTGGAGGAAATGGAATATCACAAAAGAGTGAACTAACAGTCGAAGTTGGTCACCTCAACCTCGTCAAAGGAGATAGACTCGTATTTTTTAATGATGGTCTCTCTGACGACAGTGACAAACGCACATTCAAAGCTGTCAATCTGAGACAAGCCATCCTCAACACTGCTGAGGTGGAGACAAAAGAAGCTGTGAACACCATTAGCACAGCAGCAAGTACAGCTTACGAAGACATGCCACCTGATGATCTAATCACGATAGTCGTTGATGTGACAGACTCTGTCCAGTAAGGTGTCCATGTGACAGTTCTTACATAAATAGTCCTTTCGAAGGGAGATTTGTCAGGTGGCAATCAAATCCGACCGTTGGATCCGTATGATGGCAGAAGAACATGGAATGATTGACCCCTTCGAATCAGGTCAGGTTGCCCAAACCTCAATAGAGCGAGTCGTATCTTATGGCACTTCGAGTTATGGTTACGACGTTCGCTGTGCACCTGAGTTCAAAGTCTTCACCAACATCAACTCGGCAATCGTCGATCCCAAAGACTTTGATGAAAAGAGCTTTGTGGCAATAGACGAGGAAGTTTGCATCATTCCGCCAAACTCCTTTGCCCTTGCTCGCACAATAGAATATTTCCGCATCCCTCGTGATGTACTTACTATCTGTCTGGGTAAGTCCACCTATGCTCGCTGCGGAATTATTGTGAACGTCACACCTTTAGAGCCTGAGTGGGAAGGCCATGTGACACTCGAGTTTTCCAACACCACTCCCCTACCTGCAAAAATCTATGCCAATGAAGGTGTTGCCCAAATGCTCTTCTTCCAATCTGATGAGCCATGTGAAACCTCATACAGAGATAGAGGAGGCAAATATCAGGGGCAGAAGGGTGTCACACTTCCGAAAACCTAAATCAGATTTGCGCCAATAACTCGCGAACTAGATTTACCTGTCGCATCAACTCGTCGAACTGTGGCAAATAAAGTGACTGCTTACCATCACATAGGGCGTTGTCTGGATCAGCAGCTACTTCGACGATGAGACCATCAGCACCAGCAGCTAGAGCAGCTCTTGCCATTGTTGTCACTATGTCCCGGCGACCACAGGCGTGGGAGGGATCTACGATTATTGGCAAATGAGTAAGAGACTTGAGAATGGGCACGGCCGAAAGATCGAGAGTGTTTCTCGTTGATGGATCAAAAGAACGAATGCCCCTTTCACAGAGGATTACATCCTTCGTTCCATTAACAAGAAGATATTCGGCTGCACAAAGCAGCTCTTCCAAAGTGGCAGACATACCGCGTTTGAGCAAAACTGGTTTGCCATACTTGCCCACTTCACGAAGGAGTGGGAAATTCTGCATGTTCCTTGAACCAATTTGCAGGATGTCTGCGTATTCAGCAACTTCCTCTATGCAACCAATCTCCATGACTTCAGAAACAACGAGAAGCCCATGTTTTTTGGCTGCGGCTGAGAGGATCTTCAATCCTTCGAGACCCAAACCCTGAAAACTATATGGTGAGGTGCGTGGTTTGAAAGCTCCACCACGAATGATTTTTGCACCAGCTTTGGCAACACGACAGGCAATCTCTTCAACCTGTTCGAGACTTTCGACGGCACAAGGTCCAGCCATGACAATGGGGTCACCCTTGAGACCAATCTTTACACCTTTGATATCAACAACTGTATCTTCAGGGCGGTTTTCGCGTGAAGCGAGCTTGTAGGGGCATTCAGCTTTTGGTAACTGAGTTACCTTTGTTGCTACAGCTGCTGTCATTTTGCCTCCAGCTTACAAAATTTCATCTTCAGTAGATTATGACGCCATAGAGATAAGAGAAGATAGATAAAATGACAAAAAACGGAAAAAATTTTTTACAGGTCGCTACTCTTTATATTCCCTGACAATCTCAAGCGGTTTACCCACCATTGCCCGCGCTCGGGAATGTGCTTCCCTCATGATTAGCTTCTCATCGAGAGTCAACAGTTCTCCGTCTCGCAAGAGCCACTTTCCATCGCACATTACGTCACTCACGTCTCCGCTATGAGCACAGTGAACCAAATTAGCGTACACATCATGGACTGGCTGAAGATGAGGTTTCTGAAAATCCACAAGAATGCAATCTGCAGGAGCCCCCTGCTTCAAAACTCCACTTTCTTCGAAACCACAAGCTCGCGCACCACCTCGAGTTGCCAAACGGAGAACTTCCTCACTCGTCACTGCCTCTGCATCATTATTTTCATGTTTTTGGAGGAGAGCGAGCATACGCATGGCTTGAAAGAGATCCATATCATTGTTGGAACCTGGACCATCAGAGCCAACGGCTACGTTTACACCAGCCAAAAGGAGCCTTCGTACATCAGAAGTCCCCATAGCCAGCTTCATATAGGTGATTGGGCAGCGAACGACAGTGGCACCACCTTTGGCGAGTATTTGAACATCCTCATCAGACACATACAACCCATGTGCAATAGTGACGGGGACTTTGAAAAAACCAGCCTCTTCGAAAAAGCCTATGGGAGTGTGGCCAAAAAGCTCTTGAGCCTGTTTGATTTGGCCCTCTGATTCACAAGCATGAATGTGTAAGCTGAGTCCCTTCACTTGCGCTATCTTGGCCACCTCTTTGAGGAAATCTGCTGGACATATATAAGGAGAATGGGGACCCAGGAGAGGACGAATACGGCCATCAGCACCATTTTGCCAGCGTTCAATGAACTCGAGGGTACCATCCAAATTGGCACCAACCTCTTTATCATCACCTATCCCAAAGACACACCAAGCAAGTCCAGCTTTCATGCCACTCTCACGAACCGTTTCAGCAACCCTATCCATATAAAAATAATGGTCGTTAAAACCAATGACACCTGATCTAATCATTTCACAAGCTGCTAGCCGGGCTCCCCAGAGGACATCTTCTTCAGTCAGAGCAGACTCTGCCACCCAAATACGTTCGTTGAACCATCTATCGAGAGGTAGATCCTCTGCCCAACCACGCTCGAAAGTCATTGGACTGTGGCAGTGACCATTAAACAAGGCAGGCATGAGTACCTTGCCCTTGCCATCGGTGATATCACCAACATAATTGCCATCATCCTTGCCTACATACTCGATGGTCTTGCCTGAAATG
>CAZXTJ010000340.1:0-8798 GCA_964643655.1 uncultured bacterium
CTTTTAGTGGATTGAATGATACGAAGGTTTGCCTGGTGAGGAACTACCAGGTCAATGTCATCCATTTCAAGGCCAGCTCGTTTGGTTGCTTCGATACCAGCTTCAGCCATGGCACGACCAGCAACCTTGAAAATCTCTCGCCCCTTCATTTTGATGAAATGTCCTCGTTCATCAACCGTCTCATGTGAGGGAGGACGGAGTGAACCACCAGCTGGCTGGTGTAGCTGAGACCAACCATTTCCATCAGAACGAAGATAGCTAGAAAGGAGCCCACGTCGCTCTTCACTGTTTTCAGTGCTAGGACGAGCCTCTAGGACGACAGCAGCAGCACCATCTCCAAAGAGAACACAGGTGTTCCTATCATCCCAATCAAGAACCCTGGAGGAAGCATCGGCACCGATGACCAATACACGCTTATACATTCCAGATTCGAGGAAGTTGGCACCAACGGACAAACCATAGATAAAACCGCAACAGGCTGCTTCTATATCAAAACAAACAGCATTACTAAGCTCTAGTTTGGACTGCATCAAACAGGCGGCGGAAGGGAATACCATGTCTCCTGTGTAGGTGGCACAGATGACCGCCTCTATTGCTTCGGACTCAACACCGGCATCGGCTAATGCTCTGACAACTGCTTCGCGAGCCATGTCGGAGGTTGCTTTGCCATCTTCGAGGATGTGGCGTTCACGAATACCAGTTCGAGAGACAATCCACTCGTCTGATGTGTCGACCATCTTCTCGAGATCGGCATTGGTAAGTACACGTTCTGGAACATATGAACCAATGCCCGTCACGACGGCGCAGAAGGGCAACTTGGGAGCCATATTTATTTCTGCCTTTACAATCTTCAAACTGACGCTGCAACTCTTGGCACAGCCCAGTTTCAATATTCAACTAGCCAAGGAAGGGCAATTGTAACACGAGTGGCCCTAGATCTCAGCTGCAACGGAATGATCCGATCACATTTGTGCCAAAATTGGACACTCAAGATGATATCGAAGACTTGATTTTAAAAGACCACTGAGCGACAAACTCTTGCCATGAAAGGCTTTCAGCAACAGCTCTCCCTTTTTTCCCCATTTTCTTGCGTTTCTTCTCGTGAGTGGCCAAATCAAACATTGCCTTGGCCATCTTCTCAGCTGAAACAATGGCAAAATCCGTAGTCGCAAACTCGGGATTGTATTTGGCAGCGATTGGCACTCTGAGAACACCTTCTCCACCATATTCAGCTGGACATCCGTAATCAGGCACAATACAGGGGACACCACAACTGAGTGCTTCAACGATGTTGAGGCCAAACCCCTCAGCCCTTGTAGCGCTCACAGCCACATCAGTTGCGTTGTACAAGCGAATCATATCTTCGTCGCTGGCACCATTTCCAGGCGCCAAGGTGGGATTGAGCAAAAGACTATCTTCGATTCTGTGCCTTTTCATGATGATAGGAATGGGATAACCATCACCAGCCAGATTAGTGTGTAGATACAGTTTCGAGCGATGGGCTATGTCCGGCGCTTTTTTGCGCGCTAGCTCCATGAACTGTGCCCAAGCCTCTAATAGGGTATCAAAACCCGCTCGCCAGGAGTTCACTTTGATACAACTGAACAAAATGGCATCGTCAGCGACTGCCCCATCAAAGATTTTTCGGGCTTCATGTTTGTCCATTGTCGTGTATTTATCTGAGTCTACTCCTAGATAAACACGGGAAACATTGGGCAGTGATTTAGTACCTTTGCCACCCTTGAAAGCCTCTTTCAGCATATAACTCACGGCCTGAGTCCCAAAGTCAGAGAAGGTGATGACATCCTTCATTTGCTCCATGATTACAGCAACATCCAGGTACTGCTGTGGCTCTTTGGAAACGAGGATGAAGCGGGGATAAGGAGTCGAATCGACAGGTGTGCAGCCCAACCACTGAAACGGAGTTGTTTCCTGAACTGTGACCAATCCGTGGATATCCCAGGGATCGCCCACTGAAACGACTAAAGGAGCTTTCTTTTTTGCCACTAGCTTCTCGAGCATTGTCCAACCCAATGGATCCTTGGATAAGTCAGGACGATGAACCTTGGCTTTGTCGTATTTGACGCCAGTAACTCCTTTGAGAGCAACGACTTCAGGTTTGGCACCAGCTTCGATTACTGCAGAAACCAAATTATCGACAATACGACCGAATCCTGTGTAACCAGCCGGATCGTCTCCATAGAGGATGACCGTGTCTTTGGACACTGGTACTCCTTTCGTCAAACAAGAATAGTCTCTAATCCTATCTTTTAAATTACGCATCTATCGGCTTCAACACAAGTTATGAAGCTGCTCAAGTGTTGAACGGCGAGCTGCTCATTTCCTGAACGAATGGCCTCGCGCAGAGGTCAAGAGTGACACCAAAGCGCCATCAATAAAGGATTACAAACCTTGGCAGGAGACTTGTTTAAAAAAGCACAGAAAGGGAAAAACAATGAAACAAAATCTAACTATATTCGTTTTGGCTCTCTTCATTTTCTTTGGTGCAACTGGCAATCTCTTGGCTCAGCTTCCAAGCCTTGATGTGCTTGGTCAAAAAGCCAACGAGGTTCTTGGCACAAACTTGGGTACTATGGGGTCCACTGTCGGTACTTCCATCCCTGCTCCAGCAACAGTCCGCTACAATGCGCGCTCAGGTGGACCAGACAAACAGATCTACCCTACTAAAGCCGCAGGAACTTTTGACTTGCACAAAGACTCACACACATTTCGTAACTTCAAAGCCATATCGCCTTATGGTGAACTCAAGAATGGTACCTGTTATGGAGTAAGTTTTCTCGTCTACCTCTGGTATTCTCGCATCACACGCCAAATGCGATTGGGACGAGACCCAGAACCTTACCGTCATTATCCTCTGCAAGCCTCAGACCTTACTCTGGCCGAACGCATTCTGGGAATGCCCATCGACAGGCGTATTAACGCAGTTGCTACAGAAGCTGATGGAGTAAACTACTTGATTACTAAACTGGGCGAGCGATATGGAGACGACAAGTACACTGCAGCGGCAATGAAGGCTAATCCGGCAAAATACAATCTGCGAACAGTGTGCTCCACTGTTTCCAAGACATTCTTGGAGAAAGCTGCCATCTGCCACCACGGTGACCAAAAAACTTTCAAAACTCAATATGCCAATGCCGCTGATCCATATGCCACTTCTCAGTGGATAAACAAACTTGCCTGGCGTCTAGAGAAAGATGGAGCCACTCACTTGTCCATGAGGCAATTCTCAAAAGCATGGTATGGCCAAGGTAAAAAAATAATGGGCCATGCAGTTGTGCTCTACAGAATTAGCGAAGTGGAAGCAGAAGAGGTTACCTCCAAAAGACGAACAAAGGCCTGGAAGCTCGACCTCTTTGATCCCAACATGGATTATAAAGACGCTGCCAAATGCAAAGATGCTCACGGCTACGGAACGTACCTACTCTATTTTCCTGACACTAAAAAGATAACCTTCAGTCAGAAGATGATTGACATCTACAAAACCTACGATCTGCAAAAAGACTCTGCTTTCATCGATGGAACTTACACCAAGATTGGTGCATGCGAACCTGCTTGGTCTGACTGGCCAACACTGCGCCAAGTTGGTGTGCAACGCATGCTCAAAGCAGCAACAGGCAAAGGACACCGCGTAGATTGATTGCCGCTCAAGTCTTGAACGACAGCGTGCTCACATCTTGAACGGAATCAGAGATTTCACCCTACAGTCAGCCCTAAGCACTCCATCTAGAGCCAAACACACATATTGGCAGGAGACTTGTTTGGTCATTTGGTGAAAGGTGATAAAAATGAAACAAAATCTAGCAGTTCTCATCTTAGCCCTCATCGTTTTCACTGGCAGTGCTACTCCTGTTTTTGCTCAACTCAGTCTTGACGTTCTTGGACAAAAAGCAAATGAAGTACTGGGAACAAACTTCGGTACCGTAGGTTCGACAGTTGGGGCTTCCATTCCTGCACCTACCATTACTCGTTACAATGTACGCTCCGGTAGCCCCAGCAAACAGATTTATCCAATGAAAGCCACGGGCACTTTCGACATTCACTTGGACTCTCACACTTTTCGCAATTTCAAAGCAGTTTCCCCCTATGGTGAGCTTCGCGGTGGAACTTGTTACGGGGTGAGCTTCCTAGTTTATTTGTGGTACTCCCGTATCACTCGTCCAATGCGTCTAGGAAAAGATCCTGAACCTTACCGCCACTATCCCCTGCAAGCTTCTGATCTAGATTTGGCTGAACGCATTTTCGGTATGCCTCTCGACAGAAGAATTAATGCAGTTGCTACAGAAGCTGATGGTGTGAACTACTTGATTACGAAACTAGGCGAAAGATATGGCGACGACAAATATACTGCTGCAGCTATCAAAGCCAATCCAGCCAAATACAACTTGCGTACTGTGTGTTCCACTGTCTCCAAGACTTTCTTGGAGAAAGCTGCTATCTGCCATCAAGACGACTACAAAGTATTCAAGAACAAAAACGTGAATTCCTCAGATCCCCATGCTCTCTCCCAATGGATCAACAAACTAGCTTGGAGACTGGAACAAGACGGTGCTACTTCTTTGCAGATGGTGCAATACTCCTCTTTGAAAACCTGGCACAGCAAAGCGAAAGTAAAGATGTGCCACGCCACTGTTCTTTACAGAATTTGTGAAGTGGAAGTAGAAGAGGTAACTTCAAAGAAAGTAAGCAAAGCATGGAAACTCGATCTCTTTGATCCCAACTACAATTATTCAGACGCCAACAAATGCAAAACTGCACATGGTTACGGCTCTTACCTCCTCTATTTCCCTGACACCAAAAAGATCACTTTCAGCAAAGCCATGCTCGACTTCTATAAAGGTTACGATGTTCAGAAAGGTTCAACTTTCATCGATGGTTCTTACACAAAAATCGGTACTTGTGAGCCTGCTTGGTCCGACTGGTCCACACTGCGCAAAGCTGGTGTACAGCGAATGCTGAAAGCAGCCACAGGTAAAGGTCACCGCGTAGACTGAGCTTCGTTCTATACTGCGCCTGTAGGTAACAATCTGCAGGCGCAGTTTTTTATGGACGGGCGGCTTTCATGAAACCTATTAACAAGACGGTTGCAAACTTCAAAGAAACCATATTTGCCACCATTACTCGCGAGGCAGTTGCCAACAGCGCTGTCAATTTGGGCCAAGGATTTCCTGACTTTGATGGTCCTCACTGGGTAATAGAAGCTTGTAAGAAGGCATTGGAGCGAGGAGCCGAAGGAAAGAACCAATATGCTCCTGCTGCTGGTGCTCCTGCTTTGCTCAACTCCATATCGCAAACCTATAGACATTATTATGAACTGGCTTATGATGGAACTACTGAAATTACAGTGACCAATGGTGCAACCGAAGCCATCTTCTCCACCTCTTTGGCCCTTCTCTCACCAGGAGACGAAGTCATTGTCTTCGAGCCTTATTACGACTCATATGTTGCTTCCATTGAGTTGGCAGGTGGCAAGGCAGTCCCCGTCACACTACACTCGCCCGATTTCACCTTCAAAGAAGAGGAGTTGCGCCAAGCTTTCAGCGACAAAACTAAAGCAATCTTTTTCAACACTCCTCATAATCCAACAGGCAGAGTGTTCACCAAGGATGAGATGTCGACTATTGCTCAGTTGGCTCGAGAACATGACTGTTACGTCATCAGTGACGAGGTTTATGAATTTCTCACCTTTGACGGAGCAAAACACATCCCCATGGCAACACTTCCCAACATGTTCGAAAGAACGATAACCATCTCTTCCACAGGTAAAACCTTTGGTCTCACGGGCTGGAAGATAGGGTGGACCTGTGCTGCTGCACCTGTAACCCACGCCATACGTATGGTTCATCAATTCAACACTTTCTGCGTGAACCACCCTATGCAATTGGCTATGGCTGAAGCTTTGGAAGGATTGTCCGATTACATTCCACAGTTTCGCAAGGAATATAGTGAAAAGAGGGAGCTTCTGTTGAGTGGCTTGCGGGAGGCTGGTTTTGAGCCAAATACTCCGGCCGGTACCTATTTTGCGATGGCTCCCATTCCAGTGGAGGGTCAAAAAGATGTGGAGTATTGCACACATCTCATTCGTGAAAAGAAAGTAGCCACAATTCCCCCTTCAGCTTTTTACATGAAATCCAAGGAGGGTGAAGGTTATCTGCGTTTCTGTTTTGCCAAAAAAGATGAAACGATAAAAAAGGCTATTGCTAACCTTACGAGCTGAGCCTAACATGGCTGTCTCAATCACTTGCTGTATCGAAAGGTCGAGGAGCGAACATGGCAACGGTCCTGGCATTGCGCATCAACAAAGAACAAGCCATTCTCGTAGCTGACGAATCAACTTGGCATTTGGGCCATGTCTTCGGTTATAGGCGAACGAATTATGGTGACAGTCTGGCAACATTATTCTCTCCAGAAGACACTGAGCGCACGGGTTGTGCTGCCGTGTACGGAGGTGTTGGTTTCCCATCATTTCACGGTGACTTGGTCTGTCGTGTAAAAAAAGAGCTCAAAGCCGCCTCTGGCAAAGACGCTGGAAATGAACGCAGTGCCAATAATTGGATAGCCTCAAAAGTTCACGACACATTCGTCAGCTGCCATGAGCGGGCCGTTGACGATAGGCTGCGGTTTTCTTTCGGTTTTGGTCGTCACGCCCTCAACTCACGCTCTTACGAGTTGGATGGTCAGACTTGTGAAATAGGTATGGAACCTGTTGTTGCCGCTGCTCGTACTATTGCTGCAGGTGGTGCCCATGGCAATGCTTACGATAGGATAAATTCCAACTGGGGTTTCCTCGTTACACGAGACAGAGTAAACGGCATACAGGGTTGGTATGTTGGCCCCAAAGGAAAGTCCATCGCTTTTGCCACTCCCATAGCCACCTTGGGACCTGGTGGTTCCATCGCATCTCACTTACTGACACAATTTCTGCAAAGGCGTACCCTCGATAAACGCAGAGAAGGTTTCACTCTCCAAGAGGGCATTTACATTGCCATGAAAATAGCTACTGCCATTCGTTCCTCTACAGGCAAAATGGGTGGATATTTCCAGATAATGCTCCTCGATGGCGAACGTGGAGTCAGTGAATTCGTTTCCGATGAAGCCCATCTGTCTGGAGAAATAATGCAAGCCCATGAGTGGGGTTTCCTGCCACGAAAAGATGCTGAGGAGCTCGTCTGCAAGCTCTTGCTCGACAGAGAAGATGATGAAGCCATTGAAAAGGAAATGTTCCAAAGAGCTAGTGATAGTGAACTATTAAAGAGATATTTGATTGGTTTCAAACCAACACATGCACCATCAGCAATTGCGATTGATCCTCCCCAAGAAGGAGGTGATGTGTAATGACATCCATCAATGCCATTAGATTCAACCATCACCAAGGAGCCATGTTGTGCGACGAAACAATCAGCTGCGGTGATGGGCAAGCAGTCCACGCTTCTGACAAGGTGCAAAACTGCATCCCCAAAGAAGTGAAAGAAACTTATGGAACAATGGGTGCAATTGCTACGACTGGTTCCTGCGCTATTGGCCAAACTTTCAAGAACGAATTCCATGATTGGATATTGGCCACATATCGTGCTGAAGTCGAAAAAATTGGTCAAAAACCAGCCACCTTCCTCGACTTGGATCAGTTGGCAGTCGGTATGTTTGACATGGTCATTCGTTATAAACATCAATGGATGAGCGAATGGTTGAAAGCAGAATATGGCTTTGGCGTCAAAGAGTTCATTGCTGGTCATTATCAACATGAGGGCAAAAAAGTAGAAATCAAAGACAGTGATTTGAAACGTAAAATCACCGATTGGTTTCAGTGGAAACATGAAGCACCGCAAGTTGAGGGAATTTTCCTCAACGCAGGTCTTTTCGCTGGTTATGACGACAGCTGCGGTTTTCAGATATACCACTTCGATTTGCGCGAAGGATATTGGCACCGTGTCCAAACCTGTTATTTCTCGGAAGGGTCAGGCCGTTGGTCTGCCGATCCAACCATGTACCCCTTCGTCGAACGCTTACGAATTGACGAACGACGGGGGCAAGTCTGTCCCGTCGAAGGATTGACTACGCTCATTGCTGCCGTCAATTCTGCTAGTGAACATGAAGCTGGAGTTGGTGGTTATCCATCTATTGTTCTTTTCGATGGCAAAGAACCCATAGAGCGCCGACAGCGAGAAGTTTCAGATGAACGTTCTTTTATTGCCACAAGAATAATCAAAGCTTTCTCAATGGGATATTTGGACAAAGAGACTTGTTATAAAGCCGTTGATGGCCTCTTCTACAAAGACGAAGATCCTGAAGAGATTTACCAGCACTTCTGGCAAAAGGCAAAAGAGCCTGAACGTCTCTGCCGCCTTCTGCGAGGATACAAGGTCCCACCCTATTCGGGTTAATCAACGTCTCTTCGCTCGAGCCAATCCTTTGCGGAATTGGCCGTCTGTCAATTCGACCATGGTGTCTGCTGCCGCCCGAATGGTAGCCATATTGGCAAGTGGTTCTTTTTCTGCCCTCTTCAAAAGGGCATAGATTTTCTTTTCATGAAGTTGAAAAGAGTTATCGAAATATGCTTGAGCCAACAGATATGGTTGTTGCCAACGTCTGTACATAGGCACCTGCCAATGCTGAAAACGTTGCATCAGCACTAGAGCTTTCTGAGCCCAATCTTTGTCACCAATAGCTCGTAAAGCTGCCACTCTAATTGGCAATGCTCGTATCCTAGAGGCCAAGGAAACCTTTTGATTGTCTTCCAGTTGGTGAAGTGTCGTCAAGGCAGCACGAGCAGCTCTGAGGAC
>CAZXTJ010000341.1:0-8779 GCA_964643655.1 uncultured bacterium
GTCCAAAGCCATTGAACAGCGTGACGAAAAGGTAACCTTCACTGACCTGGGATTGGGTGAAGTCTTCGGAGAGATGTCACTGCTGAGCGAGGGACCGCGAACAGCAACTTGTACAATTGTCGAACCAGCAAGATTGCTCGTGTTGAGCAGGCAAAGGATGGCTGACATTTCTCTCACTGATCCGAAAGCCCACATGTTGCTCATTGAGAACATTACGGCTGTTGTTTGTAGTCGTTTGCGAGAAGCTACGCAGAGATTGACCGAGTTGTTGGAGCGTCAGATTAGGGCAGAGCAGGCCAAAGAGGACCTGGAGACTAGATTGGCCCATTCCAAAGAAGCCATGCTCGATTTGGTCACTCCGCCTTATGGACTGAAGCCTGTTAAGCTAAAGTAAGCTTAGTTGGCCAGCAGGACTTCATCAACGGCTTCGATGAATTGCTCAAGACCTATTGGTTTGGATAAGGTGCGTGCAGCTCCGAGGTATTTAGCCATCTCTAGGTAACTGTCAGGATTGCAGCGTCCTCCACCAGAGATAGCAATGATATGAGCTTGGGGATATATGCCCTTGAGCTCCAATATCATCTCCAGACCTTCCTTGTTGGGCATGACGAGATCTGTGATGACAAGGTCTGGTGTGTGTGAGCGGAACAATCTGATTGCAGCTTGACCATCTGCTGCTTCAATGACAGTGTGTCCCTGCTTAATCAAGGTTCTGGATAGTAGAAGACGTACAGCCTGATCATCATCTACAACGAGTATGAGAGCCACTTATATCCTAACGTACCCCCTGCGACAATACTCGAACCAAAAAATCACATGCAATTTGACTTCCAATTGCCAGCATGTTCAGGGGGCGTCGGAAAGGCCCATCACACGGGCTTCTTGTATCCTGGTCCCGCTCCTGTTCTGGTTCGCTGTATGCAAAGAGCTCTTGCACTTTGTGACAACTGTGGCCTTCTGCTTCTTTTAATGCTCACTTGAACTATGTAGTGATACCTGCGTATCGTGTATGCAGCAAGCAGTCTTTCTAGCAAGGATGAGATTTTTATGAGAACAGATGTTGGACATATCGTAGCGGTCAAGGGAAGTGTCGTTGATACACGCTTTGGAGGCAAGCTGCCAGAGCTCAACACAGAGTTGAGAACAGGGCCTGACGGGAAAGTCATCATTGAGGTTGCCAGTCATATCGATGAAAACACAGTCCGAGGTGTCGCTTTGACTCCAACACAAGGTTTGGCCAGAGGCGACGAAGTTGTAGCTCTTGGCCATGGGCTTCGTGTTCCTGTCGGCAAGAGATTGCTTGGTCGTATGTTTAATGTTTTTGGCAAATCCATTGATGGCAAAGAACCTGTTGAAGATGGTGAATGGCGAGAGATACATCAACCTGTCGTTCCCCTACAACAACGCTCCACTCAAGCTGAAGTCTTTACAACTGGTATAAAGGCAATTGACGTTTTGGCTCCTCTCGAGCGTGGCGGAAAAGCTGGTCTTTTTGGTGGAGCAGGTGTTGGCAAGACAGTTTTGGTCATGGAGCTCATTCACAACACTGTTGGTCGCCATGAGGGAGTCTCCGTCTTTTGTGGTATTGGCGAGCGCTGCCGAGAGGGTGAAGAGCTCTATCGAGAACTGAAGACTGCTGGTGTTCTTGACAACACTGTCCTCATGTATGGACAAATGAATGAGCAACCTGGTGCACGATTCCGTGTTGGTCACGCCGCTTTGACCATGGCTGAATATTTTCGTGATGACACCAAGCAAGACGTGTTGATGATGATAGACAATGTCTTCCGTTTCATTCAGGCAGGCTCAGAAGTGTCAGGATTGATGGGAAACTTGCCTTCTCGTTTGGGCTATCAACCTACTCTGCAAACGGAATTGGCAGGTTTGCAGGAACGTATCTGTTCAACTACATCTGGGGCGATTACATCTGTTCAGGCAGTGTACGTTCCTGCTGATGACTTCACTGATCCTGCTGCAGTTCATACCTTTGCTCATCTTTCGGCTTCTATCGTGCTATCGAGGAAAAGAGCCAGTGAGGGCCTTTATCCCGCTGTTGATCCACTGCAGTCATCGTCGTCAATGCTCACACCAAAGATTGTGGGTAAAAGACATTATGCAATTGCTTCAGAGATCAGGAAAACATTGGCGGCCTATGAAGAGCTCAAGGACATTATCGCAATGTTGGGTCTCGAAGAACTTTCTCGAGAGGACAGGCAGGCAGTATTCCGAGCACGTCGTCTAGAGAGATTCCTTACTCAACCTTGTTTTGTAACTGAACAATTCACAGGTTTGAAAGGGAAGATGGTTGAATTGGCCGACGCCCTCGATGGATGTGAACGTATTCTCGATGATGAGTTCTCTGATGTGCCAGAAAAGTCACTTTATATGATTGGTTCAGTCGATGAGGTGAAACGCTGATGTTACTGAAGGTCCTCATGCCAACCCAAGTCGTTTTGGAGCGACAGGTTGTGAAAGTCATTGCAGAAGGCGCTGATGGTGTTTTCTGTCTGCTTCCACGCCACGTTGACTGCGTCTCAGCATTGACACCAGGAATATTGACTTTCGTTGATGACCAAGATGATGAGCAATACGTGGCTGTCGATCAGGGCATATTAGTGAAATGCGGTAGTGAAGTACTCGTTTCGACTTACAGTGCTATTCATAGTGAGGATCTTGATGAGTTGAAGGAAGCCGTCGATAGGCAGTTTCTCGAATTGGAAGAGCAAGAACGCAAGACGAGAACAGCTGTAGCAAGGTTGGAAGCTGACCTCGTTCGTCGTTTTTATGAAATGGGGAAATATGGCCGTAGCTAAACCTCCAGAGAAGTCAGCTCGCGAGCAGCGACAGGCTTTCAAAGACAAAGTGGCGGCTCGGCAGGAGAGAAAAAAAGCTGCCCAGGCAAAGAAGTTACGCACAGTCTGGTTTGGATTGGGAACTTTCGGTCTAGTTGGTTGGTCTGTTGCCATACCAACAGTAGTCGGTGCAGCTTTGGGCGTATGGCTTGACAAACACTATCCTACCCATCATCTCTCATGGACTCTGACCTTGTTGGCAGCCGGTGTTGCTCTCGGGTGTTGGAATGCATGGATGTGGGTCGACAAGGAAAGCAAACATGATTGATCAGGTAATACAGGTCGTTGTCGGTGCACTCGTCGGCGCGGCTTTGGGATACTTTTATTTCGCTGGTTTGTGGGCCACTGTGCAGCGTCTTCCTGATACCAAAAACCCTGCTTTTTTGGCATTGGCAAGCATGTTCGCCCGATTGCTCCTCACTGGTATTGCCTTTTACCTTGTTTGGCAAGGCAACTGGCTGCGGTTGGTCAGCTGTTTGGCCGGCTTCCTCGTTGCCAGAACAATGTTCATCCACAAACTTGGTGCGACTGTAGTGAAAAAGGATGAGTCGAGCAAAGGAGGTGACGATAGTGAATCTTAGTCCAGATCAAGCCGTCTATTTCGTTCTTGGACCATTTCAACTGAACAACACAATTGTGAGCACATGGATTGTAATGTTCTTGCTTGTTTTGGCATCGTGGATAGCCACAAGAAAGCTCTCTACTGGAACAGAGATTAGTAGGCTGCAGAACTTTCTCGAGGTGTTGATAAGTGGCATTCGCGAACAGATCAAAGAAGTTTCTGGGCAAGATGCTTTGCCCTTTCTGCCCTTTGTTGGCACACTCTTCATATTTATTGCAGCCGCCAACATATTGGGAATTTTACCCATTCTCGAAGTAGAGAGAAATGGTGCAACAATTCCCTATAGCTACGTTTCCCCCACAGGCTCACTTTCAACAACGGCTGCGTTGGCTTTTTGTGTTTTCATCGCTGTACCCATATACGGTATAGGGCGAAAAGGTGTCCTTGGGTATTTGAAAAATTACGTCAAACCATCTTTCGTAATGTTGCCCTTTAATATTGTTGGAGAGGTATCAAGGACATTGGCACTTGCTGTTCGTCTCTTCGGTAACATTATGAGCGGCAGTCTCATTGCTGCTGTGTTGTTGGCAATCGTTCCTATCCTGGTGCCTGTCGTCATGGCTGCATTGGGATTACTCACTGGTGTCATTCAGGCATACATTTTTGCAATGTTGGCGATGGTTTATATCGCTTCAGCTACAAACGAACAACAAGGATAGAATTCCTGGAAGGAGATATTTAATGGACGCAGTAACCATTATTGGAATGGTCTCTATCATTATTTCTGGATTGACCATCGCGATTGGTTCCATAGGACCGGCTCTTGGAGAAGGTAAGGCTGTATGTACAGCTTTAAGCGCCATTGCGCAGCAGCCTGATGAGGCAAGTACCATTACAAGGACGCTATTCGTCGGTTTGGCCATGGTTGAGTCAACAGCCATCTATTGTTTCGTAGTTTCAATGATTTTGATCTTTGCCAATCCCTTTTGGGACAAGGTCATTTCTATGGCTGGTAAGTAAGGAGAACCAATGAAGATCCATTGGGTTACCTTTGCCTGCCAAGTCATAAACTTCTTTGTTCTCGTCTTTTTGTTGAGGCGCTTTTTATACCAGCCTATCATTGAGGCCATGGACGCTCGTGAAGCCAAAATTGCAGCACAGCTCGAAGATGCTGAAAAGGCTCAGGATGCCGCTGAAGAAGCTGAGCGAGAGTACAAAAAACAGCGCAAAGAATTGGACGAAAAACGAGCAGAGTTGATGGCCCAAGCAGAGCAAGAAGCTGAAGGCCGCAAGAAAGATCTCATTCACAAAGCGCGTGCAGAAGTGGATGACCAGCAGGCTCGCTGGCGCGAATCTCTTCGTCAAGAGAAAGAGTCCTTTCTCAAGGAGTTGCGGCAACGTTCGAGTACTCAGTTATGGTCCATGGCGAGAAAAATTCTCACCGATTTGGCCAATGCTGAGTTGGAACGACAAATTGTCGACATCTTTGTGCAGCGTTTAGAAGCTTTGGAAGACAATGAACTCAAAGAGATGAAAGAAGTTATCGCCAATTCAGATGGTGTTTCTATTCACTCTTCCTTTGCTTTGCCTGAGGCTTCTCTCAATGCTGTTACAAAGGCGCTGCAGAAACACTTTGGTGAATCCGTTGCTGTGAATTTTATCGTGTCACAAGATGTAGTTGCTGGCATAGAGCTCAAAGCTGGCGGTCACAAAGTTTCTTGGTCCGTTGGTGATTATTTACAGGAGTTGGAAGAACGACTCTCTGATGCTGTTGATGATGAAGTAGCACGTACTAATGCTGCCGCATCTTCTACAGCAGAGCCTGAAAAAAACGACGTTGTCACGGCTGCTGGTGACACAGAGCGTGAGCTCAACAACGATGAGCCTGAAAATGAAGAGGAAGCCAAGGCATGAGTCCTCGCAGTGGAGAACTGAAGAGAATACTCGACGGTACCTTTGCCACCTTTGATGAGGTACTCGAACGACATGGTCAATCCCTTGCTCCAAGAGAAATAGGTACTCTTACTTATGTAGGAAAAGGTATCGCGCGACTCAAAGGCTTACCAGGTGTTCGTTCGGAAGAGCTCGTCAAATTCCCTGGTGATCGTTGGGGAATGGTTTTTAATCTTTCACCTGATGAAGTTGGCGTCATCTTGTTAGATGATGAGAAGGGACTTCATTCAGGCGACGAGGTTAGGAGAACGGGACGTATACTTGATGTACCCGTTGGTGACGCTCTCATTGGCAGAGTGGTCACTCCTACAGGAAGACCTCTCGATGGTCGCGGCCCCATCCGAACTACAGAAAGACGTCCAATTGAGCGGGAAGCTCCTGGCATTATGGAGCGCGAGCCCGTAACCATTCCTTTGCAGACTGGGATAAAAGTCGTGGACGCTCTCATCCCTGTGGGGCGTGGTCAGCGAGAGCTCATTCTTGGCGACAGGCAGACTGGCAAGACGGCAATTGCATTGGACACCATCATCAATCAGAAAAAGTCTGGTGTCATTTGTTTTTACTGCGCCGTTGGTCAAAGAAGTTCAGCTGTTGCCAAGTTGATTGAAGATCTCAAACACCACGACGCCATGGATTATTGTGTTGTTGTCGTTGCCAATGGTGATACTCCTCCGGGGCTGCAGTACATTGCACCATACGCTGCCACTGCCATGGCCGAACACTTCATGGAAATGGGGCACAATGTCCTTATTGTCTATGATGATTTGACGGCTCATGCCCGTGCTTACCGTGAGGTTTCTCTACTTTTGAGAAGACCTCCTGGTAGGGAAGCATTTCCTGGAGACATCTTTTACATCCACTCCCGTTTGTTGGAACGCTCTACCCATTTGAAACGTGAACATGGTGGTGGCTCATTGACTGCTTTGCCTATCGTAGAAACGCAAGCAGAAAACATGTCTGCCTACATTCCAACAAATATCATTTCCATTACAGATGGTCAGATTTATCTGTCTCCACGTTTGTTCCGCAAGGGCATTTTACCTGCTGTGGATGTCGGACGCTCAGTCAGCCGTGTTGGCGGTAAGACGCAGCTAGCAAGTTATCGTGCCGTTGCTGGTGATTTACGCCTTACTTATTCACAATTCGAAGAGTTGGAAGCTTTCTCTAGGTTTGGTACACGTTTGGATGCTGAGACTCAAAAAACACTCGAGCGCGGTCGCCGCGTGCGAGAGATTCTCAAACAACCGCGCTACGAACCTCTTTCCGTACCTCGTCAAATAGCACTCCTCATTGCCGTCAACGAAGGTCTCTTTGATGTCGTTCCTACTGATGAGGTGGAAAGGGCTGCTACTCTGGTAGTTCAGGCAATAGAAGAGGAACATCCAGCCATTTGCCGACGGATTGATTGTGGTCGCTCCCTCTCTGATGATGACAAAGCTGAGTTGGTCGAAACGACAAGGCGAGTCATTGACGAAATGAAAAAGGGGTAAGCCACTGTGGCAGATCTCGAAGGTCTGAAACGTCAGATTTCAACAGCCTCTGATTTACAGAGTGTGGTCAAGACCATGAAAGGATTGGCTGCAGTCTCTATTCGGCAGTACGAAAAGGCTGTGGAGTCACTCGTTCATTATAGCCGCACTGTTGAACTTGGACTGCATGTGGTCTTGCGGAACCATCCTGAAAGTTCTGTTGGTGTCTGGAATAGCTCTCCAAAGTGCAAATTGGCTGCAATAGTCTTTGGTACGGACCAAGGAATGTGTGGTCAATTCAACGATCAGATTGCCAACTACGCTATTGGAAAGATGAATGAGGCAGTGGGCAATGCTGACAGAAGGATGGTCGTTGCTGTTGGCGCAAGGTTGGTTGGTCGTCTCGAAGATGGCGGACAGCCTACGGAAGAAGCTTTTTCCCTACCAGGAAGTCTTTCAGCAATAAATCCACTGGTTCAAGAGTTATTGGCAAGAATGCAGCAGTGGATGGCTGATGAGACCATCAATGGGGTCTGGTTGTTTTATAACCACCACGAAAGAGGCTCTGCATTTTTCCCTCACTGTTTGCCTCTCTTTCCTCTTGATCGTAATTGGTTGGGAAGATTGAAGAGTCTGAAGTGGCCAACGAAAATGTTGCCCCAGCACACAATGGATAGTGGTCCTCTCTTTTCAGCTCTTGTTCGTCAATACATCTATGTATCAGTATTTCGTGCCTTGGCTGAAAGTTTGGCTGCAGAGAATGCAGCAAGACTTGCTGCTATGCAAGCTGCTGAAAAAAACATCGAAGAAAGATTGAATGATTTGCATGGTGAATTCCACCGAGAACGTCAAATGTCCATAACAGAAGAGCTCCTCGACATTGTGGGCGGCTTCGAAGCTCTGGCAAGTGACTGAGAAAGGTTTAGACGATGTTGGTTTGCCCAGAAGGAGTAAGGATTGCAGCGACAGCCCATTTTCTACCTGAAGAAGTAATATCCAATGAGGAATTGATCAAACGTACAGGTATTGAGGCAACAGCTGATTGGATTTATGAGCGCACAGGTATCAAAGAAAGACGCTGGGCTCCTCCTGAGATGGCTACTAGCGATCTCGTCGTACCCGTAGTCAAACAGTTGTGTGAAGACGGCGGTATAGAGCCAAATGATTTGTCTCGTATCATCGTTGCTACGACTTCTCCAGACTATCCAACTCCTTCGACGGCTTGTATAGCCCACGGTAAGTTGGGTTGTACTCGTTGGTATCCTTGCGTAGATACAGCAGCCTCCTGTACTGGGTTTTTATACGCCCTCGATTTGGGAGTGCGTTGTGTGCTTACAGGTGAAGAACATGTCGTCGTAGTTGCTGCGGAAATGCGTTCTCGTTATTTGAATAAAAAGGATCGCTCAACAGTCGTTCTCTTTGGTGATGGTGCTGGTGGTGTCCTCCTCACAAAAGGAGAAAAGGGCAAAGGCCTATTGGCCATTGGTACTTTTGCTGAAGGAGCAGGTGCCAAGAGCGTTTACATTCCTGCCGGTGGTTCGGCAAAACCTGCATCAAATGAGACCATAACCAATGGTGAACATGGCCTACTCATGGCTGATGGCGCACAAGTTTTTGTGGCAGCTGTGGAAGGTATGCAAACTTCGACAAAGATGGTCTTGGAGAGTTTGTCATTAAAAGCTGCTGAGCTAGATCTAGTCATTCCCCATCAAGCGAATGGAAATATGCTGAGAGAGGTCGAAAAGGGATTTGGTTTCGGTCAAGGAAAAGTAATGAATGCCATTGAAAAGATGGGTAATACTTCTTCATCAGCTGTAGCAATCTGTTTGGACAAAGCCATTCGTGAGGGAAGAGTAGGCAAAGATTCCCTCATTGGGCTCGTGGCAGTTGGTGGTGGTCACACGGCAGGAGCAGCTGTCATTCGGTGGGAGTAGGAGACTTCA
>CAZXTJ010000342.1:0-8777 GCA_964643655.1 uncultured bacterium
AGCCCCAAGGCGATTGAGAATATCAACTGAATCCCAACCATCGTGATCTCTATCGGATCCTGTATGGTCGGCAATCATGAGCAGACCTCCACCTTTTTTGACCCAAGCTTGAATGGCTGCCCTTTCTTGAGATGTGAATGGTTTGTTCGGTTCTGGTAAAACCAAGATGGCTACTTTTTCCAAAATGCCTTCGTTGATCTCACCAAAAATGTGGGAAACAACCTGAAAACCTTGGTCGCGAACCAAATCGGCAAAATCAGAATAGGCCGTAGATACTGTCCAGTCTGCATTACCAGCGTTGCTCTTGTGTGTTTCGTCAAACAAAACAACGGGTAAAAGGGTACGAGGATCCAAGGCACCTTTAATCTCTGGAGAAAATGTGGAGAGAGGAGACGCTAGGAGCGTATTGGCAAGCAGGAGAAGACTAGCCATGAAAACTAAAGGAGATCTCATTCGGGTTTGGCCTTTCTCTTGGGACACATTACACGGGGTAGAGCCAAGTTGTAGTTGAAATCGGGATCATGTTCTTCGTCGTGACAACGTTTGCAAGTTTTCAGCTTCTTGGGACGTTCCATATAAACGTCATCGCTATGATCGGAACCTGGACCGTGACAAGCCTCACACTGCACGTTTTTGAAGTTTTCCATCTCACCTGCCACTCGCCAGCCGCCTTCTTGCCGAAAACCGATGGTATGACAGCCTATACATTCGTAGTCATAGTGAGCGTTCTCTTTTTCCAAAGTGGCCATAGCTTTGGCGTGATCTGTGTTTTTCCAAAATGCGTGCTGCTCTTTGTGACAATGACCACATAGGCGGTCATACCAGAAGACCTTTTTCCTCTCCTCTTTTTTTCCCTGGCGAGGTTTTGAGTGGAGGGCCACAATCTTCTCACGATATTCAGTCATATAAGTCGCAATTTGCTCATCGTCACCAATCTCTTTCTTTAGGGGAACGATGAGATTTGTGAACTTTTTGTCCTCACCCCTTTTTAGGACCAAATCGAGGCGACCAACGTATTTTCCCAGCTTGTAAGCTTGCACGATGAGCGTTTTACCAACCTCTTTGGGTCGAGAAAGCTGCTCTGCAGAATGACCTCCACAAATGACATCAATCCCAGAAACAGCCTCAGCCAACTTCACGTCACCGTCAAAACCCAAATGACTAAGAAGGACGACCAAATCAATGTCTGCACCCTTGCCTTCAATTGCCTTTTTCACCATCTGGACAGGATTAGTGAAAACGACTCTTTGTTTAGGTTTGTTGACGTTGTATTCCCAATTACAAACACCGATGACGAGGATTTTTACTCCCCCTCGTTCAATGACAACTGATGTTTCGAAGAGCTGTTTCGTTTTTGTCTCTTCAAAGGCATTGCCTCCCAAAACGGGAAACTTTGCTTTGCTCAGCAATTCATTGAGCAAATAATCGCGTCCTTCTGTGAAATCGAGCTCACCAGGAACAAAAGCGTCCAAACCAACTTCATTACAGGCTTTGATGATATACGTCGATTTGAGACGCATCTGCGGCCTGTCTTCTTTCCAAGGATAGAAAGTTTTGAAGAGCATATCGCCACTGTCGAAATGGACAAAATTGAGAGACTGAGCCCGCAGACCATCGAAGAACTTTTTCCGCCTGGCTAGACCGCCAAGCCGCTCTTCCGTTCAACCACAGGGAGTCATACAGGCTTTGAGATTGGCAGTATAAAAGATAGTTATTTTCTTCTCCTCATTGGCCCAAAGCGGGCTCATTGAGCTAACTAGCACCAACAAGAGACATAACATCAAGAGGCGAACCACAAAATCGCTCCTCACTTTCATCGAGCTTCAATAGTAACATTTGCGCTCATTTTCTTGGTAGCTGCTCCTACTGCTTTCGTCACGTTCCGTGTTAAGGTGAATTTGTGACCATAAACACATGCAAACTGCTTCTCGTCGGAGATGACCCTGGCAGTGTCATCGAACTCGAGCATGATTTGGAAACAATAGGCGTCACAGTTATCAAAGCCTCGTCACTGAGCGAAACTCTGAGCCTTCTCGACAAAGATGAATTCATCATGCTCCTCATCAATTTGAGCCAATCAGAGGAGGAAGGTTTAAAGATAGCCCGAAGCGCTCGTACACTGCCCAAAGCTGAGAACCTACCGATTTTGTACACAACGGCTCACAACAAGCCAGCATCACAACAACTGGCTCAAATGGACTTGGGCCTCATTGATTTCATAGCCCTGCCAACGACTGTCGAGACCTTACGAGCCAAAGTACAAGTCTGTGTAGAGCTGTTCAGACTCAGAGTAGCCCTTGCTGACGAAATATTGGCTCGTCGCCAGGCAGAACGGTCACTGACTGCTGCCATTGAGAACTTTCGCTCTGTAACGGCCGCTGCCAATGATGGTGTTGTCACAATGACCGATGATGGCGTCATCCTCACTTGGAACGAAGCTGTTGCCAAGTTGCTGGATATACCAGCCGAAGAAGCCATAGGCGACTCACTGCCAAATCTCATCGCTCCCCCTGAAAATGCAGCAACCATATTGACTGCCATTAAACGAGCTGACGGGAAAACGATTACCTTCAATGCCTTGCACCATAGCGGTACAAAACTCCCTGTTGAGCTAGCCATCAACGCCTTTGCTGGCCCCGAATTGGATAGACGAGCCTGCATTATCCGCGATCTCTCAGAACGAGTAAAAACTGAAGAGGCCCTTGTGCGGCGCACTCTGGAAATGAACAAACGTTCTCGAGAAGTGCGTTGTCTCTTTGAATGTTTCTCCCTTCTCCATTCTGGAGACGCTCTCGAAGAGATCTTCCCACAAATCGTGGCAACGTTGCCTAGAGCCTGGCTGCACGCCGAAGTGGCAGTGAGTGGTCTGACCATTAACGGAGCTTTTTACTCCTCACCCCATTTCAAAGAGTCAGAGTATTGCCTAGCTGCACCAATCAAAGTTGGTGTGGAAACAGCAGGCGTTTTGGAGCTCTATTATCTCGAAGAACGACCCAAACAAGACGAAGGTCCATTCTTGACGACAGAGATAGAGTTACTCAATGCCTTGGCTCATGAGATTGGTAAAGTCCTCGAGTTACGCAGAACTGAAGAAGAAGCCAAGGCAGCTAGAGCTGCAGCAGAACAATCTGCCGCCGAATTGGCAGAAAACTTAAAAGAGTCTGAAGCTCTGCGGGCCTCTTTGAGTCAAGCGAAAGAGCAGGCCGATGCGGCCAACAGAGCAAAAGACGAGTTTTTGGCTCGAATGAGCCATGAAATTCGCACCCCCCTGAACGCAATCGTTGGTTTTGCAGAAATCTTGCGAGAAGAAGAGCTTAGCGATGAGCAAAGAGAAGCTGTTGATACAATTGATAGATCAGCTGATATATTGCTCTCTCTCGTCAACGACATTCTTGATTTGTCTAAAGTAGGTGCTGGGCGACTAGAACTGGAAGAACTGCCCTTTGCTCTCGAACCTTTGGTCATGGAAGCTTGTGAAGTAGTGCGCGCCAGATTGGCTTCTAGACCAGTAGAGTTACTTTGTGACATAGACGAACTCATGCCTGAGCTAGTTGGAGATCCCACTAAATTGCGCCAAGTTCTGGTGAACTTGCTTGGCAATGCCATCAAATTCACTGAGAGCGGTCATGTTTGCTTGACAGCGCATACTGCTGGTTGGGATGAAGAGCTGGGCCGCGTGAATATCGAGTTTTCAATTAGTGACACGGGCGTAGGTATCTCTTCAGAACAGTTGGAGCGCATTTTCGACGCCTTTGGTCAAGCCGATGAGACGATTACCCGTCGATTTGGTGGTACTGGTTTGGGACTGACCATCAGTCGTCGCCTCGTCAAACTAATGGGCGGTGATTTGACTGTCTCATCAACTGTGGGCGAAGGTTCAACTTTTCGCTTCAGTCTTTCACTGCCACGAGTGCCATCAATTGTTGAAGAAAGATACTCCACACCTCTAGCAGGCAAGTCAGTGTTAATAGTTGACGACAATCCACTGGCACTTTCAATTCATCAACAGTTGCTCGAACGAATCGGCATGAGCTGCCTCACTGCAGCTTCATCAGCTGAAGGTTTTTCTCAGTTAGCCCGAAAAAGACCTGATGTCATTCTCGTTGATTTAATCATGCCAGAAAAATCTGGTTATGACTTTTGCAAAGAAGTGATTGAAAGATATGAAGACAAAGCACCACCTGTCATCGCTTTGTGTTCAGAAGTGCACCCCAAGGCTATGTTCATTCAACGCGCAGGTTTCAACTCCCACCTATTGAAACCACTTCGTCACTCCACAACAGTAGAGAAAATCTCCACAGCTCTCGATTTGATGGAAGAGTCTCAAACAGTTCAGTGGTCCAAGTTGAGAAAAGAACCTACGAAAAAACTCTCCATCCTCTTGGCTGAAGACACAGCGATGAACCAAACATTGGCCACATGGCTCCTAGAGCGCCTTGGTCATCAAGTCACTGTCGTCGAAAACGGGGAAAAAGCAGTTGTCATCGCTCAGAACGAAACTTTCGATCTCATCTTGATGGATTTCCAGATGCCAGTAATGGATGGTATTGCTGCTACTAAAGAGCTTCGCAGATTGGGCATCACCACTCCCATCATTGCCTGTACTGCAGCCACAATGAGAGGTGACAGAGAACGATTTCTCGCCGCTGGAATGGACGACCATCTGGCCAAACCCTTCCGCAGAGCAGAACTCTTGGTCATTCTGGCCAAACATACGGGTATTCAATACAATCTCGCCCTGCAAGAGCCCAATAAAGTGCTCGTCGTCGACGATGATCCCATCTTCCTCGAAGTGATGGTCGCTGCTTTGTCCGAAGGACTGTCAGGTGTCGTCGTAAAACCTGCAAAAACTGGAATTGAAGCTTGTACTCTGCTTGGTAGCTTTTTGCCCCATCTCGTCATCACCGACATCAATATGCCTGGAGTAGACGGCTTGGCAGTACTCGAGCACATCAAAGGTACGGATCGCCTAGCACAAACAAGAGTTGGCATTGTCTCTGGCTTGCCTACGGCAGATCCACGCATTGTACGTGCGAAAAAACTTGGAGCTTCTTTCACTATGGAGAAACCCCTCTCTATGAAAGAGCTCGTTGCAGCAGCCGGGAAAGCACTTGAGCTTCCAACAGCGCCTGCAGAAGAGGCACAAGTTGTTGAAACAGTAACTGAAGCTCCTGTTGCAGAAGCCAAACCCATTGAAAAACGCTCTCTTGGTGGGCAACCTGTAAAAATGGAAATGAATGATCCTTCGCTAACAATGGCTCTTTGGAACGAAGAGCGCATAATGCGACTGACCAGCGGAGATTTGGATTTTGTGGGCACTCTGCTCTCGCTCTTTGCCGGTGAAGTAAAAGAGCGACTAGAGCTCATTGAAGAAGCTCTGGCTCCAGGCGGAGATTTGACTATTGCCGACAGGGAAACACACGCTATCAAGGGTTCTGCATCCAATTTGGGTGGAGACAGATTGGAATACGTAGCCAATCGAATGGTGCAAGCAGCACGAGGTGGAGACCGTGCAAAATGCAAAGGCGATTTAGATAGATTAAAACAAGAAGTGGCAGATCTCATTGAGGTCGTGGATAAAGCCACAAAAGATGCCTGAGTAATTGAGGCATTTCCCCACAATGGCATAGTGCTTTTTACTAGGCCATGGTGCCATACCTTCTCTTCTCCGAATTTAGAGCCGACAAAACCAGCTCCTGTAGTCGGTTTCAGCGTCTGGCATTTCGCACGATTACTGGCACAGGGCGTGCATGGATAAGCCTGACTGCCCAAAATAGAGCACAAAGAGGGCAGCAAATAGAGCAAAAGACCAGAAGATAAAAACAAGAGAACAATAGAAATGGGCGACGGAGGTCCACCATGAAAATCTTGATCGCTGACGACGATTCCATGTCCCTGGCCCTGTTGAAACGAGTGCTTGAACAGTCCGACCACGAAGTTGTCACTGCCAAAGATGGCGAAGAAGCCTGGCAAGTGATCATGGAAGGTGGCATTCAATTGGCAATAGTCGATTGGATGATGCCCAACCTCAACGGCCCAACGCTATGTCACCGTATTCGCCAAGCCAAGCTCCCCGGGTATGTTTATATCATTATGCTCACCTCTCGCAAAGACACCCGCGATGTTGTCGTAGGTTTGCGTTCTGGTGCAGATGACTATTTGTGCAAACCTTTCGAACCGGCTGAATTGGAAGCAAGACTTCAAGTCGGTAGACGCACAATCGAACGGATTGAATTGTTGCAAGCTGCTTTGTCTGACGTAAAAACCCTCAGTGGTTTGTTGCCAATCTGTGGCTGTTGCAAAAAAATCCGTGACGACAAAGGTTATTGGAACCAAATCGAGTCTTTCTTGCGTCGATACTCAGACGCAAACTTTGAACACGCTGTCTGTCCCGACTGTGTCCGCAAAGGTCGTGTCGCTCCTGAGAGAGCACTGGCCCCACCATCAACATCAACGGGGATGACAAATTCGAAGGCAAAGAAAGAAACACCTCGGTTCCTCTCCCTGCCCGCTGCTTGATTGGAGCTAGACAATGGTTGCCACTACTCAAGCTTGCCGCATAAGGCGCATCAACGAACGTTTGGACGGTTATCGCATCACTAAACTCATCGGTACTGGTGGTGCAGCCCGAACTTATGAAGCAGTCCAGAAAAAGACCTCTCGCCGAGTTGCTCTCAAGACCCTAGCACCTGAAGCTTGTAAAGACGAAAAGGTTGTGGAGGGATTTGTTCTCGAAGCTCAATTGGCTTCTGAATTGTCCCACCCCAACTTGGCAGCCTGTCTTGATGTAAATCTAAACGCAGATCCACCCTGGATTGCTTTTGAATTGGTCGAAGGTGCCTCTTTGGCTGATGTCATCCACGAAAATGACTTCCTCGATCCCTATTGGGCTTGTAACTTGGCCATCGACATCGCTTACGGCCTTGCTGCTGCCCACCAGAAGGAAGTACTCCATCGCGACATCAAACCTTCCAACATCCTCTTTTCTGCTGATGGTCAAGTCAAACTCATCGACTTTGGCGCAGCATATCTGGAAGGTGATGCTACTCGGGCGACTTATAGCGGACTTACAGAGCCCACAGTGACACACCAATCCGGTTTCACAGGAACCCTTGTTTATTCTGCTCCTGAGCAACTCAAGGGTGAAGAGCTCGACGTTCGAGCCGACCTGTACTCCTTGGGATTGGTCATCTATGAAATGCTAACAGGTGAAAGACTCCTCCAACCAGAGGTAACTGAGTGGTCAATGGAACTCCATATGAAGGTCTTTGCTCAACAAGCCAGTCTTCAGGACACAATGCCCCTTCCCTCAGAATTACGTCCTGGCATTCCTCCTGAGTTGGACGCTGTAGTTCATGGGCTTCTCGCTTTCCGCGCTCGTGAACGTGCATATTCATCGGCAATTGAACTCATTGAGGCGCTCACCGCTGTAATGGAGACAAATGGTTGGCATTCACCTCATCGTGCAGAGCAAAGGCAAAACGCCCATCACGAATTGGCAGAAGTAGCTTACTGGCGCGCACGCTCTTGCCTGGAAGAAGACAAATTCGGCCAAGCAGTCTCTCTGCTCGCTTCATTGACTCGTCATCCTAAAGAAATCGCCAATACTTACGGCAAAGCCATTAGACGTGGAATGTATCAAGTATTTGCCAATCAATGCCTATGTCACATCCAAGGTTCTCCTGGTTTGGGCCAACTTCTCGATTGGCTGACAGCATTCAAGAAAATGGTCGACGTTGGTTCTCGAATGGATGACGTTGATATGGGATTACTCGCTGAGCGACGTTTCTTGACTATCGCAGATTGGCTCTCCGATCGCATAGACAGAAGAGAAGCAGTGACTCGGTACTTTTCAGAAAATCCGTCTAGCGTTGCAGCAGGGATGAGAGCAATTGAAGCGCTCGTTGAGAGTAATGAAGATGAGATGGATTATGAAACCTTGGATGAAATGCGTTCAGCCCTCGTTAGAGCCTGTATTGACGACGGTTGGTTCTCCAAGGCTCTGGCAATCGTTCTTGGTGGCACTGGCACCACTGCAGCACTGCCAAAATGTGAGTTGGGTCCAATCGTAGACCGAATTAGAGCTGCTTTGGCTCCCTGGAAACTATTCGACAATGTACGTCGCAACCTCAAACGTTTGGGACACACAAGAGCCCTAGTCCAACTGTGCCACCGTTTCGTGGAAGACCATCCAGGCAACAAAGACGCTTGGCTCGAACTTGGACGTGCTTACGAAAAGCTTGGTCTCACTGACTACGCAGCCAACTCACTCTTTGAAGCAGGTCGTATTTGTTTCCGTCGTGACCAATTAGACGATGCCCATGACCTTTTCATCGCCGTGCTTCACCTCTGCCCAATGCACGATCAAGCTTTCCAATACCTATTCGAGGTACTCTATGCCCTTGGTCAACTACCAACGACTTTCGATAACTCGGATCAGTTGAGAGTTGGAATTCTCTGCAAAGAGCAATTGGTCAAATCTGCACGCTCCGCTCTACTGGACAGCCAGACAGGAGCCATTGATCAAAACTTCCTTCGCACCTTGCAGGAAATTGCCCACGACAATGGTGATGAAGCAATGGCTGCGGAGCTACGTTTCCACCTCGGTCGCATTTGCCTCAACGAAGGTGACTACGATGAAGGTTTGGAGTATCTACTCTCATCACTGGAGACATCACCAGCTCCAGCGGAACTCTTGGCTAGAATTGAAGACTTACGCGACATTCGCAAGATCTTCACTCCCCTAGAACTGCTCATGCTTCGCCGAGAACTGAACG
>CAZXTJ010000343.1:0-8767 GCA_964643655.1 uncultured bacterium
ATGTCCAACCAAACAATGAATTTGATTATTATCCCGTTAAGAAAAAAGACTTGAAGCTCAACCTTTGATTTTCTTCAAAGCCGCCTCCATAGCAGCTCTGACCTTTTTGTCCTTTTCCTTTTTATACACTTTTTCGATACGTTCTATAGCTTCCTGGTCTTTGAATTTAGCCAGAGTTTTGACTGCACGAATTCTTACTGCCGACACTGGAGATCTAACACAGTTGTAGAGCAAATGTGCACATTTAGGACCTTGCAGCTTGGCCAGTACCTTAATCACAGGAATGACTCTTTCGTGATTAGCACAACTCTTGACGAGGTTGATGTACACCGGAATGAATTTTTTGTTTGCCAATGGCACCAACTCATCAGCAATCATTCCTTTGTATTTATCGTCGCCCACATGCTCTGCAATGATTTTTACCGTCCTTTTGGTTGGATGGCCTATTTGAATGAGCGCAATGACAGCCCTTCGTGTCATAGCCATACCTCGCGTTGTTCGATTGGCCCAACCGTCATCAAAATACTTAACAATGGCTGGCACTGAACCTTTGACCTTGAGGTTGCCACTAGCAATGACGGCAGCATCACGCACTTCAGTATTGTGGTCATTACAAAGGTGAGGAAGGTAAGTCCAGAGTTCCGCCTCTTGTGTCTGAGCTAGGGTACGTAAAGCAAACAATCTCGCTGCAGAATTTTTATTCTCCAATTGGGCAACCAGCTTCGGTTTCTGTTTGAGTGTTGCCAAACGCCCAATTGCAATGTTGGCTGTCAAACCATCATTGACGTTGTTGAGCCAGAAAACCAAAATGGGTACCTCAAACTGAATGTAAGCTATGAGCAAACCAAGAAGGACAAGAGGAATGACGACTATTTTGAACATATCTAATGTTACTCCCTTCGCAAAATCCTGACTCTTGCCATTGTAGTGGTCTTCATCGTTGGTCGCAATGTTGAGACCTTTACATTGCCCTTGGACGACGTTTATCATCGGGTCATAACTTGAGATGGACTGGTGAGCAATGACTGCCATACTGGGTATTTCGGCCTTTTATCACGACAGTGCAGCCGCACTCGTCGTTGATGGCGAAATAATTGCCGCAGCACAAGAAGAGCGGTTCACACGTAAAAAACAAGATTCTAGTTTCCCCAAAGAAGCCATTGACTATTGTCTCAAAGAGGGTGGACTGAGACCTAGCGATTTGGACTATGTCAGCTTTTATGACAAACCTTGGCTCAAGTTCGAACGCATTATGCACAATGCACTCTGGGCAGCGCCTCACGGGTTGTCTTCCTTTTTCATGGCTCTGCCAATGTGGGTCAAACAGAAACTGTGGTTACGAAATGTCATCTATGACAGTCTGCCAGGATTTGACGAGCAGGTTCTCTTTCTGGAACATCACGAATCCCATGCCGCATCTGCCTTTTACCCCTCTCCTTTTGAGAGTGCCGCCATATTGACGACTGACGGTGTAGGAGAATGGACTACCACGAGCCAAGGCATTGGGCGAGACAACAAAATAGAATTACAAAGGGAAATCCACTACCCCCACTCATTGGGCCTTCTCTACTCTGCTTTCACCTACTACTGCGGTTTTAAGGTCAACTCAGGAGAATACAAACTCATGGGCTTGGCCCCCTATGGTGAACCAACATACGTTGAAACAATTCGCGACAATCTTCTGGATATCAAGGAAGATGGCTCTTTCAAGCTCAACATGGACTATTTTGGTTTTCCCTGGGAACTGCGCATGACCAATGACAAATTCCATGAGCTCTTTAAAGGTGATCCTCGAAAACCCGACGTGGACAAGATGGAGCAAAAACACATGGATTTGGCCAGATCTGTTCAAGAGGTTCTCGAAGAAGTCGTACTCTTGATGGCCAATGACCTGCACAAACGAACAGGCGAGAAATACCTCTGCATGGCTGGCGGATGTGCCCTCAACTGCGTGGCCAATGGTCGTGTCTTGCGCGAAGGCCCTTTTGATGACATCTGGATACAACCAGCTGCAGGTGATGCAGGAGGTGCCCTTGGCGCTGCATTGGACACTTGGTACCGCTATTTGGACAATCCAAGAAGCAAACCCAAAGAGCGAGACTATCAAAAGGCCTCTTACCTAGGACCAGCTTTTGATGAGAAGTACATCAAAAAATTCATCGAAAAATTTGAGTTACCAGCTCATCACATTGGATATGACTCTGTTTCAGCCAAAGCTGCTGAGTTGATTGAGAACCAAAAGGTCGTTGGCTGGTTTCAGGGGCGAATGGAGTTTGGTCCTCGTGCCTTGGGCTCGAGATCTATCTTGGGCGATGCTCGCTCTCCTGAAATGCAGACCACAATGAACTTGAAAATCAAATATCGCGAGTCTTTTCGCCCCTTTGCCCCAGTAGTAATGGCAGACAAGGCTCAAGAGTGGTTCGATTGTGATAGAGAAAGTCCATACATGTTGCTCGTGGCCCAAGTGCAGCCTGATAAATGCCGCGAGATGACTGACGAGGAGAGAAAAAAATTCGGATTGGACAAGCTCAAAGTCTTGCGAGGAAAAGTTCCAGCAATCACACATGTGGACTATTCGGCTCGTTTGCAGACAGTGAACGAAAAAGACAACAAACTCTATTACGACATTTTGAAACATCTCAATGAGAAAACTGGTTGTCCTGTTGCCATCAACACGAGCTTCAATGTGCGCGGTGAACCTATTGTTTGTACACCAATGGATGGATACAGATGTTTCATGAGGACAGAAATGGACGCTCTCATTATGGGGCCCTATTTATTTCATAAAGAGGAGCAACCCAAAGAGGGTAAGATAGACTATTCCCAGAAATTCGAGGCCGACTGATGAGCGAACGAACAAAAGACGCTGAAATTTCAGCTGTGAGCAATTTTGGTTTGCTTGTGGGTTTTATCGTTGCTGCCTTCTTTTCCTTTCGTTTGGGCTCTCGCGGAGCAGGTACCTTCAACCACCTTGGTTTATCCATCGGTGCCATCTTGATGTTCTTAGGAATGCTTGCCCCTACCCTGTTGAAACCTGCATACAAAGTGTGGATGCTCTTGGCTGCAGGATTGGGTTGGTTCAACACACGTCTAATCCTGGGCTTGATATTCACTTTGATGGTCGTACCCTGTGGAATGATTGCCAGATACATCTTTGGCCGAGATTTGATAGATGCTGCCATTGATGGAGAAAAGAAAGACAGTTACTGGTTGGAAAGATCAGAAGGTCTCTTCAAACCAGAAAAGTTAGAGAGAATGTTCTGATATGGGAAAACCAAAACCGAGCATAGTGAAAGAATTTGGTCAGTTCCTCTGGGAGCGTAAATTGTGGTGGATGGGTCCCATTATCGTCACACTCGTGGCTTTGAGCGTACTCATCTATTTTGCCGAAGGTTCAGCTGTTGCGCCTTTCATCTATACGCTCTTTTAGCCTCGAAGGCACAGCCTTCGAACTCTTCTTCCACTCTTCCCTGGCGCAGCCTTCGATTACCTTGCAACTATTGCCACTAGGGCTGCGACGGCCCAGCAATAATAGGCAAACCAGTGGAATCTTCCTTTGTCCAGTGCACTAAAGAGCCACTTGAGGGCCAACAAACCCACAAAAAAGGCCAATATTGCGCCTGCGGCTACTGCACCCAAACCTGCAGTCAAATCTCCAGAAGAACCGTCAAAGAGGTGGCGGAGTTCGAGCAAAGTGGCTCCGCCAACGGCGGGCACTGAAATGAGGAAAGAGAAACGTGCTGCCCGCTCCGCTGGCATACCACACCAATAACCTGCAGCAATGGTAGCTCCAGAACGAGAAATTCCAGGTAAGACAGCAAAACCTTGAGCTATACCAATGAACAAGGTGGACTTCCAGGTGAGACCTTCGTCTGGCGTGCCTCCCTGCTCCTCATCCCTTCTTCTCACGATGAGATTGAGCACACCAGTGACAACTAGACAGGCGGCCACATGTATGGGGCCAAGTTTCTCCACACCAGCTTTTTTGAGACCCAGACCGATAATGGCCGTGGGAATGGAAGCCAATATCACAAAGAGGAATGTGCGCTCTCCAGCAGTAAGGGGGGCACTTTTATCGCCCCAGAGGCGTGTGCAAAGTTGCCAGCCGCCTTTGGCCGTAAAGATGAGTTCGTTGCGCAACCAGAGTATTACAGCACCCAAGGTGCCAGCATGTAACAAAATCTCTAATGTTAAGGGGGAAACTGTCTGTGGTGTGGCTACCACACTTTCGAGCAATCGTAGGTGCCCAGAGCTGCTGATAGGGAGAAATTCGGCCAATCCTTGAACGAGTCCCAACAGTAGCGTACCCAGAAAGTCCATCAGTTCTCCTTATTTTACGAGTTTATAGACAAGAAATCCTTTATGACGGCCCATTTGTTCGACCTGGCCAAACCACTGTTGTGAAAGGCGTGCTAGCCTCTTTCCGCCTTGTTTTACGCGAACGACCATGTAAAGGATGCCCCCAGGTAGTAGAACTCTGGAAGCTCCTTCGATGAGCTTGAAGATGACCTTGTTGCCAGCGCGAATAGGTGGATTGAGAGCGACTTTGGCGAAACTCTCGTCCTGAAGATGGTCAGTACCGTTTCCTTGGACGATGGAAACCCTGGTGTTGAGGGCCAATCTTTGCACGTTTTGTGCAGTGCATACTGTTGCTGCAGCAGACAGATCGCTACACAGGACACTAATATCTGAGATAAAAGTAGCCAAGAGTAAACCGACGACTCCAGTACCACAGCCTAAATCGAGGAAATTGGGACATTCTGTCCCACTATTCTCGTCCTCTATGCAGCAATCAATGAGGAATTGGGTTCCAGTGTCCAACTCCTTGCTCGAAAAGACTCCTCGACTGCCAATCCAATCGAAATGGCGGTCACGATAAGTGAAGCTGAAATGCCTCACTTCAAAGTCTGATTGCAGGCGGCTAGAAAAATAATGGTCGGTCATGGCGACGAATGTTACACCATTTGTGGCAATTTTGCGGCAAAAAAACCTCAACATGTGTGGTGAAGTTGTAGCAAATACATGTTTGCTATATGCATTAGCGTGCCGATAAGCTTGATGAACAAAGCAATTCTTCTTCTTGCAATTGCTGGCAGGTGATTTGCTAGAATGAACACGAATTGATTTTGATAATAACACTCTGATGAACGAGGAGGTGATCTCGTGAGAATGTTCCGCAACGAAGAAGGACAGGGTATGGTCGAATACGGTCTTATCCTAGGTCTGATTTCCATCGTCGCAATCGCCGCCTTGACCGCTACTGGTGGTCAGGTTAACAACCTGCTAGGTCAGGTCAGCAGCACTCTTTCCAGTGCTACATAAGATTTGACGCTCAGGACAGCAGTCAACTTGTTTGACTGCTGTCTTTTGCTTATCCTAGACTTTTTGTCGGAGGATTTAAGCTCATTACTATATTAAAGACAGCAATTGATCGTTTGGCCGGACTTCAGCAAGACCGGTCAGCTTTTTCCTACTCTGCGAAAGGGCAAAAGAGCTGTCAACCCACTGCTTTAGCTGGATTAGCGCTTCTTGCAGATGATGGAAAACGTCCTTTGGCTGTTGCTGCTGGACAATTTTTGGCCAAAATTCAACAGGTTGATGGTTCTGTTGGCTTGACGGCAACCTTGGACCACCCTCGTTGGGTTACTAGTTTGGCTCTTTTACTTTGGTCAGCCTTGCCAGAGATTGATGAAAAGGTCAAAAACAAAGCAATAGAGTGGCTGTTGAAGACAGAGGGAGTGACCTTCCCCGACGCAAAAGATAGGGACCATGACAACTCAATTCCTGGCTGGCCCTGGTTTGAAGGTAACTATTCCTGGATTGAACCAACATGTTACGCCCTCTTGGCTTTGAGCAGGCAGGGTAAAAATACCCATGCACGCTGTAAGCAGGGTTTTAAGCTGCTTTTGGACCGTGCCCTGCCTGCTGGCGGATGGAATTATGGCTCTGTATCTTTATATGGAAATCCATTGCGTCCACAGGTTCCAACTACTGGCATAGCACTTTTGGCTCTATCTTGTGCTGAGAAGCCCCCTGCCCCTGCGCTTATTGATAAAGCATGTCAATATATTCAGCGCTCTCTGCATGCAGAACAAACGCCCAAGTCATTGGGGTGGGGAATGCTTGGATTGAGAGCCTGGGGACGATTACCACAGGCGCATGATGAATGGCTTGCTCAGTGTTGGAGCAAATCTGGCAACAGGACAGAGAATGCACTCGAACTAGCACTCTTCATATTGGCTGCCTGGCCTGAAAGCCTGCGCTATATTGGCTGTCAGAGGGAGAGATGAAACTAACGAGGAGACAGGCTCTGTTACTGGGTGCCAATGCATTGGGAATAGGTGCATTGGGTCTTCATCAGTTGGGCAAACATCTCGAATGGATGGAACGCGCCTCTGTCCTTACAATGAAGGCTACCGATTATTCGGACAAGCTCGTCGACTTGCTATTGGGCGGGATGAAAGAGCTTGGATTTAACCAAAAGAGTGTGGGGCAGAAGAGCATCCTTTTAAAGCCGAATTTCGTGGAACCATCTGCTGCATCGGTCCACTGTAATACTCATCCCCAGTTCGTTCGTGCAGTGGCTGAGTGTTTTTTGAGAATGGATGCAAAAGCCGTCATCATTGGAGAAGGACCAGGGCTTTCGACGGACACGAGAGCAGTCGTTGAAGCTTCTGGGCTGCCGCCCTACCTTGACGACAAACGTTTGTCCTTCGTAGATCTGAACTGTGATGACATTGTTTTACGTCCAAATGTGACCAAATACACTAAATTGGCTGAGTTGTATTTGCCCAATAAGGTTATGAGTGCAGACATCGTCGTTTCCTTGCCAAAGATGAAAACGCATCATATTGCTGGAGTTACCCTGGCGATGAAAAACCTTTTTGGAGTCATGCCAGGAATTGTTTATGGCTGGCCGAAGAACCTTCTTCATTTTGCAGGCATTCCTGGAGCCATTTTGGACATAACAGCAGCAGTAAAACCACATCTTTCCATAATTGATGGCATCATGGGCATGGATGGTCTTGGACCTTTGATGGGAAAACCCAAAAGAGCAAATGTAATAGTGATGGGACGCAATCCCGTTGCTGTTGATGCAACAGCTTGTCGTTTGATGGCAATCAATCCTTCTGACATTCCCTATTTACTCGTGGCTTCTGGGACTTTGGGGCCCATCAAAGCCAAACACATCGAGCAAAGAGGAGAGAAACTAGCCAAGTTGGTTACGAAATTCGCTCGTCCACCCAAAAGAGCTGATGGTGAAGACAAACAAGTTTAAGGCTAATGGGTAGCTCAACTTACAGGGCAATCTGTGTGTTCAAGTTTTATCGTACCTATTGTATAGTCTTCAGCTGATAGGAAAAGGATGTTAATGAGCAAAAAAGCAGTGATTATAGGTGGTGGACCGGCTGGGTTGACGGCAGCCTATGAACTGCTTGCCCATAGTGACATCAAACCTGTCGTATTTGAGACGAGCACACAACTAGGTGGCATTTCCCGCACAATCAATTATAAAGGTAACCGAATGGACATTGGCGGTCACCGATTTTTCTCTAAATCTCAAAGAGTGATGGATTGGTGGCTAAAGCTTCTTCCTCAAGGGGACGCAGAAAAAGAAGATGAAGTATTCCTTCTTCGCCAACGTCTGTCCCGTATTGCATTTCTTGGTCGCTTCTTCGATTATCCAGTCTCACTTTCAGTAGGGACCTTATGGAACCTTGGCTTTTGGCGAACAACAAAACTAGGTTGCAGTTATCTCTGGACTGCCCTCACCCCCAAACGTGAAGAGAAGTCTCTAGAAGACTTTTTCATCAATCGATTTGGTTATGAGCTTTACGCAACTTTCTTTCGCGACTACACAGAGAAAGTATGGGGTGTCCCCTGTTCTGATATTTCTCCTGAATGGGGCGCTCAGAGAATCAAAGGTTTATCAATCATCAGTGCTCTTTGGCATGCTATCAAAAAGCTCATTACTCCCAAGGGGGACTTGGCTCAGAAGTCTACAGAGACCAGTCTCATCGAACGATTTCTTTACCCCAAGTTTGGTCCTGGTCAACTCTGGGAAAAGGTTGGTCGTGAAATCGTCCATGGCGGTGGTTCAATAGAACTGGAACACCAAGTTGTTGGAGTTAAGCGAGTAGGAAATCGCATCACTGGAGTAGAAGTTCTAAACAAACAAAGTGGTGAAAAGAGTTTCGTTGAAGCCGACTACTTCTTTTCATCTATGCCAATTCCTACACTTGTGAACTATCTGGGAGATCATCCTTCAGATGAAGTACGTGAAGTAGCGGCAGGATTACAGTTTCGTGACTTCATTACAGTAGGTGTACTCTTTTCTAAACTGCGTAGTGAAATGTTGCCCGACACGTGGATCTACGTTCAAGAGCCATCACTCAAAATGGGTCGGATACAGGTCTTCAATAATTGGAGTCCATACCTCGTCAAAGATGAAAACAACATTTGGTTGGGCCTAGAGTATTTCGCTACTGAGGGTGATGAGCTGTGGTCCATGGAAGACAAAGATATTGGCGAATTCGCTGTTGAAGAACTCATGAAGATGAACTTGATCAACAAAGAAGATTTACTCGACAGTGTAGTCGTGCGTTCACCCAAAACTTATCCTTGTTATTTTGGCACTTATGACCGTTTCCCTGTCATCGAAGAGTATTTTGACACTCTCGAAAACCTATATCTGGTTGGACGAAATGGTATGCACCGCTACAATAACGCAGATCATTCAATGCTGACTGCCTTCGAGGCCATAGAC
>CAZXTJ010000344.1:0-8743 GCA_964643655.1 uncultured bacterium
CGATTATGTCGTTGCCCGCTCTGAGCTCTCCAAAGCTGCTCTGCAAGAGTATCGAGATGCTCGTCGTGATTATTTGGATACTAGCCCAGGCGCTTTGACTGGGAAAAAACGATATAATGCTCTCGTTAAAGCCATTGGTGCTTTCGAAGACTATCGAGCACTCTTTGATTCATCTGTGAACCGTTGTTTCGTTGATACGCCGGAACCTCGTTACATTCGTCTCAAACGACAATTGGACACTGTTCCCTGGTATCGGTATGGTGTGCGCGGTGCTCTGCGACGTGAACTGGAGCAGGCATTCAACGAATACTCTGAGAAATTCATCGTCTCGACCCTAAAAGCTTTCCAGCCTAGACGAGATGCTTTCTTCCACTCACTGAAGAACTTGCAATATAGCTCCTCTGGATTTGACTTGGGATTGCAATATCGCTTCGACAGAGCCTTTTACGGATACCAGGCACTCTTCTCTGAAAAGTCCGAACCAGGATATGGTGTACCTACTTGTCCTGAGTTCCCCGTAGAATCACCTCTGGCTGAATTGCTCGTTTATCGTCCCACTCATTATGGAAAACAGTATTCGAGAGCTATGGAAGCCAAAGAAGTGGACAAAATGTTGCCCGATTCTTATTCGGACATCAAAGAATTGCCACCTGAAGCTCTCTCTCGAGAAGCACGTAGAATCAAAGAACTTCAAGATCTCGTATCTACTTATGAACGTGCAGCACAACGTGGTGACAAAACTGCACTAGACGAATCTTGGAAAGCTTACAATCAGCTGAGAGAACGCTGGGACAAAGTAGAGTAACTCTTTGCTCAGAAGTGGAAAGTCGAGATTAGACCAATCTCATCTGCGTCATCATTGTTGAGCATCCTTGTGTAAAGTTTCAAATCCGCATCTGGCAACTGTCCGTGAATGCCGAAGTTGAACACTTTATCCTTACGGCCAAGGAAGTCCAAAGGTCCTGTTGAAGTAAATTCCGTGATGAAGGTAATCTTCTTTTCAGGCACTTTGTACTCAAAACCTAGACCGAGTACACCCCAGTGGTCGTCAGCTGGTGCCAATCCAGTCGCAGGATTGTTGCCGATTTGAGCAGTTGGGGCCAAAGAGCTCGACCTGTAGTCATAACTGACGAATTTGTACATTACATGAGCATTGAACAAACGCGAGTCAGTAGACCCTACAGCATATATATTCGAAATAGAGTGGTAATCATAGAGCCTGATGATGTCACGTTCTTCGTCTGAGAAGAATGTGTACATTCCACCTAAAGCTATTTGGAATTTGTCATCTGTGGTGGAGAAGCCCATTTTGCCACCGAGGCCAAAGAGGAACCGACCATTCGTTTCCCTTGTTGCACCATTGGTGTAGTCGATGTCTCTATCATAAATATTCATCGTTGCTGTCAGTTCTGTGTCATCACGATAACCATAAGTGACGGCCAAACGAATATCAGAAGCATCCCATTGGCGATACATGTTGTTGAAATAGTCTTGATTTGCATCACCTGTTGAATAAGAGACGCTACCCAACCAGACACCCTTTTTCTGTGTGTAGGCCGAAGGCATGTCGATGAGGCCCGTTGCTCCAGAGATGTTTGCTGATAGTTCTGTGAAGGGCTGATGATAGTCAACATGGGGTAATCTACCAAAATAGTCTGGTGGTAAGAGATTAAAGGCAAAAATGCCAAACTGCTCTTCCAATTCAGGATAAGTCGACGTTCTTGTGACCGTATGTTCTTTTGACCAACCAGCGTAGCTCTCACGCATGGACTCAAAACGAAGAGAGTAGAGTTTTTCATCTACATTTAGATGAGGCCATTCTGCACCCAAATGTTTGGGGCGAACAAGACCTTCTGGATTTGGTTTCAATTTTTTGGGTACCTGGGGAAAAGCACATACCATCGATGGTATGAGTAAAGTCATCAATATTGTTCCCAGGACTATTTGCCGAACCATTCTTCCTCCCTCGGCAATTATCTACCGTGGCTCATCATTATCTATCGAGGTAACGAGACCAAAAGTTTATCTTTTCCTTTTCTGGAAAGGTTTTGAGCCACTTGCGCATCGTACAAAAATATTGCCTAAACACCCTATTTATGTTAGATTGGCCTCTTTGGAAAGCACATCGTAAATCACTCGAAAACGTTTACTGGAGGGGCATGGAACGAGACACAAAAGAAAATGGCAAAGGACTCGTAGATTTTTTAGCATCTTTGCGTGTAACTCTTTTCCTTCTAGTCCTTTTGGGGCTCATATGTGCCTTGGGGACTCTCGTGCCACTAACGAGCGAATACGCCGACTTTCGTCGTTTTCTCATTGGCGGAGTAGGGCGGGCAATGCTCTCTTTTGGGTTTGACAAACCATTTACCTCCACTTCTTTTCGTATCATTCTTGGCCTCCTAGCGCTCAATCTCTGTTTTTGCACACTCAAACGACTACCAGGCCTCTTTCGTGCTTATTTTTCTCCTTCTGCTGAAAGAGACGAAGCTTTTTTCGACAATGGAGAGTTTCGAGCCTCCAAGGGCACATTGCCAAAAGAGGAACTGCCTGGCGTGATGTCTTCTCTGGGTTATGAAATGGTGTCGTCAAGCGATAAAGAAGGTGGAGGGAAATGCCATCTTGCTCGTAGAGGTGGTTTGGCACCTTTTGGTCCCCATGTGACTCACCTTGGTGTGTTGTTGCTCTTTCTCGGAGGAGTCATAGGTTGGTATACGGGATTTGAGGGGTATGCCGAAGCTGCCGCCGGAACATCATTCGAAGTATATGAAGGTGAGTTTTACCGCATTTGTGAGAGAATGCGCCGCCTGTCATTTTTGCATGGTTTTTACCTCGATTTGGAAAAGGAAAGAATTCTTACGCAGGATGACGTGAGCACCTTCAGATCGCTGGAAAAAGAGATGGCTTCTCTGGAAAAGAAAAGACAGGAACTCCAAAAAAGACCGCGCTTCAAAGTGCAAGTTCTCGAAGCTCGTGAAGAGCATTATGAGGGTAATGGTGGAGTAAAAGATTGGACCAGTGTTCTGCAGGTCGTTGACGGTGGTAAAGCCGTGAAAACACAGGCCATCGAGGTTAATGTTCCTCTCGAATATGGTGGCGTGACCATGTACCAACACTCTTTCATCCATAGACCAATACAGGGGAGTGGACCAGGTGCAAAGATTGCCTCAGCTACAGTTGGCATTGCGAAGGCTCACAAATTTGACAAACTTCCATTAGAAATTGAAGTCATTGAGTTTTACGCCGATTTTGCTGTAGCGCCCTCGTCAACAGGTGGACCACGTGCCTATAGCCAATCGGATAAGTTGAACAATCCAGCTGTCAAATTGCTAGTCAAAGCAGATGGAGACAAGGCTGGAAAAGGAATATTCCTCTTTGAAAAACCACCTTATGTCATTCATGAAGATCCTGCCAGCAAATACAAAATACGATTGACCAAAGTAACTGGTGAAAAAGGAAAAAGAAGATTGACCTTGAGCGTCTTTCAACAAAAAAGTGAAGCCTGGACTGGCGTGTCACTGCAGCATGATTCAGGTACCTTTTTTATCTGGCTAGGCTCATTGGCCATGATGGTAGGAATGATGCTCTGTTTTTATTGTGAACATCGTCGCGTCTGGATTTATGTAAGAGCTGACGATGAAGTCAAACTGGCTGGATTGGCAGCGAAATTCCCAGATGCTTTCCGGGAAGAGTTTGCCTCTATTGCCTCTGCCTTTCATGCAGAGTTGGCAGAGAGGAGTAAGCCATGACGCCAATTGAACAAGTTTTCTTCTTTGTCACCATGGCTTTGTATGTTGTAGGAGCATTGTTCTTCACTGTCGAATTCCTTCGTCAGTCAGAGGATAAGGAAGGCAAACCAGTACGCAGTTTGGCAGCCACTATCACTTGTGGCGGTTTGATTAGCCATACCTTGGCTCTCATCCTTCGCTGTTCTGTAACTGGTTATGCACCAATGACCAACATGTATGAATCCTTGTCATTTTTTGCCTGGTGCACAGTTTGTACACTCTTTGTCGTTCGTCGTTGGATGAAACTACCTTTCATCTCAGCTTTTACAGCTCCTCTGTATGTCGTCTTGATAGCCCTTGCTTATTTCTTTTCTCCCCAAAGGGTACCAACATTGGTTCCCGCCCTACAGAGTTGGTTATTGCCAGCACATGTGATGCTCTCATTCATGGGAGAAGCTTGGTTCGTATTGGGATTTGCTGCAGCGGTGATGTACCTCATCCGCAACGGGCAAGAGGAAAGTGGAGCAAAGGAAGGTTTCCTTCTCAGTCGGCTGCCATCAGCTCAAGCTCTGGATACATTCAGTTATAGAGCCATATCTCTGGGCTATCCTCTCTTCACCTTTGGTGCATTGGTTTTGGGTATGGTATGGGCACACAAAGCTTGGGGCCGTTATTGGGGATGGGATCCCAAAGAAGTATGGGCACTCATCACTTTCTTTGTTTATTCACTCTATCTCCATGGTCGTTACCGCTGGGGATGGCGCGGCAAGGTTAGCGCATATTTAGCAGTCATTGGTTTTGCTGTCACAATGTTCACACTCTTTGGCGTCAATCTGCTTCTGTCTGGATTACATTCCTACGCGACAGGAGGTTAAGGACCGTGAGCTCTGTTGCTCTCTTGACCTCCATCTTGATTGCCGCTTATGTTTTGCTGCGAATGCCCACGGGCAAAGGGTTTTTAGCCCTACTCCTTTTTTCTACTAGCACATTGATTTTCAACACAGCCATACTAGGGCTGGCTGCGCCAGCCGTCTTTTTGTCGCTTTATTTTTTTCTCGGCTCACTGCTGGCATACATCTATTGCGGTGATGAAAATGAGAATACAGTTGTCAGTAGATATCTGCTTTGGCCCATAGTCCTTTCTATTCTCATTCCATTCATTGTTCTCTGGTGCAAGGGGCAGGCAAAAAGTCTAGGTGGTGGAGGACTCTCAACCCTTCATCTTTGGTTGGTCACAGCTGCTGTGGCAGCAGCTGCAATGGCTGCAGGTGCTGGATTTGCCCTGACTTTGCAAGATTATTGCCTCAAAGCCAAAAAACCTTTGCCATCTTATATGGCTGTGCCATCACTTGCTGAAGCTGACAAAGCCGTATACCGCCTTGCTGGTCTCACATTCGCATTGTTGACAGTCTCAATAATTATCGCCTCAACGACAGTCGGTCGCGCTTGGGGAGCTTGGCGTTGGGAACCACGTACGCTGGGTGCTCTCTTGTTGTGGCTTCTATATGGTTTAGGTCTCCATATGCGTCGCATTGCTGGTTGGCGTGGTGCGAGATTGGGTGGCGTCGTTTTGACTGGATTTGCCCTGCTTATAATGACATTAATCATCGTTTTGTTGAAAGTGGTTCTCTAATGACGCCACTTCCATTATTCATCTGCCTGCGAAACCGCCGAGTTCTCATCGTCGGTGGCGGTTCTGCTGCGCGCAGAAAGACTAAGGCCTTGCTGGGGGCAGGTGCTCGTCCGATAGTTGTTGCACCCAAAGTGGTCAAAGAGTTGGAAGTTCTGCAGAGAGAAGGCAAGATCAGATGGTGGAAACGAAGCTTTGAAGCCAAGGATTGTCGCTGCTGTTCACTTGTTGTTGCAGCCACGAATGACCCAAAGGTCAACTCTCTCGTTGGCAGAGCTGGACGTAAAAACGGAGCTCTTACAGTCTTATGCGATAAGCGTAAACATCAGATTACTTTTGCCTCAACTGTAAGACGAGGGAAGATTACATTCGCAGTCAGCACGGCAGGCACAGCGCCTGCATTGGCTCGTTATCTGAAGAATGAAGTGGCGAAGCATTTCCCTAATGAGTGGAAAAAAGTTGGTCAGGTATTTTTCTTACTCCGTCAGCGAATTAAAAAACTGGAACTTCCAGAAGAGAAAGAGTTGAAACTCTGGCAAGAGATCTTTGCCAGCCAAGCATTAACACTACTGTTGAAGGGTTCTGAAGAACGTTTCGAGGAAGAGGTCGCAAGGTGTATCTCTTTGTCGTAGGCGTAAATCATAAAACAGCTTCCCTCGACATACGTGAACATGTTTCTCGACATCTCGAAAAGCTACAATTCCGACTTCGTGCACTGAAACGCTTAGAAGTAATTGAAGAGTGGTGTTTACTGTCAACATGCAATCGAGTGGAATTATATGGTGTTGCTCTAGTAAAGCCTGATGTGGAAAGGCTGCTGGCACGTTTTACTGTGGACACAGCTGGACCATCACCCGATGAAATGAAATCAGCCTCTTATATACTTTCTGGTTCAGATACAGTCTTCCATCTCATGAAAGTAGCCACAGGTCTGGACTCAATGGTTTTGGGCGAAGGACAAATTGGGGGACAAGCCAGAAAGGCCTTCAAGAGCGGTCAAGAGGATGGCACTGTTGGGCCCATCTTGGGCCGATTATTCAGCAATGCAATGCGCTGGGCAAAAAAGGCGCGCGAGCAAAGTGGTCTCGAACGTTTTGTCGTTGATGTGGCTTATGCTGCCGTACAATTGGCCCGCAGAATATTTGGTTCACTTTCAGGATTACCCGTTGCCATAGTTGGTTCAGGCGAGATGGGGCAGTTGGCACTCACTCATCTGCAAAAAGCTGGGATAGGTGCAGTCACAGTTTTGAACCGCACTTTGGAAAATGCAGAAAGCTTGGCTGAAACTGTAGGCGGACGAGCACTCTCTCTCGCAGACTTGGCTCAAGGTTTGGCACAAGCCGACGTGGTCATATCTTCAACAGGTGCAAAAGAACCAATCATAACGGTCCAAGCTGTGGAAAAAGCCATGGAACGGCGAGTAGGAAAACCTCTTTTTATCTTAGATGTTGCAGTACCAAGAGATGTCGAAGAGCAAGTGAACCATATATCCAACGTCTACGTTTACAATGTTGACGATTTGCAGGGCATAGTCGACGCTAATTTGGATAAACGGAAAAAAGCAGCTGCTGTAGCTGAAGAGGTCATCAACGAAGGTGTCGTCGAGTTTACCAAATGGTTACGCGGACGAAGAGTGGGACCATTATTGGCTCATCTGGAAGAAAAGGCCGAAGAGGTAGTAAAACAAGAGTTTGCAAGAGTTTGTCACAAGCTCAATGCAGAAGATAATGACAAAGAAAAAATCAAAGAAGCTCTCAGGCGTGTAGCTAAAAAGTTGATTCATCCTTGTTTGACCAAAATAAGGCTCCATGGCGGAGAAGATAGCTTGGAGAGCAATACTATCATCGAGATGGCTGCCACATTGTTCGGTGCAGAGGGGAAACTCGTTGTTAGCGGCCCAGAAAAGGAGAAAGCTGAAAATGACCCGCAGTAAGAAGTCTTTACGTTTGGGCACGAGAGCCAGTAGGCTGGCGCGTATACAAACGGCCTGGGTCATGAAAGAATTAAAGAAGCTCGATAGCTCTTTAGATATAAAAGAGACCATCATATCCACCAAAGGTGACAGAGACAAAAGTAAACCTCTACGCGAACTTGGTGGTGACGGACTATTCGTCAAGGAACTCGAACGTGCTCTTCTGGATGGTCGAGTTGATTTGGCTGTTCACTCTCATAAAGATGTACCAGCAGAACAAAGTGAGGGTTTGTCCATTGCAGCCATTCCCAAACGTGCACCAACAGGTGATCTCTTTGTTTCCCGCCTTTATCCCACACTAGATTCCTGTCCACCTGATACGAAGGTTGGAACAGGCAGCGCTCGCAGAAGAGTGCAGTTACTTTGGGCTGCACCCAATGTTGAAGTGGTACCCATACGCGGAAATCTCGATACGCGCTTGAACAAAGTGCGAGAAGGAGTTGTTGACGCAATCATTATTGCTGAGGCGGGATTACAACGTCTCGGTTTTGAAACTGCTCAAGGTTTGCATGTGGAACCCTTGCGTCCCAATGTGATGTTGCCAGCTGCTGCCCAAGGGGCTCTTGCCATACAGATACGAAGTGATGATGAATTCACTCGACTGTTGGTAGAAAAAATCAACTGCTCTGTTTCTGCTGATTGTGTAGCCGCGGAACGTGCCTTTTTAGCTGGAGTCGGTGGTGGTTGTCATCACCCTGTTGGTGCTTTGGCAAAAAACAAAAAAAGCGGCATTCACCTGCAGGCCATGGTGGCAAGAGATGAAGATAGTTTTGTCGTCAGGCTCGAGGCTCGCCAAGAAAAAGGAGAGACTCCAGCCGAATTGGGCTTTCGGCTTGCGACCGATGCCAAACACTGGGTAGGCACTGTCTTGAAAGATGGGGGAAGTGAGCAATGAGACCACTCTTTGCTTTTTTGTTGTTGGCTTTGTGCTTGGCCATCTGTTCCTGCGGTCCGCAGGTCAGAAAATATGATGAGAAGCAGGCCACACCTACAATCGCAAAGAATAGACCCACTCCCACTACGACAGGTCGCAGTGAGAGCAAGTCCACAACTGTCAAAGCCATCCTTTTCAAGCCAAAAGGTGGTGGTCAAGGTGCGAAGGTGACAGTTGAAGTAGTAGATACACAAGAAACAATTCGGCGCGGATTGATGTTTAGAAAGACAATGGCTGAAAACCACGGCATGTTGTTCATGATGCCCACTCGTCGTTACCAGAGTTTCTGGATGAAAAACACATACTTACCGCTTTCAATCGCTTTCATTGGTGACGACATGAAGATTATCAACATCTGCAAAATGAAACCCTTGGATACTGGACCAAGATATAGATCGAAAAAAGCCTGTCGATATGCTCTCGAGGTAAACCAAGGATGGTTTGATAAAAACAACATCAAAGCAGGCGACCGAGCCATATTC
>CAZXTJ010000345.1:0-8722 GCA_964643655.1 uncultured bacterium
GTGATGGAAAGCTTCCGTGGAGCCAAACAAATGTGGATCCATTCATTTTCAAGCAAAGGCAAAGCAATTATTCAAAGTGGATTTAAAGGTGATAGAGTTGACGACGTAGCTCCAGCTAGTGATGGCGGCTACATCGTAGCCGGCACTACCCGTGAATTCGCAATGGGGAAAAGAGATGTTTGGCTCATCAAGTTTGATAAAAACAATAAGATATTGTGGCAAAGAACTGTTGGTGGCGAAAATGATGAGAGGCCTTGCTCCATCCGTTCTTGTCTAGATGGTGGTTACATCGTTGCAGGTGAATCAGCCTATGCTGGTTTGAGCGAACGAGAAGCAGAAAATGTGCAAATAAATGCTCAGCTAGAGGTCCCTTTCGTCTACACGGACACAGTCATGGAAACGGCAAAAACTACTTTCCAGGAAGCCAAAACTGAGGCCATTGTACAAAAGTTGGAGCTGCCAGCTAATCAATAGAAACTGACTGCAAAAACTTTGCGCTCTCTTCTGGTATTGCTGGGTTGATGTGCATACCACATCCCAATTCAAAACCTGCAATCTTGCTTACACGAGGCACAATGGATACATACCAATGAAAAGCACTTTTATCCCTTGCATTGAGAGGGATAGAGAGTATGGTCAAGTTAAAAGAGGGATCACCAAGGCCAAGGTCGATTCGACGCATCACGTCTCTCAAAGTTTGGGCAAGGGAAGGAAGCTCAGACAACTCCACATCGCCAAAGGATGCTTCGTGGCGTTTGGGAAAAATCCAAATGTGAAAGGGAGACAGAGCGGCATAAGGAACGAATGCCACAAAATGTTCGTTTTCAATGAGAATGCGACGACCATCAGCCAGCTCTTCATCCACTGTCCTGCAGAACAAACACTGACCAGTTGCATCAAAAAACCGGGCACTTTCTTCCAAGCGACTTCGTGTTCTATTGGGCACGATTGGAGTGGCCACAATTTGCGAATGGGGATGTATCAACGAAGTGCCCGCTTCAGGACCATGATTTTTGAAAATGACAATGGACCTCAGTCTGTTGTCCATTCTTAGTTTTCTATAACGAAAGCGATAAGTTTCGAGAATGAGCTGAAGCTCCTCTTTCGACATAGTGGCCATTGTTTTACCGTGATGTCTGTTTTCCACAATGACTTCATGAGTGCCAAAACCACCAACGGAACGCTGAAATCCCACATCCATGGAGCCATAATGGCCATTGGGTGATAAAGCTGGATATTTGTTGAGAACGACCCTCGTTTGCCAAAGGCCCTCAGCTGGCATACTGAGAGTAATGACTTCATCGGGCCTATCGTTTCCCGGACAGAATGGACAAGTAGAGCTGTACTCTTCGCCACCATGAGACCAAGGTTGTTTTGAAGAGAACTCTTGGGGGCGTTTTGCTCGTTCGCTGGCAATGACTACCCACTCATGGCAGATGACGTTGTATCTCAATTCAGACATGGTGTCCCCTTTTGCTGCTTCATTCTAGCAACACCATGTAAAGATTCACTGTCCCAAATTGGTGACATCAGAAGATCTGATTGCTTCTAACATCAGTGAAGATGGCCAAATGGAGACTCTGCCAAGCCAACGAGAACTTTTCGGGAGACATCACTTCTATGGTGACAGAGCTCTTTCTTGCTCTATCAACGGCACGGCGAACTGACTTGGTCACATCGACAATGGCCATATGATCCTCTTCATGAGGATCCCACACTATCGTGGCCTTCTGTGAGGAGTCATTGATGGTTATCTTCAATGAAATCTCGCAAAATTCGCTACTGTCGACCTTCAAATCGAGAATTCGCAACTGAGCAGTTTTAACGAGTTTATCGTCATAATAGGTAGTACCGGGAAAAGTACCTTCTTGCCACACTTTGACAGCAGGTTCTGCTTTACCTGCAGGGAAAGAGAGATCAAAAAGAGATTGGCTCTGTTCACCTCTGAGATTGATTTGCATCAAAGCTTCCACTGGATCAACGAGAGTAGGATCTTCCAACAAAACGGCCATCTTCGTCTGAGCAGCTTCAGCAGTCATATCGAGACCAGAAATGACTCCTCTTTGTAACAAACCAGCGCTCACCTGGTACAAACCCAATTCCACGGCGCCCTGTCTACATTGAGTGACAGCGACGACCTTCACTCCCCTTTTCACAGTTCGTTCAATTATTTGCAGAAACTCTCTAGAAGATGGTGCATTACCAACACCATAAGTCTCCAAAATGACAGCTTCCAATGAAGCCGCCGAGAGCATGCGCTCGAGCATTTCCAAATTCATCAAAGGAGAAAGCTGCAAAACAGCGATATTGCGATTGAGACCATATCTCGTAGTCAAAGCTTGTCCTGAGGCCATTCGAACTACAGGTTCATTCACATTGATATGTTCACCAGCCGTAGCCAGAGCAGGACAATTTGGTGTGTGAAAGCCCTGATAGGCACTAGCAGAAGTTTTGGTCACGCGACAACCACGTAGCAGCACATCATGAAAATAGACAGAGACTTCTGGAACGACAGGATTGCCCAGAAGTGATGAAGCCGCAATCTCTACGGCTGTGATTATGTTTTGCAGAGCATCTGATCTAGTTTCGCCAATGGGTCTTTGCGCTCCTGTCAAAACAACTGGTTTTTCCAAATTGTCGAACATAAAAGAGAGAGCAGAGGCGGTGAAAGCCATGGTGTCTGTGCCATGGAGGATGACAAAACCCACATATTCATCATAGTGTTTTTCCACTAATGAGGCGATTGTTACCCAATCGCTAGGGGTGATGTTCGTCGAGTCGAGCAACTCATCTGTAGAAGTCACGTCAACGGGAACCAATCCCTGAGACAACTTTATCGCTCGCCCATCGACCAAGGGAAGATGTGACTTTAGTGCGGCAGTACTACCTGGGACCAGTGGTTCATCACTACTGCCAGCATGTTGATGAACTGCCCCCACAGTGCCGCCCGTATAAATGATCAGAACACCACCAGTGAGTTCACTCATCATCTCCTCCTGCCACATTTATGAAGGCAGTAACATCGCACGTTCCTTCTGCTACAGGCAAGAGGTAAGAACGCCATGTTTTTCCTGGGTGCAAACACCATGATCAGATCACCGCTCTATGCCTCATAAGCAGGAAATGGGCTTCATCAAAGGAGAGACTCTCTATGGCCCTAGTCTTGTATGTATGTGTAGACTACAACAATAATAGAGCATTGGATTGCAACTTGCACTAGCGATTTGTGAACGATATTGCATTTTCATGCAGGCCTGACATGCAATATGCAATAGAGAGATCTCATGTTTAGCTACAAATTTCCTATATTATCTATTCTGATTGTATTGCTCACATGTATGGCACTTGCACCATGTTATGCAAATCCATTGGACTTAATAGCAGTGGACAAAGCAGATACTGCTGACGATGTGCTCTCTTTCATCGAAGAAGAGACCATCCATGCAGCCACAGGGTTTTCGCGGCCAACCTTCTCCTCAACAGCCAATGTTTTCGTTTTGACTCGAGAAGACATCGAAAAGGCACAGGCACATCATCTCGTTGACGTATTCCGTCTCATTCCAGGTTTGGATGTCTTCCACGTCTCTCGAGATGACTTCAATGTCTCTGCATGTGGTTTGGGTTCACAATATTCCAACCTCATCCTAGTCCTTCTCGATGGTGCTCCAGTCATCACTGCCAGATATGGTGAAACTCCTTGGCGCGATTTGCCTCTCACTCCCAGTGACATTGAAAGAGTTGAAGTCGTTTTGGGTCCATCAACCTCTTTGTATGGTGAAAATGCCTTTAGTGGTGTCGTTGACATCATCACTCGAAAATCCATGGAAGAAACAAAAAGTGGAGCCAAAGCACAAGTCACCATCGGTACAGGTGGATTGAAAAGAATGCAGGCGACTGCCTCACACAAAACCAAAAACACAGTCATCGACACGAGGTTCACTGCTGACCAATCCATTGGCTTGACGCAAACATCACAACAAACAGGTGTGAACTCCCTCAAATCAGAGCGATTGGACGCGAGAAGAAAGTGGATTAACACTTCAATTCGCCGTCAACTCGACAAATACAGAAACTTGGGTGTGGAGATTGGTTTCTCTGAAGTCCAATCAGGCTCGAGGGATTTGTTCTCAGGTTTGCCTCACGAAGGTGATGAACGTTTCTTCTTTGGAGTTGCCCGCTACAAAGAACAAATCAACCCGAGCCAAGAGTTCCGTTTCCGTTTCGAGTATTTTGCCAAGAGAAACGAAGGCAAACGTGGAGACTTTGCTACTTCTCTGGGGAATGCATATGAGGAGGATCTAATCGATCTCGACTTGAGCAAACTAGTGGACTACCGCAAACTTCGCTCAATCTTTGGTTTTACTTTCCGTGGCAAGAGCGCAGAAGGTGAACTTGCACCAGGTAAACATGAGGTCGATACACGTTCATTTTATTATCAAGCCGAATATGACTTGGACAAGGATTGGTCTATCTTTGGTTCCTTGCGATATTTTGATCACACACTCACAGATGGAGACATCTCGTGGAAACTAGATGCGAGAAAACGCCTCTCTGCTCAAGAGATGATTCGTTTCGGTACAGGCCATGCCATCAGATTTCCTGACATCGTTTCCATGTATCTAATGCCTACGAGCATGTTGGGTGCAATGCCATTGAACATTCCTGGACTCTTGCCAGGTCAGAATCTGGATAATGAGGATATCTCATCTATTACAGTTGGTTATGAAAAGAGAAACAAAGACAGTACTTTTAAGTTGGACCTTTTTGAATATGAGGCTAAAAATCTCATCACCCCAATTTCCAATGGAATCCCTGTTCTCTTTCAACCGCTGCCCTTCCCCTTCCCTGGCATCCCTTCTGGCTTCGTTCAGCATCAGTTCCAAAACTTGGATTCTCCTCTACGAACACGAGGAGTAACCGTTTTTTGGAAAAAGAAGCTCTCAAATAAATTCACCATTCTCGTTCAAGGTTCCAAGAGAAACACAAAATTCAAAAATGATGCAGCGCGAGTCCCCGCCTATTCACCTGATCTCAACGCTTCTGGTTCTCTTATCTATCGTCCTGACAAAAGGAACCTTTTTCAAATCACCCTTCATCATATGGATGAGATCAGGGCCTCTCACTACGGTTATGATCCTTTCACTTTTGAAGAGATCCCCTCTTACAACACTATCGATTTATCTTGGTCTCGAAACTTTGAACGGGGCAAATTGGGTTTTCGAGTCACTAACTTAACAGACAGAGAAATTCTGGGTGTGCCAGAAGGGACAAACGAATACTCTCCTATCGTTGACAGACAAATGTCGCTATCATGGACTGTGGAGTTCTAAGTTCAGATGAGACAATGGAAATTGCATAGACTTTTGCCTGCCCTGCTTTTGCTGCTCTGCACGAGTACATCTTGGGCCAGTAAAAGAAGTGACATTGCAATCTTACTGAGCAAAGATCTACCTGTTTATCAAAGGACTCTAAAGGCGCTGCGCAAGTCATTGGACAGGCGGCACGCCGTCAGTGTCTTCACCCTTCGTGGCGACGCACTTGCTGATAGACGCATGACCAATCGTCTGCGTTCTTATCCCTTTGACTGCATGGTCACCATTGGTGCCAAAGCAACACATGTTGGTATGAAAACGCGTGGTTCACGTCATCTCATCTGCTGCATGACTCTCTTCACACCTTCTCTACACCAATCTGTTGACGACAAAGTCCATTATGTTTCATATATGCCACCTGGTGTACTCTTGGCAAAACATCTCAAAGAGCTCACTCCCAAGAGAAAACGAGTTGGTGTCTTCTGGCATGATGAAGCTTTGTCGACCTTGGTCGATGAATACAAAGTCGCCTTCGAAAAAGCTGGTCTTACCTTTACCGTTGAGAAACTCAAAGATGCTCGTACCATCCCCAAAGAGCTCAAGACTCTTTCACGTAATATAGATACATTCCTACTGTTGCCAGAGCCCCTACTCTTACAGAAAGAAACTCTACGCCATCTATTGCTCCATCTTTTACAGAACGAAAAACCTGTCTTTACTTTCTCACCAGGTCTCGTCAAAGCAGGAGCACTCTTCTCGCTTTCTTATCCCACTAATGATGTAGGTCGCCATGTGGCAGCCATGGTGGAAGATTGTGTGAATGGTTTAAAACCGAAATCCGAAATTGCCAATCCCAAGTTGTCCATCAACGAAAGAGTGGCTAACTTTCTCAAGATAAAAATTCGGGAGCCGTCTCTGGACCACCCAAAGACGGCTCCCTAGGAGCACGTTCGAAAATCCTGGCCGCGGGTTACCAGGAACTGTAATTCATCATTGTGTCGCCCCATGGGCTACTGGTGCAGAAAAAGTCTGCGTTGGAAAGGCTGCTTTGTCTCGAGTAGCAGCTCTAAATCCTCCAGAAAAGTCACCACCGGCTGGTTCAGGCACCTCTTCAACGACGACCTTGCCGAACATCAATCGACCTGCGCCTCGAAGAATACCTCCCAAAAGTCCAGCTCCTCCTCTAACGAGGAAGCCCAGCCCTCTGAAAACAGCTCTTCCGAGCCCTGCCAACAGACGGCCAATTGCGAATATAAAAGCATTTGCAGTGAAGGCTAATGAGATGATCATTAGCAGCGATAGCAGTTTCATTAACTTGATACTAGGATGCATGGCCTTTGGTCCCTCTCCATCCGCTGTGGTTTTCTTTTCTTTCGAACAGCCTGGCTACTGCAAGGGACATTCCACTTTGGTTCAATCTCTCATTTCCCCGTATATAAAGGATTTGCGCTGAAAGCGCTCCAAAGGTGAGTTTGAGCTCCACCCTCAGTGCCCCAATTCATGGCATTGGGCTGTGACAAATTGTGGCAAAAACGTGACAAGGCCCATCAATGGTATGCTTTAGGCGATGGAAAAAAAGGAAACACTCAACGTATCCAAGGTTATTACTGACCAATACGAGATAATCGAAAAGGTCGGCGACGGTGGCATGGCCGAGGTATATAGAGCAAGGCAAAAGACTCTCAATAGAGAAGTTGCCCTCAAACTGATTATTCCAACCAAATCCAACATAAAGGCGCAAAAGCTACTCCACCGTTTTTTACGAGAAGCACAAATGACTGTCCACCTACAGCATCCCAACATAGTGACAGTTTTTGACGTGAGTGATGACCTCAATGCGCCTTACATTGCAATGGAGTATGTAGACGGTGCGACCTTTTCCGATTTGGTTCACGGTGGTCTGTCGCTGGATGAAGCTTTACCACTCTTTGTGGACGTAGCCGAAGCCCTTGCTTTTGCTCACGATGAAAAAATCATTCACCGCGACTTGAAACCAGCAAACATTCTCGTCTCCAAAGCCAAGCAAGCCAAGGTGGCTGATTGGGGTCTGGCCAAACCTATGGAAGCAGTCAACGATTTGACAGCAACGGGTGGAAGGCTGGGCACGCCTTTGTATATGGCACCAGAGCAGGTCGATGGACATAATGTTAGTCCAAAGAGCGACTTATACACTCTGGGTATCATAATGTACCGCACGGCTTTAATCAGTGGTGGTCTAAAACGCTCAAAAGCCATGGAGTTCTTGGCTCGTCACCAAACGAAAGCTGTCTCTCCCCTATCAACTTATCTTCCCAAAATATCACCACGTTTCGATAATTTAGTGGCCAAGTTGATGGAGAAGAATCCAAGGAAAAGGCCCCAAAATGCCAAAGCAGTGGCTGAGGAGCTACGTCTCATTATAGAAGGCGAAGAAGAGGAGTTTTTGACAGAAGACACCCTCTTTGCCACAGAGGTAGAGATCACTCCTCTATCAGTACAAGAGAGTCAAAACAGACCAAAACTCCTTTTTGGAATGGCTACAGTGCTGCTGACAATAATCTTGTCCTGTTATGCCTTTTCCATATTCAATAGGCACAAACCCAAAGAACCACCTCTCGTTTTGATCAGGTTTTCTCTTACGGCCTTTGACGAAATCACCATCGGTTATCGGGGACCGACAAAAGCCAAACGACAGCTACTTTGGCAAGACAAAGCAAGCAAAGAACGTTTGCCCTTAATGCTCGACTTTTCTCGAGGTGACGAAATATCTCCCAACATCTTTCGCCTCGTCCTGACTTTGGACAAACCCATTCTCTCTCCAGTGAAAGTCAAACTCAAGACTCCTGGCTCTCCACAAAGTGAAGGAGAGAGCCATATGCTTAGCCCAGAGAACCTCCAAAAGGCGATTTTTTCACCATGCACATCTTTGGATGATGAATCGAGAAAAGCCTTGCTGGCACGTATTCACAACATATGCAAAGAAGGTGGAGCACAAGAACCCATTGGAGATCTATTATCCGATGTGGGTTTATCGGCACCCTACTTCGGTGATTTGGAACGAGACTTACCCTACTTGCTGTCCCCAAAAGAGTTGCCCAATTCTCCCATCGCAGAAAAACTCTTTACTCTCCTTGCAATAGAAGCACTCATAGCTGACAAACCTGCGGCAAACCTCTTTGCTCCCATTTCCCCTCTCGTCGGTTACCAATATCATCTAGAGAAACCAGTACTTCCACCTGGCTGGAAACAATTCGGTCGTCGCCTCTTTAATGAAAATGCACCTCAATGGCCCCTTTTGGTTGGCCGCCCCCATGGCAATGAAGAAGTTCCGCTGCCGTCTGCGGCGTTCCTTTTCGCGCCAGGGGAGTAGGTTGATGCGTGCCATGTCAGTCGAATGCCCTAAGCGCCAGACCCGTGGCGACCATCATGGA
>CAZXTJ010000346.1:0-5735 GCA_964643655.1 uncultured bacterium
GACCATGACCTCGGTAATGTCTTCCCTATCGAGCAGCTTCTGGATTGGGCCTAGACCGCAAACCTCGTAAACGAGCTCGGCAACAATCACTTGGCCGTCTTGTCTGGAAAGTGACAGACCTTGGGCGTAAACGGCTTGCCTGTAGCACAATTCAATCTTTTCCGTCATGACTTCGCGCTCTTCTTCGGGCGAGTCAAATTTGGTGGGTACATTCTCAAACTGAATGAGGCGAGCCAATCGTTCTTGAACGTCGTATTTGAGTTTCTCGATGGCCGAAGTGTCGCCATCAGCGCCCATCAGACTACTGCTTCTCTGTTTCGCCAACATACTGAGACGGTTCTTGGAAGCTACGGGCTCAGTAGCTTCCTTTTCTCGGGCCAATCGTTCGCGAACGGCTACTGGTAATATCTCTGCCTCAGCCCAACCAAAAGGTTCTCGGTTGGCAAGTGCACTCCTGTCGACAGCTGGTTGGTCGTTCTGTTGTTTGGCACTGAGCTCGAGCAGACGTTCCATTTCAGCTCGTTCTTCGGCAATCTTGTCTTTCTCCGCTTTGACGAGCAGTTCGGAGAACTTGTGCTGTTCACCAAAGACGGTCTCGGGTAGGACTATGCCCTCTTCTTTGAACCGAAGCAAGAAGGTGGGAACGATACCTGAGGGAACGAGAGCACCTTGTACCTTACCGTTTTCGTCAACACCGTGCTGTTGCCATTCAAAGATGTTTCTAATCTCGACGAGGCCTTCTTTGTCGATGCCTGCAACTTCTGTAATATGGGTGATCTTACGAGAACCATCTTGGAGGCGGTTTTGCTGAATGAAGATGTTGACGGCAGAGGCGATTTGTTCACGAATGACACGTGAAGGCAAATCCATACCGGACATCATGACCATCGTCTCGAGTCGGGCAACCATATCTTTGGGGCTGTTGGCGTGGCCCGTTGTCAATGAACCATCATTACCAGTATTCATCGCAGAGAGCATGTCCAAGGCTTCTCCACCACGACACTCACCGACGATGATACGGTCTGGATTCATACGCAAGGAGTTACGGACCAAATCACGAATGTGGATGGCACCTTTACCCTCAACGTTGGGAGGGCGAGTCTCTAGAGATACGACGTGATCCTGTAACAGTTGCAACTCAGCAGCATCCTCTACAGTGATGATACGTTCATCGTGGGGAACAAATCCTGAGATGGCGTTCAAAGTCGTCGTTTTACCTGAACCCGTACCTCCAGAGACGACGCAGTTCAGTTTGACGTGAATACAGGCTTTGATGAAGTTGGCCATCTCTTGGGTCATAGTGCCAAAACCCACGAGGTCATCTACAGTAAAGGGATTTTCACTAAATCGTCGAATTGTGATGGTTGGGCCACACAAAGCCAAAGGTGGAATAATGGCGTTAACACGTGAACCATCGGGCAAACGTGCGTCGACTAGAGGGCATGACTCATCACAACGTCGGCCAAGAGGAGCGATAATCTTTTTGATGACGTGCATGACCTGCTCATTGTCACGGAATTTTACGTCAGTCAGTTTCAGCTTACCTTTGGACTCGATGAAAACCTTATCAGGTCCGTTGACCATAACCTCGGTAATGGCCTTCGTTTCCAGAAGCTGCTGAATGGGACCAAAACCAACGATACCATCGAGGATTTCCTGTTTGACCTTCTCGATTTGCTGACGACTGAGACCAACTCGGTCACCACCGGTGATTATCTCGTGCATAGCATCATCGATGTGTTCTAGGAAATATTTCTTCTCAGCATCAGAGTCTTCGAACTTGTCAATCTTCTGCGTTTGAAAACGTTGGTAAAGCTTGTCTTGAACCTGTTCGCGGAAGTCAGCTTCACCTTCCGTCTCTTTTTCCAATTCTGGTGCCGAAGATCGCAAGCGGCTGAACAAACCACCCTTTTTCTTCTTACCTGAATCTGCAGCTGTCGGTTTGTCGTCAGCCTTTTTGTATTCGAGGATTTGGTAGAGCAATTTGCCGTCGTGGGCTTGAACTGGACCTCCACCGTGACCATGGCCTCCATGGCCTCCGCCATGTCCGCCACCGCCCTTATTTTTTTTCGGTTTGGGAGCAGCAAAAGGAGAACTGGGATCTCCAACGGGAGGGGCTGATGGTTTGGGTGCCGCAGGTTTTGCTTTGGCTTTGGGAGCAGCAGGAGCAGCTGCTTTGGGTCTTGCTGGGACAGTCGTTTGAGCGGTAGGCGGAGCCGCTCCTGCTCCTGTGGTGGAGCCAGGTTTTGTGCCACTCTTGGGTGATGGCGCACCTGTAGCCGCAACAGCGGTTCCGGACTTTTTCAGTCTGTCTAATAGACCCATCTAACTCATGAATCTAGCATGATCACTTAACATGAACAAGGCAGGCTAAAGATGAACAGAGAGATTTAGGAAACCTAGCTCCTCATCTCGGTTGTTTTGGAAGAAAATCTCATGTCGTTCCTGCTCGAAGGAATAACCAGCTTCCCAAGCCAAATTGCGGCTCAAATGGTGGCGATACCGCAGCTCCAAAGTGTCAGTATTGTAAGAGCTATCAAACTCGGATTGGATGCCTGTAACGATTTCTCGCTCACGCTCCCAGCTGAAACGGAGGAATTTCTCTTTATTGAAGTGCACGCGGAATGCACCGAAGAAGCGGAATTCTTTCGTATATTGATTACCCTCACGTTCACTGTGAGGCATATCACGCTGGTAGGAAGAGCGCACCGTATAAGAATATCGTTTACTATCACGATAGTCCCAAGAGCCACCAATACGAGATGTGTTGTAACTCCACTCGTCGGCAATATCAAACACGCAGGTGCGTAAAGAAGCGTCTAGTCGCAGATGTTGTCGTATACGCGAATGAGTCAGAGAAAGATTGAAGTCATTCTCCCAATGGTCAAACAGAAGACGCTGATTGTCCTCTTGTTCATAATCTTGCCAAGCAATTCTGTCATTAAAGATGAGGGACAAGTTTCGGCCCAAACTCCAGCGGACATAAGCTTCTGCGTCTGCCTCGAAGAAACCTTGATTGGCCATATTGTCATAAGTCCTGTTTGTTAAACCAAATCCGCTGGCAAAGACCGATTCCATGATTTCGACATCGACTTTGAGATCCTGCGTTGGTGGTGCCGGACCAGGAGGTATTTGCTCGAGGATGCGTCGATTTTTTCCATCGTGACGGATTGGTCGCCGACTACGCCACAATTCGAGCATTTTGGACATCTCAAAAAACTGCGTTGTATCTGGTGAATACCTTTGTGGGTGGGCAGGTAAAGCATCGATACTGTATCGTTCTGGTGCAGCGTTGGTATAAAGGGCTCGGAAAAACACTTCTGAATGGTCCCATTCGTTGTCAGCGCCCCGTAGGTCAGTCTGGGTGGCTCCTGTGCGGAAAGTTAAAAAGACATGTTCCCCGACAGTGCGGTCGAGGGCGATATCACCACCAAGCGTCAAAGCATCCAACTCTGGTGACAAATCTTCCTTGTCGTTCTTGAAAAACAGATTGGCTGCCCATAGTGTCTTCTCGCTGGCTGCATAACCAAACTGTAATCTGTGATCACCATAAAAGAGGTCAAATCGTTCTGAGTTGATGTTCTGTGGATCATAAAAATGCACATTCCAAAGACTGCGCACATCGAGCACCATATTGTCACGAATGTCATACATCAAACGATTATCGAGCCTCAGCTTGGCTGTCTTGAAGAAACCGCTGATTTCCTCACGGGTATTCGTTACATTGTTGGCATTGGTTGGGTCTATATTGAGGCGCCACTGGTCAATCGTGCCATATTGCGCACCAATATCAAGGTCGGCTTCCACCTCGTATTTAGGGCGGAAAGCCAAAGCACAATCGACCACTCCTTCGAAGAGAGCGGCTAGCACAGCTATTGAAAGTATTAGTCTCAAATTCATGACCAAATATCCCATGTGTCAAATGACATAGGTACATGGGGAGTATCGGTATAGGGGTTAGGAAAGTTATGAAGAAAATGAAGTGGAGCTTGGTGATCGGCGAGGGGGGTAAACCGATTGGACCAAGCTCCGACTGCTGTTATTCAAGTAACGTGCCAAAAAAAGCGCTCGATCTAAGATTGCTTGTAGGAGCGGGTTTCGTAGGCCACCAAAATATTGGGTAGGACTAAAAAAACCACCCCAAAAGAGCTGGAAACGCTCAGATGGGCTTCGCTAGAGGAATGCACAGGTAGGATCTTCTTTTTGTCGAAAAAGGCTAAAAACGAGACAAAAAAGTCCTACCATACTCTAGTTCTCTTGTGGACTATTCGGTGAAACATGAAAAAATAGAATCCTCGAAGGAGGAGCTTTGGAGTCCTGTTACTCCCAAGCGTCGTAAGACCATCTTGAGACAGCCAGTTAAGGCCAAGTAGCAGGCTCCTTAGTTGTAAGGTAAAAGACCAATGGTAGTTGGGCTCGTGCTGAAAATGATGCCATCTTTGACAGGAGTTAGTCCGAAGCTGAATACCGTCGGAATTTGAAAGTGTGAGATCTTTTCTCCCCTTTGGGCTGAATAAACTCTGAGACTCTTCTTCTCTTCCAGCAGAAACAAAAGACCTCTGTCATGAAACAAAGAACGCCTCGCCTCATTTTTGGCTCGTAGGGGTGTAGACCACAGTAATGCGCCTGATGACACTTTGTGAGCAACTAGCAATTCCTTGTGCAGTAAATAAATGACTTCATCCACCAGGATCATGTCTTCAGCAAAGCTCGTAGCTTTAAAAACTTCTCTCTTTCCTCGTAATGGAATGACCTCTTCAATGCTGTTGTCAGTGTTTTGGTGATAATACTTGTTCTTGGAAAGGGCCACAGCAGAAGTCTGCAATTCAGAAGGACAGGGAAGGGAAGATACGGTGTCTCCTGAACTGATTTTGATTATTTCTTTGAATGGGACCAGGTTTTTCAAAGACGAATAAACCAAATGTTCACCCAATACAAACCATTTCTGGATGATTGAGTGTTTGCCTTTCCATTTGATTTCACCATCGCTTTTGTTCAAACAGAAAATAGGTGCGTAATGAGAGTGGATGAGTAACCTGCCATTTGTCATAGCTATCTTACGTCTGCATTTATTGGGCAGTTTGGTTTTCCACCTTAATTTTCCGTTGGCCAATTCACGGCACTGAACAAAGGATCTTTCTGTTTCAGCAATGTAGATATTGTTTTGGTCAATGGCAATGTGTCCGAAATCCAAATCATCATCATTCATCCAAATTGGAGAGGTTTTGGAGATGGAATAACAGTGCAGTTGTTTCTTCCTCGTCAAGAAATACAAATTGTCTCCTCGAATGGCAGGAGGACCAAGCAAGGGGTGATTCTTGACCACTGTCTCGACAACCCAAGGTTTTGTTTTGATGTGAAGTTCTGTCTTCTTGTTATCTCTTGTATCGCTGAAAAAGTTGACTATGAGGCGATATCTCTTGTCTGGAGATAATGGAGCTGCTGTGTAAGTAAATGAAGAACAGTTTGTTGCTCTATGGTTTTCAATAAATTTGCCAGTCTCTACGGAATATAACTTGCATTGAAAGTCTCCTCGACTTGCTGACAATGCTTTTAATGAGACTGATAGACTTGAAGAACTCGTCGAATATTTTGGTGGAGTGACTTCTGCCGGTTTGCTGGCAAAGTAAGGTTTCATCATAAAAAGAACCATCAGAAGTAAAAAGAGACTCAAGAAGAAGAGTTGCACAACAATTGGTCTTTTACTCTTTTGTTTCTTTCCTTGTACAGTCTTT
>CAZXTJ010000346.1:5835-8705 GCA_964643655.1 uncultured bacterium
GAGTTGCACAACAATTGGTCTTTTACTCTTTTGTTTCTTTCCTTGTACAGTCTTTGCAAGAGAAGTTTTGATTTTCTGCAGTCTGTTAGCGACGTTCTTTGCTGAATCAGGCCTCTGTTTAGGTTCTTTATCGAGTAGTTCTTCGAGAAGTTCTATCATCTTGATAGGAAGTTTGTCTTTTATCTCTGAAAAACAGGTTTGGATTCTCTCTTCATAGTCCCAGACAGATACACCAAGGGCACTGGCAGTCCATGTGTCTCTTTTGACGAGCATTTCGCAAATTAATAGGCCAATAGTAAAAAGATCAGACTGTGTTACTGCATCTTGGCCATCTCTTTGTTCAGGCGCCATATAAACTGGTGTTCCAAGGGCATAACCGGTTTGCGTCAGTCGTGTTCTGTCGTCCAGTGTGATGGCCAGACCAAAATCTAGGACCTTTGTGGTGCCTTCTGAAGTTATGAATACATTGCTGGATTTCAAGTCTCGATGAAGGATGTTTTTCGAATGTGCATGGTCTAAAGCTGAACAAATATCCAGGGCTATTGCGATTGTCTCTTTGAGAGATAGTGGTCCCTTCTCTTCGAGATAATCTGTTAAGGTCAGTCCGTGAAGGTGTTCCAAGACCAAATAAGGTGTATCTGCAGAGACTCCGAATTCGTAGACTTCGACAATGTTTGGGTGTTTTAGCGCTCCATGTGTGCGGGCCTCACGCATAAATCGAGAACGACTAGAGCTATCGAATTGGCTAGTTAGAAACTTCACAGCAACTGAGCGGTTTAAGTTCTTTTGTTTGCACAGAAGGACCGTTGCCATACCGCCTTCGCCAATTTCACCCTCAACAGAGTATTGGTCAAGGAAGTCCGACTCGAGACGGTTTATAAGATGATCATTGTTTTTGAGCTTATCCACAGGTTTTGAAGAATAACACACCCAACTTCATCTCTCGGCTTACAATAGAGAGGGAAGAGCTCGGTGAACAGACAGGTCAATTTCCTATGCTGGAAAAACGACAATAATTCACTGCTGTTTGCTGCTTCCCACACCTATGAGGGCCATTTGACCTAGTGGTTCTTTGCTCTCATATTTATTGAGTGCTTCTTGCAGGAGGGCACATTCTAATAGTCCCCTTTCGACGAGCCTTTCACACTCTTTCACTGCTTCATATCTGTCATCATCATCAGGTGAACCAAAGTCATATTCAATGGGTCCAGCAAGTTCGTGGAGGGCACTGAACTGTGGCGCTCTCTCTTTTGCAAAAGAAAATCCAGCTTTTTCTAATGGGCCATAAGCTGTTTCAATCTCTGTTGCAATGTCTGTGAATTCCTGTTTCGAGACAGGCTCTAGAGCCCAATAGTTCCGACTGGTAAATATGCTCATTGTGCTTCTACCTACTGTGTAAGCCGGACAAGTGAAAGCCAAGAGTTTTCTCAGTCTACTCTCTTTGTCTTTTGTCTTGTTTACATCGTAAAAAACTAGGCTCTGGGGATCTGCTCCTGCATTGACGAGATGGATGTCATTATTCACTTGGGGCTGCAGTTTTTTCAGGAGAGATTCATATTTGTTTGCAGCTGAACGGAGTTTGTTCAGACTCTCTTTGTCCATATGGCGCAGTTCTCCAAAATCACCACAGTAGATAGTCGCTTTGATTTCGCGAGCTCGTTCTTTGATCTTTTTGGAAATCTCTCGCAGTCTTCTCATTGCTACTGCTCGATTGTCAGGTGAGATGTTGAAGGCGTCACTTTTGAGGTAGCCTTTGTTCGAATGTGTTGCTCCCCATTGGCTTCCAATGGATGTGCCAAAAAGTCGTTGAGTGTAGTGGCAGAAGCTAGGATCCTTTTTATAGAGGATCTTGGCCATCTCTTTTCTTTTGTCGCCGAGATTCACGAGGATTATTGACCACTTCTTTCGATACTTTTCTGAGAGGCACCAAGAGTTGGTGAAGTTTGTGTCATAGCTAATGAGTGTGCCGATTATGGTTCCATCATTTTCAGCCTTGGTACATTGGGCCAGCAGTTCGTCACAAAGTTTGATGGTCTCGTCCATCAAAGGCATGAGTGTTTTCAAATCTTCTGCTTTCAATTCCATGTGTTTGGCCATCAAAGATGTTGCTAGGAGTAGCTGGGTGATTATGAAAATTGTCATCAATCTCATTTTTCTGCCTTCCTCAAAGAGTCCTTTTGTTTTGCTGAGCTAAATGCAAGTTTGCTGCCAATGGACCATGTCGGTCACAGGCGGGGTTTTGGGGGCAAGGCTGTTTCCTCGGTGGTACCAATCTGGTGCAGCTGTTACAAAATGTTTACCCGAGCTCCTTTTTAACAAGAAATCCCACATTTGTTCGCTTTAATGAGACAATTAGCCCAGTTGTTAGATTGTTTTTGATTTTTTGAAGATTTGGTAGCGCAATGTCCATCCACAGCCGAGGTGCTCTATTGGTCCTACTGTCAGGAGTGTTTTTTTCAACTTCAGGCTTGGGCATTCGGTGTATGGAATCTGCCACAGGTTGGCAAATCGTTTTTTATCGCTCCATTAGCATGACCATTCTCTTCGCAGGTGTAACACTCTGGCGACACGGTCGTGGAACATTGTCAGCCTTGCGCAGCTTGGGGAGGCTAGCTTGGGTTGGCTCCTTCTGCTTAGCAGGGTCTTTCATCGGTATGATTTTGGCTCTTACTATGACTACAGTTGCCAACGTGCTTTTTATTTATGCCTTTGCTCCTTTGTTAGCCGCCCTTTTGGCTAGAAAAATACTGAACGAACCTGTTCTGCCGCTAACATGGATAGCTTTGTGTCTTTCTTTGGTCGGTGTCGGAGTAATGATGGTCGATGGTTTTCGAACAGATGATTACATGGGTAATCTCGTAGCCTTGGGT
>CAZXTJ010000347.1:0-8687 GCA_964643655.1 uncultured bacterium
CTCTACTACATTGGTCCACAAAGTTTCTTGATGAAATTGATTTTTAAATGTCTTCTACTTCCATCCAGCCAGATGTGAGCATATAGGGAGGCATCCAGAAGCTCACTCTTTTGGCTTGGCTATCTTTGACTGTGACTTTGACTGTGTTGCGACCTGTCTCAGCCCAGAAATAGATGAAATAGACTGAGATTTCATGTTCACCTGGGTCGAGGGGGAAGAAATGAGTGCCCCAAGGACGTTTGTGCTCTTTGCCGTCAATGACAATGGTCGTTTCACAGAAATAGAGGAAAAATGCAAGGAAGAGGAAACCCGTTTTTATCTCTACTCCTGTTTTGCCTCTATAATTCATCTTAAAACTTGATGGTCGTTTCAAAGGTGGCCGTTCGTTCGGGCATTGGGTATGCGTCGGACTCGGCGTATTCTTTGTCAAAGAGGTTATATACGTTCACAGCGAATGAGACTGTCTTTGAGACTGCTCGGGCCAAGCGCAGATCGTGGACGACGAAAGAACCAAGACTATCTTGAAAGTCGCCTCGTCTGTCTGAAACATAGTGTGTCAGCCAATAGGCAGACCAACGACAAGGCAGAGTTGCCTCTACGTGGAAGTTGATTTGATGTTTCGGTGCGTAGAGCAAGGTTTCATCTGTGTCTTTGTCATAGACTCTTTGGAATGTGTAATTAAAACCAAGGGTCGTTTTCTCATTGATGTCTTTACGCATGTCCAACTCGACGCCACGAGCAATGGAGCGGCCCTCGTTGACTGGTTGAGCAAGGACAAATGCACCTGGGATGGTCACTTGTCTGTCAATGCGATCTTTTGAGCGGTTGTAATAAAAGGTCAGGTCGTATCGCATTGTGGCACTGACATTGTGGGCAATTGCCGCCTCTATCGAAGAGATGAGTTCTGGTTCGAGGTCTCTATTTCCTTGGGCACGGAGGGGCATTGTGAATGGCCCTACCTGTGCAGTTCCTATGTCAGCATTGATGTATTGTTCTGAGTAGTTGGGGGCTCGATAAGCTTGACCTGCTGACAGACGGAATGTGCGACCGTGGCCCATGTCACGAAGAGCAGAAAAGCGCGGACTCAAGTTGGAGCCAAAGGTAGAGTCGTGATCGAGACGTACACCAATGGTAAATGTCCAAGCATTGACGTTGCGAAGTTCTTGTTGGACGTAAAAGGCACTTTCATGTGAATCAACTTTGCCACCAATGTCGCGCCACTCGGCCTTTTTACCAGCCCACTCAATACCAGCGACTAGTGTGCCATCTTTTCGGTTCTCGCGAGTCCCCTGCAAGTTGATACCAAATCTGTTCGTATCATAACGAACTTTCGTTAATGCAGGATCACCTGATTTGAAGTAACCATCTTTTTCGTTATTGTAAACGTGACAGATGAGACTCTCATGGCTTTCCTGACGAATTTTGTAGGTGCCGCGAAGGTATTGATTAGCTGTGCCAATGTGGTCGTCTGTGTCTGAGTCGAGGGTATTGCCCGGACGACCTTGATCGAGTTCTGACAGATAACCAAAAAACTCAGCTTTGTCTTCTGTCAAGGTGAACCAGAAGTCACGATCTCGAAACTCATCATTGTTGTTGACGGCATGTCTGTCACGAGCATCTGTGAATTCGCCACGGGCACCTATAATCCAGGACTTTTTCATTGAGGGTGATGAGTAGAGGAAGCTCGTGTCGAGGAAGTTATTGGGACCAACCTCTGTTTGCCAATTGGACTGTGGAACGTCTTCTGCCCTTTTGGTAACGATGTTGACGACACCAGCGTAGGCATTGGCACCATAAAGGCTCGAGCCTGGTCCGCGCACAACTTCGACCTGCTTGATCATTTCAACTGGAAAATCAGGGCCCATGTCGAAATCACCAAGGAGTGGATCATTGGCAGTCACGCCATTGATGAGGACGAGTACATTTATGATGTGCTGTGTAGTTGCAGTGCCACGGGGGCCAATATGGTGACCACGACCGTATTTCCGTACGTCAATGCCACCAATACGGCGCAAGACATCGGCCACTGACCGAGCGCCCCATTTTTTGATCTTTTCAGCTGTGACCACTTTGACTGTGGAGGGTGCATGCCAAGGTCTTTGGGGTATGCGAGCAGGAGTTACCACTGAAGGAATGTCTTGGAAGTAGACATGTTCGGGACAATCAGCCAAGGTGAAAGTGGAAAGGAATAGAAAAGATATCAGGATAAGAATTGAACCGCTAAGCCTTATGACCACCGCGACAGCCCCTTTTTTTGCTCTTTTATTCTATTTTTTTGGACACGAGAATGCCCACTTTGAGTTTTCCGGTACATATAAGGTACATAATGGCAGGGACCGAAGGGAAGGACCCTGTTGACTTTTTTTTGAGAGCATTATGGTCCGATTGTTGAAAGATTGCTCCTGAGCCGATTTCTGTTAACATGACTTTATCGATATATTTAAGTGATTAACATTCCCTTGTGAATGATGAGGTGCATCAAATGACCATAGCCAACTCTGTCCTCGATTTGATTGGAAACACACCTGTATTAAAGATGGCTCGCTTTTCTCCAGCCGAAGGTGCCCAAATCTTTGGAAAAATGGAGATGAGCAATCCTGGCGGTTCCGTCAAAGACCGTGTTGGTCTAGGTATGATCGAAGCTGCAGAAAAAAGCGGTGCGCTCAAAGCTGGCGGTACCATCATTGAACCCACTGCAGGAAACACGGGCATAGGTTTGGCAGTGGTAGGTTTGGCCAAAGGATACAAGGTCATCTGTGTCATGCCGGCCAAGTTTTCAATAGAGAAACAGACTCTCATCCAAACGCTAGGGGGAACGGTGGTCCGCACTCCAACCAAAGAGGGTATGGAGGCTGCCATCAACAAAGCCAAGGAATTGAATGAAGAGATAGAAAATTCTGTTGTGCTCAACCAGTTTTTCAACATGTCCAACCCTGATACCCACTATGCAACTACAGGTCCTGAGATTTGGGAGCAAATGGAGGGTAAAGTAGATGTTTTCGTAGCAGGGGCTGGCACTGGAGGAACCTTTACAGGGGTTGCTCGTTATCTCAAGGAGAAAAATCCCGATTTGAGGGTCGTCCTCGTTGAACCTGAAGGTTCTATCTTTGCAGGAGGAGAAGAGGGCTCTCACATCATAGAAGGCATTGGCAACAGCTTCATCCCAGATACCTTGACCCTTGCCTTGGCTGATGAGATAGCCACTGTCAAAGATGAAGATTCCATTGGCACAGTAGTAGAAGTAGCACGGACAGAGGGAATACTCATTGGTGGTTCATCTGGAGCAGCCTGCTTTGCAGCAAAAGAGGTCGCTGCCAAGCTAGGCAAAGACAAACATGTTGTCTGTATCTTGCCTGATGGAGCGGAAAGGTACATTTCCAAAGGTTATCTCGCTTTTGATGCTGACGGAGCTCTGCAATCAGTCCAGAAAGCGGAAAAAAAAACTCTTGATGGACAGCTAGGTTTCGCAACCAAAGCAATACACTGCGGTCAAGAGCCCGAACCAGCCACTGGTGCCGTTGTTACACCTGTCTATTTGACTTCTACTTATGCCCAAAAAGCACCTGGTGAACATAGTGGCTACGAATACTCTCGGACAAAAAATCCAACGAGAACTGCCCTAGAAGAGAACGTTGCAGCACTAGAAGAGGGACATGCAGCATTTGCTTTTGCCTCGGGAATGGCAGCCATCACGACTTTGCTGCAAATGTATGATACGGACAGCCACATCGTAGTCAGTGAAAATGTCTATGGCGGAACCTATAGAGTCTTTGAGAAACTCTTCAAAAGACAGGGTTACCACTTCAGTTATGTAGACTCGCGCTCATCTCAGGCAGTGGCTTCCGCCATCAATGAAAAAACTAAGTTGATTTTCCTCGAAACTCCCACCAATCCTATGTTGCATGTTGCGGACATCAGCAAAATCTGTGAGTTGGCCCACGGCAAAGGTGTGAAAGTCGTTGTGGACAACACTTTCTTGACTCCATACTTTCAGCGCCCCATCACATTAGGAGCTGACTTCGTCGTTCATTCGGCCACCAAATATTTGGGCGGCCACTCGGATTTGGTAGCTGGATTGATTGTTACAGCAACACATGAAGATGAAGAGAAGATTCAGTTTCTGCAAAATTCTGCCGGTGCCATTCTCGATCCATTTCAGGCTTGGCTCTGTTTACGAGGCATAAAAACTCTGGCCCCGAGGATGGAGCTTCATCAGCATAATGCTCAATCGGTGGCTCAGTTTCTAGAGACCCACGACAAGGTAAAGAAGGTCATTTACCCATGGCTGGCTTCTCATCCACAACATGAGTTGGCTTGTGAGCAGACGACTGGTGCTGGCGGCGTAGTCACCTTCGAAATGACTGATGATGTCAATCCACGTTATTTTTTGGCCAAACTTGAATATTGCACCTTGGCTGAAAGTCTCGGAGCCGTTGAGACACTCATTTCAGTGCCATCAATTATGACCCACGCCTCTGTGCCCAAGGAAAAGCGCCTTCAATTGGGCATTTTGGACAATTTGGTGAGAATATCCGTAGGCCTCGAAGACATAGATGACATCATAGGGGATCTCGACAATGCACTGTAGCTTCGTGCAACACTGTCCTTTACAGGCGTATCTTGGTGCTACACATTTGCTGTGCACGAAAGAAGGCTTCAGCTCCTAGAGCCACTTTGCCAACTTGGCATGCTCCTTTAGTTGTAATCGGCACAACTGAAAGGAGCTCCAATGAGCAAGCGACACAAAGTTTTCACATTATTCGTCCTTCTTACACTAGTTCTTCCTTCAATGACCTGGGCCGAAGATGCAATCTCCCCCAAAAAGGAATGTGTACGGGTGCTGACAGCCACCTGTGAACGTTTCGTCACCGATGCAAAAGTTCCTTCTGGAAGTCGGAAACTTTCCCTGGCCAAGCAGATTCTGACCAATGAGTTGACCACTCTTCACGCTGAAGAGCGTGTCCCTCGCTTTGGAGAGTTGCGCCGAATTCGTCGCTGGCTTGACCGTTATCACGAGAAAGCCCTGGCGTCAGGTCTTTACCCCAAAGGTAGCCAACGAGAAGTGCAATTCACTCTGAAACTCTCCCTAGCAGTCTCTTATGTCGAAGCTGCCATGCACATCGCCAAGCTTCGCCAAGGTCGGTGAGGCTATTGAGAACACTACTATTTTTTGCCATCCTTCTTTTATTGACGAGTGCCTCCAATGTTTTTGCCCTTAGCGCTGGGAAAACAGGAGCTGTCACAATGCTCGGAGAAGAGGCTCAAAAGGTTGAGAAGGTGAAGGAGAAGATACTCGCTCAAATCAAATCCAGTAAAAACACGACCTCTAGCGTTGGCAACTGGACTTTTAATATTGAAGACCTTTCACCACGAATGCAGGAACTGTTCAACACAACAAAACCAATGACACAAGTCGAACTGAGCCAGCTCGAGTTGGAAATGCTACAACAGTGTGATGAACAATCTCAGATAGTGGTCATGCGAGTGATACAACAGGCAAGAGTATATTTGGCTGCCAAAAAACCTCATCGCGCTAATGCCGTACTGCGTGGATTTGCCAGTCGTGTTTCAGCCCTTGGTCTGACTGAACTCGTCTTTGCCCAAAATGATGTCTACCAGAGCCCTCTTGGCACAATGGAAGTTCCCTTTTATGCTGGGACGACCATCAAAGTTGGTTATCCTATGAGCGAAATATATATTGGTTCGGCCAAGCTTTATGAAAAAGGTGGTTATTTCGAAGGTTACGAACCTATCTTCGTGGACACAAAAATACTTGCCGCCACAGGTGACAAAGTCGCTGCCGGTCTAATTCCCGTCTACGGCACAGCAAAGTCTGTACAGGGTGCAGCTCAAGGGCTATACAAAATAGCAAAAACAGTGTCAGCCCCTGCCCTTGCTCGTTATCAAGCAAGTGAACGAGGAATATCATTGTCTCAATTCAATGAGCACTTCGAAGAGGAGATAATCCCTGAATACAGAATTCCAGGAACCAATATGGCCTACAAAATGACCTATCGTCTGAGGAACAGAAAGACAGGGCAAGTGTATGAAAGTAGCTATTCAGCCTCTGATGTAGTCTCCGTAGCTGGTACTGTAACAAAAGCACTAGATGGGATGTCTGGAGTTACTAACAATGGACCATCCTTGGCCGATGCATGTGAAACCTACTCAAACCTCGAAGCAATCATTCCAACGGTCTCAGAAGAGTAGGTGAAAACATGAGCCTAGTGCAGGTATATTCAGCTTATGGAATTTTTACTTGGAATACTCTTTCTCATCCTTTTAGTCGTAGGCAAAACCATTGTCTACTGTCGCGAACGCTACAGGTTCGAAGGGCCCCGCTTCATAGGCAAAATGGTCATTCTCATCATTTTGCTGAGCATTCCTGCCGCAGGCCCTGTATACAACTATTGGCGCAAGGGACAAGTAGAAGAGTTGCACATTGCCTTCCGCTTGAATCAAGTGGACAAAGTGAAAGAAATGATCAGCTCTGGAGTCTCTGTTCATCATCGAGGCAAAGGTGGCGACCTGGCCATTCACGCCGCTGTGAGTTCGGGCAACATGGAGTTGCTGAAGCTCGTCTTGGAGAAGGAAGTCAACTTGGAAGAGTGGTCCAAATCCAAATACACTCCCCTCTGTATGACAGCTCAACGTGGTTTCATTGAGATGATGAAAGTGCTGTTGGACCATGGCGCACAAGTTGATAGCCGCTCTAGTTTCAACAACACACCATTGATGATTGCCATCAGAAAAGGACGCTTAGACATGGTCGAGCTACTCCTTTCTCGCGGCGCTGATGTGACAGCCAGAGACAACAATACGAGAGACCCATTCTTTCATGCAGTCGTCCATCTGCGTCCCAAGATATTGCAGCTACTGTTGGACAAAAAGAAGCACCGATTAGACCAAGATTCACTGGGCTTCAATTTATTACACGATGTAAACATGTATGGAACAATGTTTCGCAAAAAAGAGATTAACGCTCTTGAGCAGCTGGAAGAAACAGTCAAGATTCTGGACAAAGCAGGCATTAGCTGGACTGAATTCGACAAAAAAGGAAGAACACCTTCTCACATTGCCTTCGAATATCAAAAAGGTGAGATTCTTGACACACTCATAAAAGCCGGAGCCAACCTAGAAGCAAAAAACCACGACGGAGACACTCCTTTACATGTGGCCATTCGGAAAAGGCATTGGACAGGAGTTCGTCGTCTTTATGACCTGGGTGCAGACGTGAGAGCCAAAACACATGAAGGATTGATGGCCTTCGAACTAGCACAAAAATATACACTCAATGCAGAAACAATTGAATTATTGAGACCAGAAGGACACGTTGAAAAAGAGGACGAAACAGAGGCAAATAAAGAAGGTTCGGCCTTGGGCGGTCACTAAATCATCGAGAAACAATTTCGCTTGCTGCAGCTTCAATGAGATAATAACCACAGCGACCAACGAGAACGTCCTCACGCCATTGGAAAGTGGCCAAAACCGAGTCTCTCACTGAAACGACGACAGCAACTTGCCAAGGCTGATTAAAAAAGTGATGATGGATGAATTGATCGTCTTCAGACAAAAATGCAGCAGACTTTGGATGAGAGTGAAACCAGCCAACAGTACGCCGTTTTTCTTTGCGGTTGGCTAACTCACGAGTGATGGCTCCCCAAGTCTCGTGAGTGAACTTGAGACTATGTGAACTCGACAAGACATGTTGAGCTGTCACCACATCTTCCACAATGACAAAAGGACGTTCCTTGTGGGTGTAATAACCACCGAGCATCACTCCGCCGATTTCAACTTCTGGATTGTCGTAAGCTTCGAGGACCATGGCTCGGCAAGCCTTTTCGTGCATGAAAATGGTCAAATTGTCGTCAGGTAAAATCCGCCATACTTTCCGCAGGCGAGGACGAAGAGTTTCACACTCGAAAGGGATGATACGCTCTTGGGCACCTTCCACCTTCAACTCACCAAATGACATCACCGGATCGTCCATAGAAAAGGCTGCTCCTTACTTCGTCACAAGACCTATGGTAGCGCAGCTTAGGGTTTTGGTGCCAATAATCTTGCTACAGTCTGACCCTCTGGGTTATAACAGGCAGACGACCAAAGGAGCTCGTAATGTACGATCTGTTTCGCTGCATGCGCCCAAAACATTGGATCAAGAATCTCTTTGTTGCAGCACCGCTAGTCTTTGCTCAGAAGCTCTATGACAAGACTGCACTGTACCAAGCGGCTCTCGCATTCATCGGTTACTGTTGTATTGCTAGCTCTATCTACGTCCTCAACGACTATATCGACCTAGAGCGCGATAAATCCCATCCAAAGAAAAAACACCGTCCCCTCGCAGCAGGCAAAGTAACAGTGCGTGCTGTTTTGTCACTTGGTGCCTTTTTGATGATGTTGGGCATACTGGTCTCCTTGAAACTGAGCCACAACTACAGACTTGTTCTTGGCACCTATTTTCTGATGAACGTTGCCTATTCCAACTGGTTCAAACAAGCCGTAATATTGGATGTAATGGTCATAGCCACAGGATTTGTTCTCAGAGTATTGGCAGGTTCAGCAGCAGTTGAAGTCCCCGCTTCGAGCTGGCTTTTGATGTGTACTTTCCTTTTGGCACTCTTCATTGGATTTGGCAAACGACGACACGAACTAGTCGTCCTCGAAGGCGAAGCAGACCACCATAGAGA
>CAZXTJ010000348.1:0-8658 GCA_964643655.1 uncultured bacterium
CTCTAGTGCCATGAAACAGAGCATAAGATAGGCTCTACCCCCTCAAACCTGCTCCAAATAAAGAAGACAGCTTTGGCATCCTATCTGCTTGTAGCAGCTTGGAGCAGTATTTAATGAAAACTAGATTGGGTCCGTTATGAGACTGTTAGCTTTCTTCCTCTTTCTTTCTTTACCCCTCTGTGTCTTTGGCCAAATGCAGCTGGCCAGCCTAAACCTCATTGATATTGCATCTCTGGGGCGCAGCGTTGCAGTCGACGTCAAAGAAGAGGTAAACAACAATCCCAAATTTGTCATTGGCCGTGACAACTTGGGTTTTGCCAATCCCCACGGCTCAGTCTCTGTGGCCAAAATGGCTGGCAACTGTTACACCGTTTCCTTGGTAACACGGATCTTCTTCGAACATGCCCGTTATCACTCAACGGTGCCCGAAGGAAAAGAGAAGGGTTTTAAGTCTGCTGACATCGCCCGAGCCCTTCGTGCCAAAGATCCCAAAGATCGGTTTTTTGATGTCTATGGTTACAAATCTCTTCTCGATCTGACCTACACAACCAAAGTTCCCTCCCATCAGCTTGACGAATGGGCAGAGAGAATGAGTCGCCAAGCTCTGGGCATAGATCCTGCGAAAAATGATCCATCCCTACCTGAAAACACCAAAGAGATAGTAGAGATGTACAAGTTGATTACAACTATCCACTATCTCCACTATATGCAAAATCAGGCTCAACACTTTTTGAAAAACGGACTAGATGATATTGCTGGGAAAAAAGCCTCTGAAATTACCCTGGAAGCCGTACAAGAAATGAGTCGGCAAACAGCCAATGGAGAACTTCCACTATTGCTCATCTTTAATCCTCGCATACCTTTTGGACACGTCGTTTTGAACTACAGAGTGGAAAACAAAGAAGAGGATCCTCACTACGATGTCTACATTTGTGACAGCAACTACCAGTATGGTCCCCACCTCGATGAATCAATCCTTCGTGTGGACAAAAAAACTGGTCTGTTTAGTATGTACAAAAAGTCAGCTACTGATGGAAAAATTACTGCCAGTTCCACCTATTCGGGCTCTTCTTGGTTCAACGACAAAGACCATTCAGCACTCATCGTTTTGCCCAATCCCAATGGCTACGACGAACAAAGAGCAATCTTGGCTGACAAACTGGACGCTACCAATGAAGAGACTGGCTATATTATGGCCGTCGGCGATTACATCAAGGATGTAACAACGCAGAGCCCTCAAACTTCATCCCTCTTCAAAGACACTCGCAAACTCTTGGTTGCAATGCAAAATGTACAAATCAGCGAAGGTGTGGACTCAACTGTTGGTTCCATTAGGCTCAACTCGACGATAAGTGAAACGAATGCATATTTGAAAGCCAATACAGATCAGGCAATCCGCACGGTCTTCCCCTATGCTCTGCCTCAAGGCATTGAACTGAAAGATACGAGTCTCCTATTCGACTCAAACAATGAAAATAGAGCCCAACTACAAACCACCATCATCCTCAGTCGCGGTGCAGAAATCGACCGTATAGTAGAAGAGGTTAGCAAGAGTACACTCTTTGCCAATGACAACCGCTTGGGTGAAATGGTCACAGCTCTCAATGAAGCCTTTGAAAACGAAAAACTGACAGCCAAACTGAAATTCCGCATTGAAAAAGAAGCTTGTCCAGTTTCCACCTTGGGTAAATACGCACCAATGCCCATTTTGCTCTCCAGTCACATCATTGTTGGTGATATGGCCTCAACGAGAACTTCAAACCAAGGTGACCATTATGTTGAGATCAGCGAAAGTGTCCTACAGAAATCAGCAAAAGCTGCTCTCGAGTCATTGGACATCATTGGACACAGGCAGAACTTTGATTACAGCTTCACCTTGGGCAGCGGTTATTTCAGCAAACGTTTCACTCGTAAAGGTTATGTGCAGCTAAACAGTCTCAAGCCAGAATGTTCCTATCGTGGACTGACAATTGCCGCTTCCTATCACGGTTTTGCACCAGTAGCGACTTCGAACAGTGGTGTGAGCTTCTCCTCACGTAGGTTTGCTGGTACGCTGCGGTTCTCTCGTCCTCGAGGAGCAGCTAAAAACGAGTTCACTGTAAGCTCTTCACTCTATGGCACTCAGTCCATCAATGCAGGTCTTGGTCCCTTTGATTCCGTGCTCGTTGACGTTCTGGGTAGCGTTGGCGAATTCATCTTCTCAAACTACTTTGCTGATACAATTGAGAACATCATCGAAAAGAGCATGAAAGATTATGTTGTTCTCAGCAGCGGTTCCTCTGTTGAAATCAATTCAGTCTCATTCAGCTCCTCTTCTGCTTCTTGTAGACTAGCTCCACTGACGATTGACGTAGGTGCTTCAGTGAAGAAACTGCTAGGAGACAAAATGCGAGCAGAAGTCATCGATATCAAAACGACGAACGACCGATTGATCCTAGTTTTGGACAACGACTAGAGCTGCCAAGACCCTTGGCTGAAGGGCCACCTGCATGGTAACCTCCGGCAGTTCTAATGGGTCTCTTATTACACATATTTGGTCACATTCTCGGCAGATTGCCCTTACGACTACAAGTCTTCCTGGGCAATCTTCTGGGCTATCTGGGTTATCTTTTGTTGTCATCTAGACGGAAGATAACCAGCCACAATTTGGCCAAAGCTTTTCCAGACAAGTCTCAAGAAGAGATTAAACGTTTGACCAAAGCCCACTTCTGCCACGTGGGTTGCGTAATCATCGATTTATTTTCTATGCCCGCCATGACAAGTCCAGCATTACGGAAGAGGAAACTCAGGTTCCATGGCCTAGAGCTCTTGGAAGAGCTAAAAATCAAAAAAGAGGGCGGCATGTTCCTTTCCGCCCATATGGGAAGTTGGGAATCTCTCTGTATTGCTCCCACCAAAGGATACGACGTATACGTTCTCTACAAGCCTGCCAGCTATTTCGAAGATTTGGTCATGTCATTGCGTACTGCCTGTGGTTTGCAACTCTTCCCCAACGACATAGAGGGGCTCAAATCGCTGCTTCATCGTGCTTATGATGGCGGTATGGTGGCAATGCTCGCAGATCAAGGTCGAAAAGGACAGACATACGACTTTTTTGGTTATCCTGCTCGATTCCCCAGTGGTGCAGCTGCATTCCATGTGCGTCACAAATTGAAGGCATTCCCAGTTTTCTCTATTAGAGGCGATGATGGCTGCATACACGTCAAGATACATCCGCCTATTGATGTTGACCAAAACCTCAGTCGTCCTGAGAAAGAAAAACAATTCCAAGAGAAGTACATTAAGATATTGGAAGAAGAGGTCCGCTTGGCCCCTGAACAATATTATTGGCTCCACGACGTTTGGCGTGATTTCAAGTAAGGAGAAAGGGTGAAAGTTCCTCCTGGCTTCACTTATGAGGATCATGGAACCAGTCTGGTCGTTGCCAGGGAAGATGTCGCCCATAAATTGATTCCAATGCTCCTGACTCCTCCCTGGGAGAAAAGAGACAGATTTGTTGATGCCCGTTGGTTGGAAGGAAGAGGACCAATCCCCGTTCTTCCTTTGGAAGATGGACGTCACGTCATCTTACGTACTTATAGACATGGTGGAATGCTACGCGGTTTGACTCGTGACCTCTTTGTTGGCTTTTTGCCTCGCCCCTTTCGCGAATTGAGTATAAGTTGCGCTGCCAGAGAAAGAGGGGTAATGACTCCTCCTGTACTAGGTGCTGCTGTTTATCCCGTCCTGGGCCCCATCTATCGAGGAGTGATAGCAGTCGAAGAAATCCCTGAAGCGAGAGATGGTCTTTCAATTCTCGAGCAAGCAGCTGAGTTGAGACCAGGTCAACGGCGAAAGCTCTTTCGTACACTTTTAAAAGCAACAGGAAAAACAGTTGCGCAGGCTCATAAAGCCGGTCTCGTCCATACTGATTTGAATGTCAAAAATCTGGTAGTCACAGCAGAACCTTTAACGGTTTTTATCCTCGATCTCGACAGAGGACGTTTGGAACCAGGTCCATTGTCGGACAGACAAAGGCGAGCTCAGCTCAAAAGGCTACGCAGATCTTTGGACAAAGTGACGAAAAACTACTATTTGCCACCTCTGACAGCCTCTGAAGTGCGCTTTTTCCTCAAAGCTTATGGCAACGAGGCGAAACGTTCTCTCAGAGAGTTACATACACTACTTGGAGGATGGTGCTGATGGGTCTCTTCGCTTATCAGCTAACCCTCTTTTTCCTTTCACCACTAGTGTTTCTCTATTTTTGTTATCAACTGTTCATCAGTGGAAAATTCAAGAACTCCTGGCGTCAGCGACTTGGGATGGATTTACCAGAGGCCCCCAAAAAACCGACCATTCACATTCACGCAGCTTCAGTTGGTGAAGCCATCGCCCTTGTCGGTGTAATCAAAGAGATAAGGCGAGAATTGCCAGACTGGGCCATATTGGTTACGAGTCTTTCCGAAACAGGCCACAAAATGGTTAAAGAGCGACTATCACCAGAGGTAGCCACCTTTTTACCTTTTGATTATCGCTTTTTGGTACGTTCTTTTTACAACCATTATCAGCCAAAACTATTGGTTCTGATGGAAACTGAGTTTTGGCCAAACCTCATTGAAGAGGCAAAAAGCCGTGGCCTATCCGTAATGGTGGCCAACGGAAGGATATCGCCAGGAACTATCCGCTTTTATCACAGTTTCTCTTTCCTTTATGAACCGCTGCTGGCCAAGATGGATTGTTTTGCTGCTCAAACAGAGGCAGATGGCCAGAGAGTTGAGGAGATTGGATTTCCCAAAGAGCGCATCAAAGTTGTTGGCGATGTCAAATACGATCAGATAGCTCAGAATCCAGATTCTCCACAACTGGCAAACATCCGTGCCTCCATTTCCGCACCAGGAGAGAGAGTGTTGGCAGCTGGCTCCACACATCCTGGTGAACACGAACCACTTATCAAAGACTTTGCTGAACTGGCAAAAGAAAAACCTGAAACATACCTCATCCTCGCCCCCCGCCATCCCCAGGAATTGCCCAAAGTGCGTCAACTCTTGGCAGATGAGGGATTGAGTTATCTCAATCGTTCAGAGCAGCTCGAAAAGAAAACTCAATGGACCAAAGAAACCAATGTTTTGCTCATAGACACGATGGGCGAATTGGCTTTCATTTACGATTTGGCCTCAGTAGCATTCGTTGGTGGAAGTCTGGCCAAAATCGGCGGACATAGTCCATTGGAACCTGCCATCTTGGGCAAACCCGTTCTCTTTGGCCCACATGCCTTCAACTTTATAGCGACAAATGAAATGCTCGTTGAAGCAGAAGGAGCTCTCGTCGTGAAAAACCACGAAGAGTTGTTGGCTACGACCGCCCGTCTTTTCAACAATGGCGATGAAAGACAGAAAATGGGCGAAAATGCTCGCAAAGCAGTCTTGGCCAAACAAGGTGCATCTAAACGTACGGCAGAAATTGCACTTTCTTTCATAACCCAGAGGACAGAAAAAGACACAAAGTCTGCATAGAGACAAGAAGGGGGAACAATGAAAAACCTAAGTATTCTTCTATCACTACTATTTTGCAGTACCCTATTGGCTGAAGCCAATCCACAACCCAGTCCAGGCAAACTACCCAAACCAATCAAAGAGAATGTATTTTTAGGTCCAAGAGGACAAAAGACTCTGAGTTTCTTTATCACGAGACCAATGACAATCGTTGCCTCTGCCAAGGTTGGAAACCGTCGCCATGGACGGCCAACAGGTAAGAAATCGCTAGTTATGAGCCTTCGTGGTCCTTCAAAAAGACTGTTCAAAGCCAAACGTGGCGATTTCCCCATCACAGGTTTGAGTTATGACATTACAGAGCGCCTTGGTAATCAAGAGTTCAAACATGGAACTCGCTGGAAACTCACCTTTGCCAATCAGTCCAAGAGAAACTTTGCTGGTCTGATAACTGTACAGTTCTACGAACTTGGTGCTAAACCCAACTCGACCTTGGGACAGGGACAAAAACCCATTAGAGCTCGCTATGTACTCAAAGAAAGAGCAAAACGAGATTTTGCCATCAAAGTTGATACTTATGCAGAAATCAAAGCGACAGTCAAAGGACATAAAAAGTCATCCGTCGTACTCGAAATACTCAATCCCCGTGGTCAAGTGATGACCTCACGAGACTCTGGTGGCACATTCACACTCAAATACGAAGTAAGTAAAGAGCAAGTTCAGCCTGGTCGCAAATGGACTGTCAGAGTACGTAACCCAAGTAAACGTAAAGGTCGCTTGGGCACCATTCACATTGTTGTTTTGCGAAAAAGAACGGGCCCACTTCCCGAGCAAGCCACAAAAATGGAGCGCATAATGCTAAGAGGCAAAAAGAGCAAAACCTTGCCATTGAAGATAAAAGGCGCTCGAACAGTACATTTCAAAGGACAACATCCTCGCAATAGTCGCGATAGAGGCGGAGAAAAACCGCGAAAAATTCAGCTCATTGGACCAAAAGGCAAAGTTCACGCTGAACACATTGGGAAACTACCCCTACAGTTCACTTTCAGGGTGACAAATGCCTTGGCTGCACGGGGCAATAATTGGAAACTGCTGCTGACCAATCCTTCCAAAAGAACGACGACAACATTGGTTTTTTATGGAGCTCGCGGAGAAGCCAATCCTCAACCTAGCCCCTGAGGAAAAGATCAATTCCCTTTGATGTATTTTTCACAACGTGAAATTGCATCTTTGAGATCATCAGTTGCTCCAGCAGGATCTCTGTAAAATCTCAATTTGATGGCTAATAGAGCACTATAACTGAGGACTTTCTTCTGCTCTTCAGGAGTGAGTGTACGTACATACGCTTTGATTACGGCCCATTTTTTCAGAAAGGTATGCTCTGGTATGCCAGAGTAGGGCAAAGCTGCTGCGATTTTTACAAGAGCAGTTTCAGCTTCCTTACGCGTCATTTTTAGATTGAGATCAACACGTCCTCGGTGTCTTCGTCTTTTCACTGGTTTGTTTTCGGGCATGAAAACAATCAAAAGACAGAAAAGCGTGAAAGCGCCCAAAACAGCAGCAACGGTCTTTATCCCTCCAGGAATGACTGCGAGAATTTCAGCAGCAGAATCGTTGATCTTGAGAGCAATACTCTCTTTCGGCTCTTCAGGCTCGACCACTACCTCTTCTTCATCATCAGCTTCTGCTTCAAGTTTGTCACGCACATTTTGCAGGATTTCGCTACGCTGTCTGTTAATCAAAGATTCAGCGTCCATAGCCATCTTGTGAGATTCCAACTCTTCGAGGAATTGCTTGGCACTTTGAAACCTGTCTTCACGTTTACGAGCCAACAATCTAAGAATGAGTCTCTCCCACCTTGCAGACAGACGAGGATTGTATTTAGTGGGAGGACTGATCTCGAAAATAGTATCAGGCTGCAATTGAGCTACTTGCTCTGGTGGTGGGAAAGGATGTCGATTTGTAGCTAGACGATAGAGCATAGCGCCAAAAAGATATAAATCAGTCAAATGGTCAAAGTGGACTCCGTCAAACAATTCTGGCGTAGGAACTGTAACAAAGCGCTTAACAGAGGTCCCAACAGGAAGAGAAACAGACTCTAGCTGTTTGAGGAGTGAAAAATCAGCGATATAAGGCCGCTGATTGTCCAAATCGTAAAACACTGTATCTGTCGTAATGTTGCGGTGGAGTAAATCTAACTCATGAATGTGAGCCAAAGCACTGCCTATGGCTTGTGCCACCTCGGATATCTCGTGGCGAGTAAGTGGAGAGCCCACTTTGGCCAAGAGCTGTTCCAAAGATATTGCCTGCCTGTATTCGGTCGTATAAAAAATCCGTGAATTTGTGTAGCCCACATCAAAAACTCGAATGATGTTTGGATGGTCCAGTTGGGCCAAAGCCTTGAATTCACTCTGGAAACGGGAAAAATCCTCGTGCCCATGTGTTACGGGCCGAGCCAGCATTCTGAGCTCGACTTGACGATCGAGTCCCGATTGAATGGCCAGGTATACTTTTATGTAGTCCTGGACGGTCCTCAACTGCCGTCGAATGACATATTTAGAGAAGAGTTTCTTCCCCATATGATCAACACTTTACCAGGTCCTACCCATCTTGCCGATAATAAGGAAAGAAAGAGATTGAATTAGAGAAAAGGAGTATGGCCGGCCATGATGGTAAACAACAAAATTTTGCGTGTAAGACGCCGAGACGGTGCGTTGATCAACTTTGAATTACAGAAAATAGTCAAGGCCATATACAACGCTGCAGAGTCGATTGGTGGTTTCGATGCCAGCCATATTCCTGAAATCAATGGTTTCATTCACGACGAGAACTCTTCAATGGCCATTGCCAAAGCTCTGGGCTCAATGGTTGTTATGACACTCAATGCCGATGAAAAACACCACGTACCCAACTTCCCGCCTCACATCGAAAAAGTTCAGGACACCATTATTCACGTACTGCGAAGTTACGGTTACATAGAAATCGCTGACGTGTATGAGGCATATCGATGGGGAAAACACTGGATTCGTGAAGGTGTCATCCGTTCAGACCAATTTGCTGGCAATGGTTTCCCAGAGGATAAACTACGCCAGGTAATCGAGTGGAACCAAGCTCATGAATGTGACACAGTAGAAAAGCTCAATAAATGGGTCAAAGATGGAAATATCAAAGAGCTCGTCGACGCCGCAGT